>JAHFRV010000001.1 GCA_023266095.1 Gammaproteobacteria bacterium | reverse complement strand
ACAGGTGCAGTTTATTGCCCTGCCACAACAGATCTTTGATGTGGCCGGCCTGCTTGAGCGCGTGGGCGAATTGCTGGGTGGTCCAATCCTGCTGTTCGAAACTGATGGTGATGGCGTCGCAGGCGATGGCGCGTTTCAATTCATCGGGGGTGCCCACCGCGCGGATCTTGCCGGCGCTGATGATGGCGACCCGGTCGGCCAGCATGTCCGCCTCTTCCAGGTAATGGGTGGTGAGTAGGATGGTAATACCCATTTCCTTGTTGAGTTTTTGGATGTAGCTCCATAACATCTTGCGGCTTTTGATGTCGAGGCCGAGGGTGGGTTCGTCGAGGAACACCAGTTTGGGGCGATGGATTAAGGCGGTGGCGATGTCCAGTTTGCGGCGCATGCCGCCCGAATAGGTGGCCACCGTGCGGTCCAGGCTGTCTTCCAATTCAAAATAACGCGCCAACTCGGTGATGCGGCCCCGGATGTCCGCCTTTTTCATGCGGTACATCTGGCCTTGCAGTTCCAGGTTCTCGCGGCCGGTGAGGAAGTAGTCGATGCCGGTATTTTGCGCCACTAGGCCGATGGTCTGGCGGACGAGTTGCGCGTCGATGTCCACATCATAACCCGCCACCTTCACCGTGCCGCTGTCGAAGCCGCACAGGGTGGAAAGCGCGCGTATGGTGGTGGACTTGCCGGCGCCGTTAGGACCGAGCAGGCCGAATATCTCCCCGTCGGTGACGTCCATATCTAAGTTATCCACGGCTTTTGTTCCGGTGGGGAATACCTTGGTGAGACCGCGTACCTGTATCATGGCGCGTATAATCCTTAAGCTGGGGGTCGCGCCAGCGCGCTGCGGACCCTCTTGGTTGGTGGGTAAAAGACCGAAGTATAAGATTTTTACGGCATGATGCGAAACAACTTGATAAGCCGCATGCGATGCGAGTGATTGGACTGGAAACCTCCTGCGACGAAACCGGGGTGGCGGCCTACGACAGCGAGCGCGGTTTGCTGGCTCATGCGCTCTATAGCCAGGTGCGCTTGCACGAGGATTATGGCGGTGTGGTGCCGGAACTGGCTTCGCGCGATCACGTACGCAAGACCTTGCCTTTGTTGCAGCAAGTGCTGGCCGAGGCCGGTTTGCGGCGGGCCGATATCGACGGAATAGCTTACACCGCCGGACCGGGACTGATCGGCGCCTTGCTGGTGGGGGCCGCCATTGGCCGTTCCCTGGCCTGGGCCTTGCGAGTGCCGGCGGTGGCGGTGCATCACATGGAAGGCCATTTGTTGGCGCCGATGCTGGAAGACGATCCGCCGGCCTTTCCTTTCGTCGCCTTGCTGGTGTCCGGCGGCCATACCCAATTAATGCGAGTGGACGGCGTGGGGCGTTATGCCTTGCTCGGCGACACCCTCGACGACGCCGCGGGGGAGGCCTTCGACAAGACCGCCAAGTTGTTGGGGCTGGGTTATCCCGGCGGGCCGGCCTTGGCCCAGCTCGCCGAACACGGCGACCCGGCACGGTTTCACTTCCCGCGGCCCATGGTCAACCGGCCGGGTTTGGAGTTCAGCTTCAGCGGGCTCAAGACCCACGCGCTTACCACGTTGCGGGCCGCGCCGCTGGCCGATGAGCAGACCCGCGCCGACATCGCCCGCGCCTTCGAGGACGCCGTGGTGGATACCCTCGCCATCAAATGCCGGCGTGCCCTCGAGGAGACCGGCTTGACGCGTCTAGTCGTCGCCGGCGGGGTGAGCGCCAACCGGCGCTTACGGGCGCGTTTGCGCGAAATGGCGTTGCCCCTCGGCGCGACGGTGTATTATCCGCGCCTGGAGTTTTGTACCGACAATGGCGCGATGATCGCCTATGCCGGTTATCAACGCTTACGCGCCGGTCAAGTCGAACCCTTGGCCTTCACCGCCTGGCCGCGCTGGCCGCTGACCGAGGTCACGGCGCTGCCGGCCTGAGCGGGTCCGTACACGGAAATCACTATGTCCATAAAAAATTGGTTCGAAGAAAAGCAATCGGCCTGGTTATACCGCCTCGTCACCCGGGCCGAGCCCGACCCCGTCAAAAGCACCTTGTTCGCCGAGCTGGCCGACATGGCCGAGGCTCAGGCCCGCATCTGGCAGCAGCAGATCGAGCGGGCCGGCGGAAAGGTACCCGAATTTCATCCTGGCCTGCGCGCGCGGCTGGTGGCGTGGTTGATCCGCATTATGGGTCCCCATGCGCTGCGGCCAGTGTTGGTGGCGATGAAAGTGCGTGGCATGTCGGTGTACCGCGGCGGGCCGGTGCACGGCGGCCACCCTATGCCCACCTCGCTCAGCGAGCTCGGGCATCGCCACCAGGGCGTGGAGGCGGGCGGCAATCTGCGCGCTGCCGTGTTCGGGGTTAATGATGGTTTGGTGTCGAACGCCGCTTTGATCATGGGGGTGGCGGGTGCCACTCAGGAACCCAAGGTTGTGCTACTCACCGGTATCGCCGGTCTGCTGGCCGGGGCCTTTTCCATGGCGGCGGGGGAATACGTCTCCATGCGTTCCCAGCGCGAGCTGTTCGAATATCAGATCGCTCTTGAGCGCGAAGAGCTGGAAGAATATCCCATCGAGGAGCAAGAAGAGCTGGCGCTGATCTATAAGGCGCGCGGCCTGACCAAAGTGCAGGCGGATGAGGTCGCCGCGGGCTTGATGAAGAATCCTGAACAGGCCCTCGATACCCTGGCCCGCGAGGAGTTGGGTCTGAACCCAGATGAACTGGGCTCACCGTGGGGCGCGGCGATCTCGTCTTTCGCCGCCTTCGCGGTGGGCGGCATGGTGCCGCTGATCCCGTTTCTGTTCGGGCCGGGGCCTTATTTGCTGACGGCCATCGTGGTGGTGACCGGCGCCGCCTTGTTCGCCGTAGGCGCGACCCTTAGCCTGTTCACCGGCAAGGGGGCGTGGTGGAGCGGGTTGCGGATGGTGCTGATCGGCGGCGCGGCGGGCCTGGCCACCTATTTGATCGGCGGGCTGATGGGGACGGTTTTGACCTGAATATCGCTTGCCGCTAACCCGAGGTGGATTAAGTGATGGCGAGACAAGTATAATACCCCACCTTTTTTGCCGCGCTGGGCCGGCGGCCGATTTTGAGTAATCCAGTAAGCATTTTTTAATTCCCCTTTAGCGCCTTTAGCGCCCCCCGTGATAAGCGGTTAAATTCGAGGTTTCCCCCGTGATTGAGAATCTGCGCAATATCGCCATCATCGCCCACGTCGACCATGGTAAGACCACCCTGGTGGATAAACTCCTTCAGCAATCCGGCACGCTGGCCTCGCGCGGTCCTGCGACGGAGCGGGTGATGGATTCCAACGCGCTGGAAAAAGAGCGCGGCATCACCATTCTGGCGAAAAACACCGCGGTGCGCTGGCGCGATTACCGCATCAACATCGTCGACACCCCCGGTCACGCCGACTTCGGCGGCGAGGTGGAGCGGGTGTTGTCGATGGTGGACTCGGTGCTGCTGCTGGTGGACGCGGTGGACGGCCCCATGCCGCAGACCCGTTTCGTCACCCAAAAGGCCTTCGCCCAGGGCCTGAAGCCCATCGTGGTCATCAACAAGATCGACCGTCCCGGCGCGCGGCCCGATTGGGTGCTGGACCAGACCTTCGACCTCTTCGACCGTTTGGGCGCCACTGACGAGCAACTGGATTTTCCGGTGATTTACACCTCGGCGCTCAACGGTTATGCCGGCCTGAGCTCCGACGTGCGCAGTGGTGACATGACGCCGCTGTTCGAGGCCATACTCAAACATGTCTCGCCGCCGAAAGTGGACATGGAAGGCCCGTTCCAGATGCAGGTCTCCCAGCTCGACTACAACAGCTATGTCGGTGTCATCGGCATCGGCCGCATCGCCCGCGGCCACATCAAACCCAATACCCCGGTGGTGATCCTCGACCGCGAAGGCCGCAAGCGCAACGGCCGCATCCTGCAGGTGCTGGGCTTCCTCGGCCTTGACCGCGTCGAGACCCAAGACGCGCAGGCCGGTGACATCATCGCCTTCACCGGCGTTGAAGAACTCAATATCTCCGATACCTTGTGCGACCCCAAAGTCCCCGAGGCCCTGCCGCCCCTGATGGTGGATGAGCCCACGGTGCGGATGACCTTCCAGGTCAACACCTCGCCCTTCTCCAGCCGCGACGGCAAGTTCGTCACCTCGCGCCAGATCCGCGACCGCCTGCAGCGCGAACTCCTGCACAACGTCGCGCTACGGGTAGACGAAACCGAAGACCCGGATAAATTCCGCGTCGCCGGCCGCGGCGAATTGCACCTCGGCATCCTCATCGAGAACATGCGCCGCGAAGGTTACGAACTCGGCGTCTCGCGCCCCGAGGTCATCATCAAGGACGTGAACGGCGAGAAACACGAACCCTTCGAACAGCTCACCGTCGACGTGGAAGAACAACACCAGGGCACGGTCATGGAACGGCTCGGCACCCGCGGCGGCGATTTGCAGAACATGATGCCGGACGGCAAGGGCCGAGTGCGTCTGGACTTCATCATCCCCTCGCGGGGCCTGATCGGTTTCCGCACGGAGTTTCTCACCGCCACCCAGGGCACCGGCCTGCTGTACAACGTCTTCGATCACTACGGCCCCATGAAAAAAGGTTCTTTCGGCCAGCGCCTCAACGGCGTGTTGATCGCCAACGCCATGGGCAAGGCCCTGGCCTACGCCTTGTTCAATCTGCAAGAGCGCGGCCGTTTGTTCATCGGTCATGGCGAAGAGGTCTACGAAGGCATGATCATCGGCATTCACTCCCGCGACAACGATCTGGTGGTGAACGCCCTCAAGGCCAAGCAGCTCACCAACATTCGCGCCGCGGGCACCGACGAAGCGCTGATCCTCACTCCGCCCATCCGCATGAGTTTGGAACAGGCACTGGAATTCATCGACGACGACGAGTTGGTGGAAGTCACGCCGAACTTCATCCGGCTGCGCAAAAAGATGTTGTCGGAAAACGACCGCAAGCGCGCCTCGCGTTAGCCAGGCGTTTGCAAGTGATGCCGTAACGCGATGTCGAACACGCTGGCCGAGGCGCTGAACCGATCCTGCCGGTGTACCACCGTCGATCACGGCGCCTTGGCCCGCGCGCTGGCGGAAGAACTGGAAGACGACACGTTCTACCAATGGCTGAGGGAGACCCGGCCCCACCTCTTTTCCGATACCGCCGTCTTCGCCGCCCCGCACTGGGCGCAACAGATGCGGGCGCTGGTGCGGGCGGTGGAAACCGTGGTGGCGCTGCCGGGCTATCAGGACCGCGTCTTGGCCCGGGCCCCCGCGATCGCCCGGCGCGATCCCGGTCCGCGCGGGGTGTTTTTCGGTTACGACTTTCACCTCACCGCCGCCGGGCCGCGGCTGATCGAGATCAACACCAACGCCGGCGGCGCGCTGCTCAACTGCGTGCTCGCCCGCGCACAGCTCAGTTGCTGTCAGGGCTGGGCGGAGCTGGCCGGGACGGATGAGCTCGCCGCGCGGGAAGCGGAATTCGTGGCGATATTCCGCGACGAATGGCGGCGCCAGCGCGGCGATGCACCTTTGCGACGGGTGGCGATAGTCGATGACGCCCCCGCCGAACAGTACCTCTATCCGGAATTCATTTTGTTCCAGCGCTTGTTCACTCACCACGGCATCGAGGCGGTGATCGTCGCCGCGGATGAATTGGAGTGGCGCGACGGGGGGCTTTATCACGCCGGGCTAAGCGTGGATTCGGTGTACAATCGACTCACGGATTTTTATTTTGACGACCCCGCTCACGCCACCTTGCGCGCGGCCTATGCGGCGGGCGCCGTGGTGGTGACACCCCACCCCCATGCCCACGCGTTGTATGCCGATAAACGCAATCTGGTGTTGTTGAGCGACGCGACGGCCCTGCGCGCCTGGGGTGCGGACGAGGAGACGCTGGCGGCTGTGCGGGACGGTATTGCACCCACCGTGCTGGTGGAGCCGGCGGCGGCCGAAGGTTTGTGGGCGGAGCGGCGCCGCTGGTTTTTCAAACCGGCGGCCGGTTACGGCAGCAAGGCGGTTTATCGCGGCGATAAACTCACGCGCCGGGTGTGGCAGGAAATACTCGCGGGCGGTTATGTGGCGCAAGAATACGCATCGCCGGGGCAGCGGGCTCTCAAACGGGACGGCACTGACGCCGCGCTGAAATTCGATGTGCGGGCCTATGCCTATGCGGGCCGCGTGCAGTTGTTTGCCGCGCGCCTTTATCAAGGCCAGACCACCAATTTTCGTACCCCCGGCGGCGGCTTCGCGCCGGTGTATTTTCCCGGGCCGGGCGTGTCGCCCGAAGCTTGCGCGGCGAGTGGTTCGCGCAACGCGGAAGGGTGTTCGCTGCCTTAGCCCCGCTTTGCGGGTATGATGTGATGCAGTGATTTTTCGGGAGTTGATGATGACAGCGCTCTATCCGGATATTAAGCCTTATCTCAGTCACAGTCTCAAAGTGGATGGGCTGCATACTTTGCATGTAGAAGAGTGCGGCAATCCGCAGGGCGTGCCGGTGGTGTTCGTGCATGGCGGCCCCGGCGCCGGTTGCGAGGCGTATCATCGCCGTTTTTTCGATCCCAATGTTTATCGCATCGTCCTGTTCGATCAGCGCGGCGCGGGGCGTTCCACGCCGCACGCGGAATTGATCGACAACACCACCCAGCACTTGGTGGCGGACATGGAAAAAATCCGGGCCCTGCTCGGCATCGAACGCTGGGTGGTGTTCGGCGGTTCCTGGGGATCGACCTTGGGTCTGGTGTATGCCGAGACCCATCCCGCGCGGGTGCGCGGTCTGATTCTGCGCGGCATCTTTCTCTGCGCGCCCTGGGAGATCCACTGGTTTTACCAGGAAGGCGCCAATCATCTCTTCCCCGATTATTGGGAGGATTATCTGAAGCCGGTGGCGCCCGAGGAGCGCGGCGATATGGTGGGCGCCTATTACCGGCTGCTCACCGGCGGCAATGAGATCGCCCGCATGTCCGCCGCCAAGGCGTGGTCGACCTGGGAAGGGCGCTGCTCCACCCTGCGGCCCAAGCCCGAAGTCGTCAACCACTTCAGCGATGCGCACACGGCGCTGAGCCTGGCGCGCATCGAGTGCCACTATTTCATGCACGACAGTTTTCTCGCGCCGGAGCAAATCCTCCGCGACGCGTATCGCCTCAAAGACATCCCCGGCGTCATCGTCCACGGCCGCTACGATGTGGTCTGCCCGGTCGAAAACGCCTGGCGTTTGCAGCAGGCCTGGCCCGCCGCGGAATTGAAGATCGTCGCCGATGCCGGCCATTCCGCCACCGAGCCAGGCATCGTCAGCGCACTGGTCAACGCCACCCGCGCCATGGCGGAACGGGTGAGATGATCGGACTGTTGCAGCGCGTCAGCGCCGCGGCGGTGACGGTAGCCGGCGAACCCATCGGCGCGATCGAGCGCGGCATCCTGGCGCTGGTGGCGGTGGAGCGCGGTGATGGCGAGCCGCAAGCGCGGCGTTTGCTGGAACGCCTGCTCGGTTACCGCGTTTTTCCCGACCAGGCAGGCAAAATGAATCTGAGCTTGCGCGACATCGAGGGCGGGTTGCTGCTGGTGCCGCAATTCACGCTCGCCGCCGACACCCAGCATGGCATGCGTCCCAGCTTCACACCCGCCGCGCCGCCGGCCGACGGCGAACACTGGTTCGATTATCTGGTGACGCTAGCGCGCAGCGAATACTCGCCGGTCGCCGCCGGCCGCTTCGGCGCCGACATGCAAGTGAACCTGATCAACGACGGGCCGGTGACGTTTAATTTACGCGTGCCGCCCGGCGCGGAAAACGTATAGATGAATACCCATATCCGGCCGTCGAGCACGCAGAATTTAATGGGTACTTCGCGTTTGATGCGGTGTGAGTTAGTTCGGGAAACGGATTTGCAATCAATCCGAACGTATATTCAACCGCCAAGATCGCCAAGTGAAAATCTCATCGGGTTTTGCCGGGCCTCTTTGGCGGCAGGACGCGTGCAGCGAAGCGAGCGGATTTAAACCGCCATGGCCGTTTACGCAATAGGCGACGTGCAAGGTTGTTTCGACGAATTGCTCGCGCTGTTCGAGGCGATACACTTCTCGCCCAAACACGATCAGGTTTGGTTCACCGGCGATTTGGTCAACCGCGGCACGCAGTCGCTGGAGGTGCTGCGCTTCGTGAAGAGTCTGGGCGACCGCGCGGTGACGGTGCTCGGCAATCACGATCTGCATCTGCTGGCGGTGGCGGCCGGCGCGGCCAAACTGCGGCCCAAGGACAGCTTCATGGACGTGTTGGAGGCGCCTGACCGCGACACGCTGCTCGTCTGGCTGCGGCGGCAAGCATTGCTGCATCACGATGCGGAGTTGGGGTACACCCTGGTTCACGCCGGACTGCCGCCGCAGTGGGACCTCGCCACGGCCCAGGTTTGTGCCGCCGAAGTGGAGCACGTGTTGCGCGGCGCCGATGCGCTGCCTTTTTTTCAACAGATGTACGGCGCCCAGCCCGCGCGCTGGCGCGACGATCTGCGGGGCTGGGAACGTCTGCGGTTCATCACCAACAGTTTTACCCGGCTGCGTTATTGCGAAGCCGACGGCAGTCTGGCCTTCACTTGTAAAGGCGCGCCGGGCACGCAAGCCGCCAGACAAGTGCCGTGGTTCGAGGTCGCCGACCGGCGCAGCGCGGATTTAAATATCCTGTTCGGTCACTGGTCCACTCTCGGCCGTTACGAAGGCCGTGGCGTGACCTGTCTGGACACCGGCTGCGTGTGGGGCGCCGCGCTCACCGCCTTGCGGCTCGATGACCGCCGATGGTTCAGCGTGTCATGCGAAGGGGCGTGCGAACCGGGAGAAGATTGAACGCCGCGCAGTTTGGTGCGGAATCAGCAAGACAATCAAAAAGCGCCCGGTGCCGGGCGCTCAAATTGGAATATACCGACCAGCAGGGCTGACCTTATTTGGTGGCGAACGACGTGCGATTGGGCGTGCCGGGCAGCCGCGGCATGGTTTGCTGCGGGAACTCGCCGGTCAGGCTGTTGAGAAAGGCCACGATGTCCGCCACCTGGGCCTCGTTCAATTCTTGGTTGAGCTGGGTCTTCGCCATCACTCGTACCGCTTCATCCAGGGTCGCCACCGAGCCGTTGTGAAAATAGGGCGCGGTCAAAGCCACGTTGCGCCAGGTTGGAACCCGCCACATATTTTTGTCCGCTTCCTGCTTGGTGCTTTCATGGCGGCCGGTGTCGCCAGTGAGGTCGAACTTCTTCTCATAGTCCGTGCCGGCCACCACTGGAAATTTTTGGAAGAAACCTTCGCCGGAGTGCAGCGTGGCGGGGCCCGCGAAATTGGGGCCGGTGTGGCAGCCCGTGCAACCGAGATCCTTAACCAGATTCATGCCGCGTTGCGCCGGTGCGTCGAGGGCCTTTTTATCGCCTTTGATGTAACGGTCGAAGGGGCTGTTGGGTGTGATCAAGACCCGCTCGTAAGTGGCGATGGCCTTGGCGATGTTGTCGTAGTTGACCGGGTCGCCGCCGCCGAACACCTTGGCGAACTGGTCCCGGTATTCCGGAATGGCCTTGATGCGCTCAACGGCCATCTGGGCCGAGGGCATGCCCATTTCTATGGGATTGAGGATAGGGCCTTTGGCCTGGTCTTCCAGGGTGGCGGCGCGGCCGTCCCAGAATTGAGCGGTCAAGAAGGCGGCGTTCCACACGGTGGGGGCGCTGCGTCCGCCGCGTTTGCCGTCCACGCCGGCCGACACCGGCCGGTTGTCGGTGCCGCTGCTCATCACGTTGTGGCAGGAATTGCAGGAGACCGTGCCATCCACCGACAGCCGCGGATCGAAGAAGAGTTGTTTGCCCAATTCGATTTTGGCCGGGGTCATGGGATTGTCGGCCGGGGTTGGTACCTTGTCCGGCAGCGGTTCAAAGGCCTGGGCAGCCATGCCCGCTGCGAGCAAGAGGGTGGTACTGGAATGAATCAGAAAGTTTTTGAGTTTCATGAGGAAGGTCCTTCTTGAGTGTCGACGCTGAAATTTGAAGACCCCGCTACTAGATTGATTTCAATGCTTGGTCCAGAGGTAAGGCGTTAAATTCCATGCGCCTTGTATTTTAATTTTAGTTCAGCTGGATGTCTTCAGCCAATCGCGAGGTTTTAAATAGATATCGTACAACTCCGCCTCCGGGGTGCCGGGCGCGGGCTGCCAGTTGTAGCGCCATTTCACCAAGGGCGGCAGCGACATGAGGATGGACTCGGTGCGCCCGCCGGATTGCAGGCCGAACAGCGTGCCGCGGTCGTACACCAGATTGAATTCGACGTAGCGGCCGCGCCGGTAGAGCTGGAAGTCGCGTTCGCGTTCACCGTAGGGTGTGTTCTTGCGGCGCGCGACGATGGGTCGATAGGCCTGGATGTAGTGATCGCCCACGCTCCGCATGAAGGCGAAGCATTTTTCAAAACCCCATTCGTTCAAATCATCGAAGAACAGACCGCCGATGCCACGCGGCTCGTTGCGGTGCTTCAAGAAGAAATACTCGTCGCACCATTTTTTGTAGCGCGGATAAACGTCGTCGCCGAAAGGCGCGCAGGCGTCGCGCGCCACCCGGTGCCAGTGCGCGGCGTCTTGTTCGAAGCCGTAATAGGGCGTCATGTCGAAACCGCCGCCGAACCACCAGATCGGTTCCGCACCGTTTTTTTCGGCGACGAAGAAGCGGACGTTGGCGTGTGAGGTGGGGACGTAAGGGTTGCGCGGATGGATGACCAGCGAGACCCCGAGCGCCTGCCAGCGCCGGCCCGCCAACTCGGGACGGTGGGCGGTGGCGGAGGGGGGCATCTGATCGCCGAACACATGCGAGAAATTCACGCCGGCCTGTTCGAATGCCGCACCCTCGGTCAGCACCCGCGAACGTCCGCCGCCGCCCTGCGGCCGGTCCCAACTGTCTTCACGAAATTGCGCCGCGCCGTCTTCCACTTCCAGCTCCGCGCAGATGCGCGCCTGCAAGCTCAGCAGATAATTTTTAACGGCCTGAATGTCGGGTGTGCTCATGTCGGATACCGATGCGGGTTGGTAAAAATTAAGGGGGGTGATTCTAACAGGAATCCGGCGTGGCAGTGTCACGAGTCCCGGTGGATTATCGGCCCCTCAACTCAGGCCCGACGAAGGCTGGCTTTATTCCTCGTGGATATGGGCTCCTGGGTATTGGCAAGTGCAGATCGGGTATGACACTTTCTCCCCTCCTCTCCGAGGATGGGTGCCCCGCAGGGGCGGGGTGGTGAGGGCGCAGCATCAACCCGCAAAAGCGTAGAGCCCCTGGGTCGCTGGCCACGCGGCGGGTAGCCGTAGGGCGGATGCGTGTACGCCGCCCACGCTACATCTTTGTCAAAGGGTTTACTTTCGCCTTTTGCCTGTTTGTTTACACATTTCTTTTTCATTTCCTCATGGTCAGGAAAATTATCCCACTAAAGTGTCTTGAAGCTTGGCATAGATACTTTTCTCCTAGGTTCTGTTGACATTTACCGAAGCCAAATAAGCGCACCGACGAAAGACAAAAAACTCAAAGTGGTTCACCGCCCCTTTCTCGTAAGGTGAAAGATTCGGCGATAGTGTTTACTCTTGCCGAAAAAACACTGTATCAGGTGGCGCTCCTTGTATACATGCCAGTCACAGGGATGCTGCATCTTGCGCTTGGCTTTGGGCGGAATTACCGCATCGATATTGCTTTCCCTGAGTGTCTCCAGCAGCGCATCAGTATCGTAGCCTTGGTCAGCCAGCAATGCGCCCGCTCTGGGCGCCCTATATTGGGAAGGCATTTTTTGAAAAGGTCATATTGCATGGCGCCCGGTCCCTCTTGGATTCAGTTCGATGCTGAGCGTGGCGTTTTTCCGCGTCCCGATTGATCATATTGTGTGCAGCATACCCATGACGCTGCCAGTTTCTCAATATTGTGCATCAGGTAATACAGCTTCCATTGTCCATCCACCTTGGTCTTTCCGCGCAGCGTGCAGCAGTGCAGCCGTTTGTTGCCCAGTATATTGCCGAACACCGGCCGACCGTAGCGAAACGACGGGTGATCATGGATCGACCCGTGTCGGCGTCGATTTTGATTTTCATGTTATCGGTTTCACTGGGGCGGCCGGCTATAGTTGCGGGTAATTTCTAAAACAACAGGCCGGTGTTTGCAGTGAGCATGTCTATTGTTGACGGGGCAGGTCAAACGAGGGGAGTCGATTTGATGAGGGCGCGGTGAGCCACTACCCGCACGATTCCCGATGGATGCGATTCGAGATACTCATCTCATCTTACGAGCTCTATGAGACATGGTCGGGGCAGTGCGGCAGTGATGATGATCGCTGTCGAGATGCGGCTGGGTTGGCTGGCGCCGCCGTGAGGGGAGGCGTATATTTGCCCAATGTCGATATGAAGTACAACAACAGATAGAGAAAGTCGTGCGGGCCTTTAGCCGCAGGTGGCGCACGGGAAAAGAAGGATGGCGCTCCGGTTGCGGGGGAATATCCATGCCGTGGACGAGCTGGGGTCATAGAAAAATTTAAGGAGGTAGAAGTGAGTGCGCGTGGACTCATCGGTTTGGCAAGCTTGTGTCTGGGTGTGGCCCTGATCGGTGGTTGTGCGGGCGGCGCGAAGTCCGGGCGGTCCGGTGCCGTGGTGGAAAAACTCGCTACGCATGTCGTGGCGGCAAGCACGGTCAATCCCGATCACGACGGCCGCGCCTCACCGGTGGTGGTGCGCATCTATCAATTGCGCGGTGCGAGCGCCTTTCAGAAGACGGATTTCTTTCCCCTCTACGAACAGGAGCAGGCGACCCTAGGCGCGGAGCTGGTCCGTCGCGACGAAATCACGCTGCGCCCGGCCGAGAGCCGTGATCTCCCCCTCGAACTCGATGCGGAGACGCATTTTCTCGGCGTTGCCGTGGCTTTTCGCGATATCGATCAATCACAGTGGCGTGGGTTGGTCGAGGTGGGCGAGAAGAAAGCCGGTCTCATGAGCAAGCTCAATCCCTTCGCCAAGAAGGAACGGGTGTTGAACATCAGCATCGAGCGCCTCGCCGTGCAGGCGGTATTCGCCGAAAAATAAACACGGACGGTAACGGGATGTCATGGAATAACAAAATCGTCTGGTCGGAGGGCATGTTTCTGCGGCCGCAGCACTTCCAGCAGGAGGCGCGTTATGTGGAAGCCCTGGTGGAAGGACGCTGCGGCGGCTTGCGTCCCTATGGCTGGGGTTATCGGGATATCAAACTCGACGACGGCCTGCTCGGGCTCGGCAAACTGGGTATCGCCGCCGCGCGCGGGGTGTTCCCCGACGGTACGCCTTTCAATATTCCCGTCGACGATCTGCTGCCGGCGCCGCTGGACATTCCCGCCGATGTGCAGGGCGTCGAAGTCTTTCTCGCCCTCCCCGTGCGGCGGCCGGGGCAGTTGGAGATCGACGGCGGTACGGGTTCGTCCGCGGCGCGTGCCGTGCTCCGCGAAGAAGAGCTGCGCGACACCACGCCCGCGCCCGGTACCACCGCGCCGGTGCAGGTGGCCAGTTTGCGCACCCGTCTGTTGCTGGAGCGGGAGCGGCGCGACGACTATGTGTGTCTCGGTGTGGCGCGCATCGTTGAACGTCGTGCCGACAAACAGGTGGTGCTCGATGAGGGCTACATCCCGCCGGTACTCGACGTGCAGGCCGCGACGGTGCTGACCGGCTTCATCAAGGAATTGCAGGGACGTCTGCACCATCGTGCCGACAGCTTGGCGGTAAGGGTATCCGCCACTGGCAAGGGCGGGGCGGCGGAGATCGCCGATTTTCTATTGTTGCAAGCCATCAACCGCTATGAGCCAGTGGTGGCCCACTATGCGAGCTTGGGCGGTGTGCATCCCGCGGATTTCTTCGGTCTGGCCGTGGCGATGGCGGGAGAGCTGGCGACCTTCACCAGCGACAGCAAACGCCCGATCGCCTTTCCGCCCTACGAGCACGAAAAATTGCGGGCGAGTTATGAGCCCGTGATGGCGGAATTGCGCACGGCGCTCAGCAAGGTGCTGGCACAGGCGGCCGTGCCCATCGTACTGCAAGAACACCGTTACGGCATCCGGGTGGCGACGGTGGCCGATCGCAGTCTGCTGGCGCAGGCGGTGTTCGTGTTAGCGGTGAAGGCGGATATCACCACGGAGGAGTTGCGCAGCCGTTTCCCGGCGCAGGTCAAGATCGGACCCAAGGAGCGCATCCACGAACTGGTCAATCTGGCCTTGCCGGGCATCGGCATGCGGCCGCTGGCGGTGGCGCCGCGCCAGCTGCCTTTTTACGCGGGCTATGTCTATCTGGAATTGGAACGGCCCAACGAATATTGGCGGCAGATCGAAGAGACCGGCGACATCGCCTTTCATGTGGCCGGCGAGTTTCCCGGTTTGAAACTGGAGTTGTGGGCGATACGGAGTTAGGTACAGTTAGCGCTTTTTGCCAACACCAAAGGAGGCTCTCCCAATGCAACAATGTAGTTTTGAACTGAACAACCAGCCATTGAGCCAATTCAAGATTGGAGCAATGTCATTTTCCGCATTCTCTGGTCTTGGGAGCTACGTGAATAAACGAATATTTGCTTGTACTCCAGACCTTGGACCTATCCCTCCCGGAACGTATTTTATTCTTGATCGCCAATCCGGAGGTTTTCTTGGCCCGCTATGGGATCGCATAAAGGGTCACAAGGATTGGTTCTCCCTCTATGCTAATGACGGGCGCATTGATGATAAAACATATTGCAATCACGTCGGGCGTGGAAATTTCAGACTGCACCCAAAGACGGGTTTTGGTATCAGCAAAGGATGTATCACCATTGAAAATCCGAGCCACTTTAACCACATCCGTGCACTGTTGAAGTCCAGCAAGCCAATGAAGATAAAAGACACCGACATATTGGCCTATGGAACTGTGGTGGTTAAATGACTTCCGCGCATAAAAAGTCAATTCTGGCAACTTGGATTCTGGCTTCGTCTGTAACGCTGGCGTATACGTGGTACTACAACCCAAACTTATTTCCACAAATACCAGAATCTCTTTCAATATGGATTACGGATGCCGCTTCTGCTAAAACGGCCGAGGATGTAGCAACGGTAGGAATAATATTTGGACTAGTGGTATCGCTTATATTGGTTACATGCATAACAATGGCGGCAATTCTTATATATAAACGTGCATCAAGAGTGCTAACCCGGCGCTCAAGCGGACGCTCCTAGCGTCGCGCCGCTTAGCTCTGCGATGGCCACCGACGATAGCGTATTCGGCCCCGGCGACGCCGACCGCACCATCATCCGGCCCACGCCGGGAGGGCGTCGTCCGCCGCCGGGCATACCCCCCCTACCGCCGCCGGCTTCCGTTAATAATTACGACACCGCCCTGCCGGCGTGGACGACGGCGAATCAAAATCCGCTGATCAGCGCCGCCGCCATCTTGTTGTCCCTGACTGGTCAGTTGCGTATTGCGGCCAGTCATCCCGATGTGGAAGGACTGCGGGCGCGGGTCGTCCAGGAAATAAAAGAATTCGAACAAAAGGCCCGTGCCGGGGGGGCGACGCCGGAGTCGGTGGCCGCCGCGCGTTATGCCTTGTGCAGTCTGATCGACGAGACCGTGCTCAACACACCCTGGGGCAGCACCAGTTTATGGGGACAGCACAGTCTGCTCATTACTTTCCACAACGAAGCCAAGGGCGGCGAGCGGTTTTTCCTTATCTTGGAAAGTCTTGGTCGGGAACCGGCGCGGCACCTGCAGCTGCTCGAATTCATGGCGCTCTGCCTGACGCTGGGTTTCGAAGGCAAATACCGCATCATGGAGCGGGGCCGGGCTAAGCTCGAAGAGATCCGCGAGGCGTTGTTCCGTCTGTTGCGTACCCAGCGCGGCGAGGTCGAACGTGAACTCTCGCCGCATTGGCGCGGGATTGAAGAACCGCGCGCCGACCTTGCGCGTTATGTGCCGCTGTGGGTGGTCGGTGTCCTGGCGGCGTCGCTGCTGCTGGCCATCTACCTTGCCTTCCGTTTCAGTCTCGGCAACGACACCGATCCGGTATTCCGCGCGCTCGACGGCGTCGGCCGTGTTGCGCCCAAAGCGGAACCGGCGTTCCCCGTCGCGCCCACTCGGCTGCTGCTGGCCGATCTGCTGCGGTCCGAGATCGCGGAAGGAAAGATCGAACTGCGTGAAGAGTCGGCCAGCGCCACTATCACATTACGGGGTGACGGCCTCTTCGCCTCGGGCAGCGCGCGGGTGGAGGCCGGCTATCTGCCTCTTCTTGAGCGCATCGCGCAGGCGCTGGCGCAGGTGCCGGGGCAGGTCGTGGTGACGGGCCACAGCGATGATATCCCGATCCGCTCGTTGAACTTCCAGTCGAACTGGGAACTGTCGCGCGCGCGCGCGGCGGAGGTAGTGAAGGTTCTGGCGGCCGCGATGCACGCACCGGGACGCTTGCTCGCCGAGGGACGCGCCGATACCGAGCCCCTGGCGCCCAATGACAGTGCCGCCAACCGTGCCCGCAATCGGCGGGTCGAGATCGCGCTCTTGGCGGGGGGTTCGCCGTAGTCATGAAAAAACTCTTGGGTATTTTCAAACGACGTTGGGTGATGACGCTGCTGGGCCTGAGCGCGCTCGCCCTAATCATCCTGTTCGCAGGGCCTTATCTCGCCTTCGCCGATTACCGGCCGCTGGAAGGACTGATCGCCCGGCTGGTGTGCATCGGCCTAGTGTTCCTCGGCTTCGGGCTGCATCGGCTCTGGAAGCGTCTGCGCGCCGCGAAGGCGAGCGAGCAGATCATGCAGGGCATTTCGCAAGCACCCCCGCCCTCCCCCGAAGAGACGCAGTCGGTGGAAGAGGTGGCCGCCTTGAAGGAGCGCTTCGAAGAGGCGGTCAGCCTGCTCAAGAAGGCGGCGCGCAAAGGCCAGGGCCCCAGTCTGTATGACTTGCCCTGGTACATCATCATCGGTCCGCCCGGTAGCGGCAAGACCACGGCGCTGCGCAATTCCGGCCTGGAATTCCCGCTGGCGGAGCGTTACGGCAAGGATGCGGTGCGCGGCGTCGGCGGCACGCGCAACTGCGACTGGTGGTTCACCAACGAAGCAGTGTTACTCGATACCGCCGGACGCTATACCACCCAAGACAGTCAGGCTGCGGTTGACAGCGCCGCCTGGCAAGGTTTTCTCGGCTTATTGAAGAAATATCGGCGGCGGCAGCCCATCAATGGCGCACTGGTAGCAATGAGCCTTGCCGATCTTTTGACCCAAAGCCCCGAAGAACGCCTGGCGCATGCGCGCGCCATCCATCAACGTATCCTCGAATTGCGGCAGTCGCTGGGCGTGCGTTTCCCCGTCTATTTCATGTTCACCAAATGCGACTTGCTGGCGGGCTTCACCGAGTTTTTCGAAGACCTCGGCAAGGAGGAGCGGGCCCAGGTGTGGGGCATGAGCTTTGCGCTCGCCGCGAGCGAGGCCGGCGCGGTGGATCAGTTCGGCGCCGAGTTCGACGCGTTGATGACGCGGCTGGATCAGCGCCTGTGGCCGCGTTTGCAGCAGGAGCGCGATTTGCAGCGGCGTGCCTTGATCTACGGTTTTCCGCAGCAGCTGGCCGCGCTCAAACCGGCCATGAGCGAATTTCTGCGGGCGGTATTCGGCGTCAGTCGTTTCGAAGAGGCGAGCCTGCTGCGCGGCGTCTACTTTACCAGCGGCACTCAAGAGGGCGCACCCATCGACCGGCTGGTCGCCGGTGTCGCCCGTACCTTCAGGCTAGAACGTCAGATGCTGGCCTCGTTCACCGGCCACGGCCGCAGTTATTTTTTGACCGATCTGCTCAAACGGGTGGTGTTTCCGGAAGCGCGCATCGTCGGCAGCAACCGGCGCTTCGAGATCCAGCGTGCCTGGTTGCAACGCGGCGCCTATGCCGCGGCGCTGCTCGTCACCGTGGTCGCGGCCGTCGCCTGGTCGGCGAGCTTTACCGCCAACAAGCGTTATGTCGGCGAGGTGCAGGCCAGCCTGGCCGCTTATCAAGCGGAAGCAAACAAACTCTTGCCGGATGACGCGGACTTCAGTGCGCTGCTGCCGCGGCTGGATGCACTCAAACAGGTGGTTGCCATGGCACAGGCCCATGCCGACCATGTGCCGTGGTATATGCGATTATGGCTTTATCAGGGTAATGCCATCGGCGAGAGTGCGCAGGATGCCTATGTGCGTGAACTCAATGCCCTGCTGCGACCCCGGGTCGCGACGCGCATCGAACAGCAGTTGCGCGCGGCGGCGGGTAATCCCGATGCACAGTATCAGCTGCTCAAACTTTATCTCATGCTTAATGTGCCGGCGCGTTTGGATCCGGCCCAACTGGGGGCGTGGATGAGTCTGGATTGGGAGACTACGCTGCCGCCCAATCAATATGGCCCGCTCGAGGAGCATTTTCAGACCCTACTCAAGGAAGGCGTGCGGCCCGTCGGCTTGGACCAAGGTCTGGTGCACGATGCGCGGCTGGGTTTGCGTCAGGTGTCCTTGGCGCAATTGGTCTACGGCCGTCTCAAGCGCGATTATCTCGCGCGGGACGAAATCCCTTTCCGGGTGATCGATGTGGTGGGCGAGTCCGGCCAAAAAGTGTTTGCGCGCAAGAGCGGCGCGGGCTTGGATGCACCCATACCGGGGTTATATACCTATCGCGGCTATTACGAGGTCTATCTGCCACAGAGCGAGGATCGCGCCCGCCAGATCCAGGACGAGAGCTGGGTGTTGGGTACGGCGGAGCATCCGCTGAGCCAGGCGGAGTTGCAGGAGCTCGAAACCAATATCAACAAACTGTATCAGGCCGATTATGAACGCTACTGGGACGAACTGCTGAGCGACCTGCGTATCGTACCCTTCACCAGTGTGGGCCAGGCGGCCGAGGTGGTGGGCATCCTGTCGGGACCGACTTCGCCGCTGCGGGCGCTGCTGGATGCCGTGGTGCGCAACACCACCTTGACGGAGCGGCCCGGCGGCAAGAAGACGGTCGGCGATCTCGCCAAGCAGGCGGCCGAGAAGACCCAGCTTTCGCGCCTGGTCGAGGGTTTGACGGGTAAGAAGACCGAGGTCGCCGAATTGCCGCCGGAACAAGTCATCGAGCGCCACTATGTCCGCCTCAGCCGGCTGGTGCGTGGTGAGGGCGGCGCGCCGCCGCTCGATCAGGTGATGGCGCTGCTGTCGGATCTGTATGGCTATCTCAATAGTCTGAGCGGAGCACTGCCCGGCGCGAGCCTACAAGCGGCGCAGCAGGGTGGCGGCGACATTCTGCGGCGGGTGCAGATCGAGGCCGCCCGCCAGCCCGCGCCGCTCAGCGCTTGGCTGGCGGAGTTGGGCGGCGGTAGCCGCGCGGCGACCGTGGGCGGGGCGCGCGGCGAACTCAACGCGAAATGGACGGGCACGATCTTGCCGCAATGCGAGCGGGCCTTGGCCGGTCGCTATCCGTTTTTCCCCAACGGTACGCGCGAAGTCACGTTGGACGACTTCGCTCAGCTCTTCGGCCCCGGCGGGCTGCTCGACAAGTTTTTCATGGAGAATCTTCAGCCCTTCATCGATACCTCGGGAGGACAATGGCGTGTCGCCGCGGGAGCGGGGCTGGTGTTCTCCGACGAGGCCTTGCGCCAGTTCCGCCGTGCCCAGGCGATCAAACAGACTTATTTTCAAGGTGGCGGCAACCGGCCAGGGGTGCGTTTTGCGCTCAAGCCGCTCTATCTCGATGCCGAGGTCAGCCAGTTCCTGCTGGACATCGATGGCCAGCAGTTTACTTACCGCCATGGTCCTGCCCGCCCCGAGTCTGCGCAGTGGCCCGGCAGTGCCGGTCCGCCCCAGACCCGGGTGATATTCGAAGGCGGCGGGCAGCGTGCGAGCCTGAGCAAAGAAGGAACCTGGGCCTGGTTCCGGGTGCTGGATCAGTCGCGGGTCGAGGTGCTGGCTCCGGATCGCATCGCCGTGAGCTTCGAGGTCGAGGGCCGCAAGGCGCGCTATGAGCTCCAGGCCAGCAGTGTGTTCAATCCTTTCGTCAATAAAGACGTGCAGGCCTTTCGCTGCCCGGCGAGGTTGTAGCCGTGACCGCGCTTGGCCTGCCCGGTTTCCACGGCAAGCTGCCGAGCTTGGGCGATTTCGTCACCCGCGCGCTGCCGCGCGCCTTCGTCGAACCTTGGGACGGTTGGCTGCAGCGCGCGATCGCCTGCAGTCGCCAGCAACTCGGCGAGCACTGGCTTAAGATCTATCTCGAAAGCCCGATGTGGCGTTTCGTCTTGTCGCCGCAGGTGTGCGGGAGCTCGGCGTGGGCGGGGGTAGTGATGCCCAGCGTCGATCGGGTGGGACGTTATTTCCCCCTGACCCTCGCCGCTCCGCTGACCGCCGGCGCGGCCCTGGTGTCCGTGGCGCAGCAGGCAACGGCCTGGTTCGATAAGGCCGAAGAGCTGATGCAAGCTGTGCTGGAGGAAGAGGCTTGCGATCCCGAGACACTGGCCGCGCGCGCGATGACGCTGGGACCGCTGCCGGAGTTGAATCTATCGCATGAAGAGGCTTACGGCGCGGCGCCGATAGGCGCGTGCCGGGTCGCTCTGCCGATGGTGAATGGCGTGGCGGCGGTGATGCCCGGACTGCTCGGGCAATTGCTGGTGCGGCAGTGGGGGCCGTATAGTCTGTGGTGGAGTAGCGGTTCTGAATTGATCGAGCCTTCGTTATTGATCTGTTCGGGACTGCCGCCCGCCGAGGGTTACGCCGCCATGCTGGCCGGCGAGTGGCGGCGCAGGTCGTGGCAGGATTGGGCGGTGCCGCTGACGGCGGCATCCGACGGGGGTGAGGCTCCATCTTAAGGCAGTGGGATACATGAACCAGTTGTTTCCGTTTCAGTGGATTTCCGCGGCCGCCACCCATGTCGGTAAGGTGCGCACCATCAACGAGGACGCGTTTCTGGAACGCGCCGAGTGTGGTCTGTGGGCCGTGGCCGATGGCATGGGTGGACATCACGCCGGCGATGTGGCGAGTCGCACGATCGTCGAGCAGCTGGCCGCGGTCCAGTCCCACGTCAATTTCAGCGCACTGGTTGATGAGGTCGAACAACGCCTGTTCGCCGCCAATCGGCTGATGCACGATCTGGCCGCGGGCCAGCAGCCGCCCACCGTGATGGGCAGCACGGTGGCGGTGCTGCTCGCGCACAGGCGTCATTGCCTCAGCATGTGGGCCGGCGACAGCCGGGTGTATCGTTTGCGTGCAGGTACCTTGCAACAGATCACCCGTGACCACAGCCAGATCCAGCAATGGGTGACGCAAGGTTTTTTGTCTGAAGAAGAGGCCGATAGGCATCCGGCGGCGAATATCGTCACCCGTGCCGTCGGCGCCGAGCCGCTGTTGCATCTGGACATGGAGCTGCGAGCGCTCGAGGAAGGCGATCGTTATCTGGTGTGCAGTGATGGCTTGTATCGTGAGCTCGCGGCGACGGAACTCGAGGCGCTGCTCGCTCGCGGTAAATGCAGCGCGGCGTGCCAAGCTCTCATCGACGCGGCGCTGGCACGCCGTGCGCGCGACAACCTCACGGCGTTGGTGGTGGATTTTTTCACGCGTGTATAAAGAACATTATCTACCCGGCAATCAACAGGAGAGGGACGGGGCGAGTTGCTGAAATTGATTCATCCATTCCCCCTCGGCCTCTCCCGCGGGGGAGAAGGGGTGTAGTTCACGGCGGGTTAACAGCAGCGGAATTCGCATATGGAAGAAACGGCGAACGACAGATTGCAACATATCGTACAGCGCTATCAGGCGGGCGCGCTCGGCAGCGAGGCCTATCGCCGCCTGCGCGCGGAGTTATTGGACGGTCTCGATGCTGGAGCCGACATGCTGGCGGCTGACGTCACCTTGCCGCATGCTACGCCATCGCTATCCCTCTCACCGCGGCGACGGCGTCACCGCTCCGTGATACTGCTGTTTATTTTTGTCGTGGTGATCGGCGCGGCCGTGGTGATGTGGAGTCTGGCTTGAATCTTCTGGTCGCGCGCTTAAATCGGTCGCCGAGCCGGGCCTGCAGGATGAGGGCGTGAGGCTCCCGCGTTTAAGCGGGCGCAATGCGGTCGGAATATAGCCTCAAATCCTGGTACAGCCTTTCCTTGCTTATGGTGGTGGTTCAGATTTATGCTGTTGCTTTAGGTTGTAGCAGGTTGCGGACGGCGCGAATCATGGGGCATGGGAAGTGGAATGCACCGAGGGTGAGGAGGCGCTAAAAGTTTACTACGAGCGCAGGGCGCGAACGCATGGGTGCGATCGATACAGAGAAGCTGCTACGGGAGATATCTCTCCAGGCGCCCTGCGGCCAAAATCTTGAATATGACGCGGCGTATACCGAGCTTGCACGCGCCGCCGTCGCCAAGCCGGAACAGCAATACGGCGAGACGGTCATTCCGGCCGTGGAGCCGGATTGGCAAGACGTACAGCGCCGCGCCCTCGAGGTATTCACTCGAACCAAAGACCTGCGCGTCGCCCTGCATCTTACCGCGGCGGCGGCGCATACCGCCGGTCTCGAAGGGCTGCGCGACGGCCTCGCTGTCACCCACGGTCTGCTTAAAGACTATTGGGATCAGGTACACCCCCAGCTCGATCCCGCTGATAATAACGATCCTGCTCTCCGGCTCAATGCCTTGGCGGGGCTCAATGACCCTGTCATGCTGCGTGGCGTCCGCGAAGCGTTTTTGCTGACCCTGCCCGGTCTGGGCCGTCTCGATGTGCGCACGCTGTTGATGGCGCACGGCCTGCTTCCCATGGCGGGGGGTACTCCGCTGCCGCCGGTCCGGGCCGAGATCGATGCGGCGCTCGCCGCCGCTGAGCCCGTGCTTCGTCAGCAGCTCTATGCCGCCTCGCGAGACGCGCTGCAGTATGTGCGGGAAATAGGCGCCTTGCTGGCAGAGAAGGTGGGAGCCGAACGTGTTCCTGAGCTGGGTGGCGTGCGCGGTTTGCTGCAACAGATCGAGACCGTGCTGGCCGTCCCGTTAGCCGGGGAGGCCGTGGCGGCCAGCGTCGCGGGGGTCCATCAAACACTGGCGCGGCAAATATCGACAAGTTCCATTCGGAACCGGCAAGACGTCATCATCAACCTGGACATGATTTGCGCGTACTATGATGAGTGGGAGCCCTCCAGCCCCGTACCCCTTTTGTTGCGGCGGGCGAAGCAGTTGGTCTCGAAGAGTTTCGTCGATATCGTTCGCGATCTGACGCCCGATGCCATGGCGCGGATCGAGCTCATCGGCGGTCTGGGAGCAAAACAGCCGAATTAATGGCGGTGACGGCTGCATGGCAACACGGCAGAGAACGGCGCCGCCGGTGCAAGCAAACCAAGGAGCAAGACTATGGCGAAAATGAGCAGTCAGAAATTCATCGCTCGGAACCGCGCCCCGCGGGTACAGATCGAATACGACGTCGAACTCTACGGCGCCGAAAAAAAGATTCAGCTGCCGTTCGTGATGGGGGTGATGTCCGATTTGTCGGGCAAACCCGCCGAGGCCTTGCCGCCGGTGGCCGACCGCAAGTTTTTGGAAATCGACGTCGACAATTTCAATGAGCGGCTCAAGGCGATGAAACCGCGCGTCGCTTTTCAGGTGCCGAACACGCTCACCGGTGAGGGCAATCTCAACGTCGATATCACCTTTGACAGCATGGACGACTTCTCGCCCGCGGCGGTGGCGCGCAAAGTGGGCGCGCTGAATCAGTTGCTGGAGGCGCGCACACAGTTGGCCAATCTCATTACATATATGGATGGCAAGAGCGGCGCAGAGGAACTGGTGGCGAAACTGCTACAGGATCCGGTGCTGCTGCAAGCCTTGGCATCCGCACCCAAGCCCAAACCCGAGTCGCAAGCCGGCGAATCAGCGGCACCCAAGGAGGAATAATTTATGGCGGATCCGCAAACTCAAACCCAAGCCCCGTCGGCGTCGTCGGTGGCGGCAGTCGGTGACTTCGCCACACTCCTAGAGAAGGAATTCCGGCCCAAGAGCGAACGTTCGCGTGAGGAAGTCGAAGGCGCGGTGCGCACCCTGGCCGAGCAGGCGCTGCGCGGTGCCGTGATCATCTCGCCCGATGTCTCGCAGACTATTCAGTCCCTCATCGCCGAAATTGACAAAAAGCTCAGTCAGCAGATTAATCAGATATTGCATCATGCCGATTTTCAGAAAATAGAGAGCGCATGGCGAGGGCTGCATCATCTCGTCAACAATACCGAAACGGACGAAATGCTAAAGATCCGGGTGATGAACATCTCCAAGGCGGAACTCGCCAAGATGTTAAAGACCTTCAAGGGTACGGCATGGGATCAGAGCCCGATATTCAAAAAGCTCTATGAGCAGGAATTCGGGCAATTCGGCGGCGAGCCTTATGGGTGTCTGGTGAGCGACTACTATTTTGATCACAGCCCGCCGGATGTCGAGTTGCTGGGTGAGATCGCCCAGATCTCGGCGGCGGCCCATGCGCCGTTCATCGCCGGCGCCGCGCCCGCGGTGATGCAAATGGACAGCTGGCAGGAACTCAGTAATCCCCGCGACCTCACCAAGATATTCACTACTCCGGAATATGCCGCTTGGCGCTCGTTGCGTGAATCGGAGGACGCACGTTACATCGGTCTGGTCCTGCCGCGGTTTCTGGCGCGCCTGCCTTATGGGGCGAAGACCCAGCCCGTCGAGGAATTCGATTTCGAAGAAGATGTCGAGGGCGCGCGGCACGACAAATACACCTGGGCCAATTCGGCATATGCGATGGCGGTCAACATCAATCGCTCCTACAAACTGTATGGCTGGTGTTCGCGCATCCGCGGTGTGGAGTCCGGCGGCGCGGTCGAAGGATTGCCGGCACACACCTTCCCCACCGACGACGGCGGTGTCGACATGAAGTGTCCGACCGAGATCGCAATCAGTGATAGGCGCGAGGCGGAGCTGGCCAAAAACGGCTTCATGCCGCTGCTCCATCGCAAGAACAGCGATTTCGCCGCCTTCATCGGCGCACAGTCGCTGCAAAAACCGGCGGAGTATACCGATCCGGATGCCACAGCCAACGCCAACCTGGCCGCGCGTCTGCCCTATTTGTTCGCGATCTGCCGGTTTGCGCACTACCTCAAATGCATCGTCCGCGACAAGATCGGCTCGTTCAAGAGCCGGGAGGAGATGCAACGCTGGTTGCAGGGGTGGATCATGCAGTACGTCGATGGCGATCCCGAGCATTCCAGCGAGACTACCAAGGCGCAGCGACCGCTAGCGGCGGCCGAGGTGGTGGTGGAAGAAGTGGAGGGCAATCCAGGATATTACTCGTCCAAATTTTATTTGCGCCCTCATTATCAGTTGGAGGGGCTGACCGTATCGTTGCGACTGGTATCGAAGTTGCCATCCGTCAAAGGTGGTGGTTGATGGCTTATGAATACGCTGGCTCGCAACAGCATGGCGGTCAGCGCGGTGTAAAGGAACTAACCAGAAAAGGGAGACAAGATCATGGCCGTAGATATGTTCATCAAGGTTGCGGGTATCAAGGGCGAGTCGACGGATGACAAACACAAAGGTGAGATCGATGTATTGGCCTGGAGTTGGGGGCTGTCGCAGTCGGGTTCTTTTCAGAGCGGCGGCGGCGGTGGCGCGGGCAAGGCCAACTTCAACGACCTGACCTTGACCAAGTGGGTGGACGTGGCTTCGCCCCTGCTGATGCTCTATTGTGCGAGCGGCGAGCACATACCGGACGCCACGCTGGTGGTCCGCAAGGCCGGTGGTAAGGGGCCGCTCGAATACATCAAGATAGTGATGAAGAAAGTGATGGTGAGTTCGGTAGCCACCGGCGGCAGCGGCGGTGAGGACCGCCTCACCGAGAACGTCTCGCTGAATTTCGCCGAAGTCAACGTCGACTATGTTCAGCAGAAGGACGACGGCACCGGCGAGGCGCCCAAGCAATTCAAGTGGGACATCTCCGCCAACAAGAAGCTCTGAACGCGGTGGGCCCTGCGACGGCAATGGCCGGTCGCAGGGCGTTATGAAGCGGCGCTGCGGCCGCTCCCCAGGGAAATCCTGCGGTTTGTGGGAGTGCTAAAATCGCCCTCTTCCCAGGGAAGGATGAGTCACATGTCAAAACCCAGCTTCATTAATTTGTGGTCAAACTACCCAACAGAATCTTTTCCGTGCGACGACAACTGGGAGAACCAATGCTCAATTCGTATGAGCATAGCCCTCAACGCGGAGCAGACAATCAAAGTGAATAAAAACACTTATTCAGAGCCAAAATGCAGTCATGGCCATGCTCGGGGAGCCGAGTCGTTGGCCAGCTGGCTTTGGAAAAATCGTCTTGGTCGGCCCATGATATATGCAGAGGGAGCCAAGGCCAAAATTGCTTTAAGTCGCAAGGCTGGCATGATTTTCTTCAAAGACTGCTTTGCGCGATCAGGCGAGCGCGCGAGAACTGGCGATCACATCGATTTATGGAACCGAGGATTAACAAAAACGTTTTCTGATCCGGCAAACTAATCTTCCCAGGTTTGGTTTTGGGAACTGCCATGAGTCAAATCCATAGGCGTTTGGTGATGGCCGCGATTACTAGTTTAGCCGTCGTATCCTGTGGTACGGCGGGTGAAATAAATGACTTAGAGGATGAGCTAAACATAGGTCAGTTCTCGATACGATTGGAGGGCCGCGGGGAAGCCTGTTTTGCAGCCGCTACTGCTGATGGCAAGACCCAAATTTACAACCTGCATATTCCATGGCCATGCAATTTTCACAGGGACATGACGGGGAACTTCCGAATCGTTGAGGTAGCTGACTATCGTTATGTTCTCATCGAATCCTCAAAGCGCCAGCCCACCACGTCGCGGGATTGTGAGACGCATCTTCGATCGATTCGGGTGATTGGGCGGAGTATTGAGATATCGCAGCACAAGGATCTAGTGGCTTCCTGTCCACCCTTTCAGTGGGACAGTTATGTTTTTTGGGAGTTGTTCGATTAGTGCGATATCGAGCGAGCATTCAGGAAGGCAACAGGATCGGCGCGATGGCGCGCTCACTGTGATCATGCGGAGGCAGCGATGTCAGCAGAAATGAGTCTCCACGACGGCCGACTGGCCGATGCCCTGGCCGAAGTCCAGGCCGAGGTGCGCAAGGCCCCGACCGATGCCAAGCATCGGGTGTTTCTGTTCCAGTTGTTGGCCGTGATGGGCGACTGGGATCGGGCACTCAACCAGTTGAATGTCGCCGGCGAGTTGGATTCCGCCACGTTGGCCATGGTATCGACTTATCGTGAGGCCCTGCGCTGTGAAGTGTTGCGGCGCGGGGTGTTCGCGGGAGAGCACTCGCCGCTGATCTTCGGCAAACCGAAGCAGTGGATGGCGCTGCTGATCGAGGCCTTGAGCACGGATGCCGCGCGGCAGTATGGGCGTGCGCAGTCCTTGCGCGCCGAGGCCTTCGAGCAGGCCACCGCGATAGCGGGGGCCATCGACCGTCAAGACTTCGCCTGGTTCGCCGATGCCGATCCGCGCCTGGGGCCCATGCTCGAAGCCATCATCAACGGGCGTTACTACTGGGTGCCGTTCGAACGTCTGCGCAGCGTGCATATCGAAGCGCCGGCCGACTTGCGGGATCTGGTCTGGGCGCCCGCGCATATCACTTTTGCCAATGGCGGCGAAACCGTCGCACTCATCCCGACCCGTTACCCCGGCTCTGAAAACAGCGACGATGCGCGCATACGCCTGGCGCGGCGCACCGAATGGCTGGCGTTGGCACCTGACTATGTTGTTGGTTTGGGGCAGCGTATGTTTGCCACCGATACGGGTGAGTATCCGTTGCTGGAAGCGCGGCTGATCCAGCTCGACAGCCCGGCGGAGCAGGACGACGAAACTTAATAAACACCAAGGTGGATCGATGTCATGCCCGAGCTTACATCCAAAGAGCGCCTCCAGCCCTCGCTGCTCGACCGTCTGACCGATGAGGAGCGCGATACCCGGCTCCATTGCCAAAGGACTGCCATTGCAACTGTTGTAGACGGGAAATATTAGGTTCACCTGCAAATGATCTAACCATTCGTTAGTAATGGGTCAACCTCATTCAATCAGGAGAAGATTAAATGGCAAATACTTCACTAGGCATGACCCTCGGCTCTGCGGGGCTAAAGTTAATTCAAGATTTTGAGACTTTTCAAGCCCACCTCTACGATACCGATGGAGGCGGTCATTGCACCATCGGTTGGGGGCATTTGGTTCACCCGGGAAAATGCGATGGAAAAGAAAATGAGAAAATTTTTCAGAAGGGCATTACTCAGAACGAAGGGGATAGCCTATTAACGAAGGATACAAAGACGGCAGAAGATGCAGTCAATACAAAGGTGGGGGCGCTCGGGGCCACTCTTACACAAAACCAGTTTGATGCCCTCGTTTCTTTTACATACAACGTCGGGATGGGCAATCTGGCGAACGTTTTGGCCGCTTGCACTGGTAAAGATGGAAAACTCGATCTATCGAAAGTACCAGATAAGATGAAACTTTACGATAAGTCTTCTGGAAAAATACTTGCTGGCCTAACGAGGCGCCGCAGCAGAGAGACGGAATTATTTAACAAGTGAGAACAGATCATGAAACCCCTTCACATAGGTGTTGTGTTATTCGCAAGTCTACTTTTCTATCCTTATTTTGGCTTTGCGGGCGAGACGGCCGAAGAATCAACCTGCAACCAATTGAGAACATCGGAGGCAAAGTTAGTTGCGATTTACAAACAACTTATCTCGAAATACAGGCATGATCAACAATTCATTCGCAAGCTAAGAAAATCCCAACAGAGTTGGGTGGCCTACAAAGAAGCTCAATTAGAGCTAATCTACCCTCACGGCCCGAGCCCTGAGTATGGTTCGATTTATTCAACGTGCAGATGCCAAGTATTGGGAGACTTTACGGCAGACCGCATTAAGGTTCTTGAGCAATGGCTAAATGGCATAGACATGGGAGACGTGTGCACCGGCAGCAGGCCAGTTAAAAAGTGAAGGAAATACCAAGGAAGAAGAGTACCAGCGTAAGTACGCAGCTGGAAATGCAGCAGCCGATCGTGAAGACACGCTCCGGTTGAATGGCGGCGTTGAGAGCTGTAGAAACCCCGTTGGCAAAAGTGGAATTTGCTTATCATCCGTCGACTCCGGTTTGGGGCAACGCATGTTCGGCACCGATGCGGGTGAG
The DNA here is from genome assembly GCA_023266095.1 of Gammaproteobacteria bacterium. Classification (GTDB taxonomy): domain Bacteria; phylum Pseudomonadota; class Gammaproteobacteria; order DRLM01; family DRLM01; genus CAKKSB01. The sequence continues at coordinate 100,230 of JAHFRV010000001.1, read as the reverse complement.
TATCCGCTGCTGGAGGCGCGATTGTCCAACTCGACAGCCAGCGGAGCAAAGCGGCGAAACTTAAAAAACCAACATCAACGCGGATCAACATGCCCGAACTCACATCAAAAGAACGCCTCCAGCCCTCGCTGCTCGATCGCCTGACCGATGAGGAGCGCGATACCCGCCAAGAGGCGCGCGACAAACGCGTGCTCTCCCTGCACAAGTTCCGTGCCGCGGTGCTGCGTGATATCTCCTGGCTGTTCAATTCCATCAATTTGAGCGCCGTCGAAGATCTGGAGGCCTACCCCCTGGTTAGCCATTCGGTACTCAACTACGGCCTGCCGGACATCTCGGGGCGGGTGGTCTCGAATATCGATCCGCTGATGGTAGAGCGCATTTTGCGGCAGGCCTTGTGGGATTACGAGCCGCGCATCCTGCGTAACAGCGTGCGCATACGCCACGCCCCCGACCCCCGTAGCCAGAGCCACAACGCGCTGATGTTCGAAATCGAGGGCGAGTTGTGGGCCCAGCCGACCCCCCTGCGCCTGTACCTGCGTACCGAACTGGACCTCGAAGAGGGCAAAGTCACCATTAGCGAGCGCGCGGGTTAGCTTTGATGCGTGCCCATGGCATCAACAAAGGGGGTGAAGAATGGGGAATATGGTTTTTGGAATACATAGTAATGATGCCGGGAACGATAAGGATATTACGGCTGGACATGCATGGCTAGCGATTACCCACGATGGAAAGACAACGGTCTATGGGCTCTGGCCAGACGCTCATCCGAACGTGCTTGATAACGGCGACAAGTCGGATATCAGAATTGGAATGGAGGCTGCTCAGAAGGCCGTCGCCAGCCGATAGTATGGGCTTTCAGATGCGCAGGCGAGGCACTTCAATGCGCTTATGCAGGCTAACGTCGCTTGGCGCTACACCAACACCTGCGCGTCATGGGCAAGCGAAGTCGTCGAAGAGGTGGTGGGAGAGGATGTCGATGCGGACGACTATGGCGGATTCGAAACCCCTCGTGAGTTGGGTAGAAACATCCTTCTGCTTGAGAAGCAGCAGCCAACCACTCTCTTCAGCCCTAAGCCACTTCAGCAAAACCCGGCATCGAGCTTTATGAAGAAAAAGGCGGGTGCCAAATGAACAGGCTCTCCATCATTATAGTGATAAGCTCGATGATGGCCATTTCTTCTTGTGGGCAAGCCATGGATCAATACAAACTATCAGACGTTGAAATTCTCTCTGTTGTGCAGGAGAAGGATGGGGCTATTAAAGTAACCTACCGTCCAATGCTGGAGTCTGTTCATTATTCACCAGGGGCAAATATCGGGCTGAGCGATGGGCGCCAAAAGTTGCAATTCATACGCTGTGGCATCAAGGAAAAGTGTGCTGTAGCGCTGCCGGCAAAAAATATTGGTGAAGGGACGTTGGTTCTCACTGTTCCGGGCGGTCTTCACTCCATCGACGCGGTATTCAGCGATGGTGAAAAAAAGCTCTTGCCTTGAGCAGCGAGATTTTAATCGGGTAACCGGGGACTTTGACTTCCGGACACCGCACTTAAATTTAAATAAGGAAGGCCGGTTCTTGATAATGCATCCATTGCAAAGACGTTGCGACTGCAATATTTGTAGACTGCGGCACATCACCCTTTTCCGCGGCTGAGATCAAACACAGAGAAAAACCATGGATCCCCGTCTCCTCGATTACTACAACCGCGAACTGCAATACATGCGCGAGATGGGCGCGGAGTTCGCCAAGGCCTTTCCGAAGATCGCCGGGCGTCTTGGCATGGAGGGCATGGAGTGCGCCGACCCCTATGTCGAGCGGCTGCTAGAGGGATTCTCCTTCCTCGCGGCGCGGGTGCACTTGCGGCTCGATCAGGAGTTTCCGCGCTTCACCCAACACCTGCTGGAGATGGTGTATCCGCATTTTCTCGCACCCACGCCTTCGATGGCGGTGGTGCAGTTTCAGCCCGACCTCGGCGAGGGCGGCCTCGCGAGCGGGGTGGTCGTGCCGCGGGCGAGTGCCTTGCGCAGCCTACTGACGAAAGGCGAACAGACCTGCAACGAATACCGCACCGCGCATGACGTCACCCTGTGGCCGTTGGAATTGGTGCAGGCGGAGTATGTCCCCAACGCCATCAACCTGCCCGCGACGGATCGTTTCGGCGAGCGCGCCGTCAAGGCCGGCATCCGACTCCGATTTAAGGTCACGGCGGGGCTGAGTATCGACAAGTTGGCGCTGGACCGGTTGCCCTTGTACCTCTGCGGCGGCAGCGATGTGCGCCGCCGGCTCTATGAACTGCTGCTCGCCAACACGGTGGCGCTGGTGCTGCGGTCCGGTCCCGATGACCGGCACGACGAAGTGGTGGCCGGACCCGGCGTGGGGCGCATGGGCTTCGAAGAGCACGAGGCCCTGTTGCCGAGCGGGCCGCGCTCTTTCCACGGCTATCGCTTGCTGTACGAATACTTCGCCTTTCCCGAACGTTTTCTGTTCGCCGAGCTGCGCGGCCTCACGCCGGCGTTGCGGCGGTGTCGGGGTGATAGCCTGGAAATCTTCGTGCTTTTCGACCAGGCCGACGCGAGTCTCGATCATCGCGTCGGCCGTGATAATTTCGCGTTGTTCTGTGCCCCGGTGATCAATCTCTTTCCCAAGCGCGCCGATCGTATCCATCTCTCGGCGCGCGAGACCGAGTATCACGTCGTACCGGATCGGACCCGGCCGATGGATTTCGAGGTCTATGCCGTCACCGGCATGGCCGGGATAGGCACGCGCGCCGATGAGCAGCAGGAATTCCTGCCGTTTTATGCGGCCAGCGACGTGAATCATGCGCTAAATCACCCCGCCTATTACACGGTGCACCGCGAACCGCGCCGCTTGTCCGAACACCAGCGCTTGCACGGGGCGCGTTCGAGTTATATCGGGACGGAGGTCTTCGCCGCGCTGGTGGATGCGGAGCAGGCGCCTTATCGCCATGATCTGCGCCAGCTCGCGATCACCTGCCTGTGCACCAACCGCGACCTGCCCTTGCACATGGTGCTGGGCACATCCGAGACCGATTTCACGCTCGAGAGCGGGGCGCCCGTCCGCGCCATCCGTTGTGTGGCCGGGCCGACGAAGCCCGTGCCGCCGCGGGCCGAGGGTGAGACCGCGTGGCATTTGATCAGCCATTTATCGCTCAATTATCTGTCTTTGGTGGATAGCGACCAGCGCCAGGGCGCGGCGGGGCTGCGTGACCTGTTGATGTTGTACGGTGATCTCGGCGAGGCCACAGTGCGCCGGCAAGTGGAAGGGGTGCGCTCCGTGGCGACGCGTCCCGTCACCCGCCGCATACCCACGCCGGGGCCGATCACCTTCGGTCGCGGCCTGGAGGTCACGCTCACCTGCGAGGACGCGGCCTTCGAAGGGACCGGCGCCTTTTTACTGGGTGCCGTGCTCGAAGAATTTTTCGCACACTATGTCTCGCTCAACTCGTTCACCGAGACGGTGTTAAGAACCATGGAACGCGGGGAGATCAAGCGATGGCCGGCACGGATTGGTCGACGCCCGACGCTATAGCCCTGGCGAGCGCGCTGCACGAGACGCCGTATGAATTCGGCTTCTTCGCGGCGCTGCGCCAGGTGGAGTGCTTGTTCCGCGCCAGTCCGCGCTTCGGACAATCGCAGCGTCCGGCGGATGATGTGCTGCGGCTGGGTCAGGAGCCGACGCTGGCCTTCGCCTCCTCGACCCTGGCTGCTTTCGAGCCGGCCACCGAGGACAGTGCGGCGCGGTTGCAGGTCAACTTCTTTGGTCTGCTGGGTGCGCACGGACCGCTGCCGGTGCACCTCACCGAATATGTGCGGCAGCGCGTGCGCAATGCCAACGATCCCACCTTCGCCCGCTTTCTCGATTTGTTTCATCACCGCATGTTGTGTTTTTTCTATCGCAGTTGGGCCAATGCCCAGCCGGCGGTGAATCAGGATAGACCGGAGCAAGATCGTTTCGTGCTGTACATCGGCGCATTGTGCGGGCTGGGCCAGGAGGCGCTGCGCGGACGTGACGCGGTACCGGATGCGGCCAAGCTGTATTACGTCGGGCAGCACGCCCGTGCCGCACGCAATGCAGTGGGTCTGCGCGCCATCCTCGCCGATTTCTTTCGCCTGCCAGTGGCGATCGAGCAGTTCGTCGGCGAGTGGCTGCAACTCGAGACGGGACAACGCTGGCGCCTCGCCGGCAGCGGCGAATCCGGCGTGCTCGGCGTATCGGCCGTGGTCGGCGCGAGCGTATGGAGTTGCCAGCATAAATTCCGCCTGGTGTTCGGCCCCTTGAGCCTGTCGCAGTACCGGCACCTGTTGCCGGGTGCCGCCGGCCTGCGGCGCCTGGAGGATTGGGTGCGCAACTACGTGGGCGATGAGTTCGCCTTTGATGTGAATCTGATCCTCAAACGGGAAGAGGCGCCCGGCTTGAGCCTGGGCGGCGGCGAACAATTGGGGTGGACGACCTGGCTGGGGAATCCGCCGCCCGCGGCCTGTCTGAATCAGTTGGTGTTGGACCCGATGGCGTATGCGCAGCCATCGCCGTATAGATGATTCGTTCGTACGGTGGTGTGGGCGGGGGACCGCGAGACTTCTGCCTATCCCAAATGAATTTTTAAGGAGAGTGTTTGGTGTCTGATACTCTAAAAAACCTATATGCGGATGCAAATATTCCGCATCGCTATTACGACAACGTCACGCCAGTTGATCTCTACAGAGGTCAAAAATTGCGCGAATTCAAACAGGGAAAGGGAATTCTCGATCCTGAGCTCGTTGGTTGGGTCAAGCCTGATGGGTCGCATCGTTTGGCCGATGTTCTCGTCGAAGAGGTCGATGGAAGAATGATTGTGCGTGGTTGTCGAAGTATTGCTGGCCACTACCGTGGGGTTTCCGTATTTGATCGAGTGCCACCTTTTTCCAAAAGCAGTAGCTGGAAGTGTTTTCTGATCCCATCCGAATCAAAAATACCTGAAGCACTGGCAATCACCAAGGACGCAGACTTCAGAAGAGGTTCGTCCGGCATCCACTTCACGATTGCCCCCAAAGACGATATGCCACTTGATCTGTTTTTGGTCTGGTTGAGGTCATTTGTGGAAACCGCTAGAGAACTCACCTAATTGGAGCAACATATGATTAATATTCCTCCAAATGTTTTGGCAACAGCAATTCGCGCTATTTCAGCTCAAATGGCCGCTTGCGAGGAAATGCTCGAAGATGATCCCTCCGAAGAACAGTCCGCTGAAGCGGGTGATCAGTGGACAGAACTTAACGTGGCATTCGGGGTTCTTGCTGATGCATACATGGCTATCCGTGTAGAGGGAATAGATCCTTCACTCGAAGTATTAATTGGTCAAGGTTGAATGGCGATGGCGGGGTGACGCCGCCCCACCGGCTCAATTTTTGAGAGATAAAGGAAAGTGCCATGGCAGAGATCAGTCGCATCGCCTTATTCGGCAAGCTCAATAGCCTCGGTTACAAATCCATCGAGGCCGCCACCGTCTTCTGCAAACTGCGGGGCAACCCCTATGTGGAGCTGGTGCACTGGCTGCATCAAATATTGCAATTGCAGGACTCGGATCTGCATCGCATCATCACGTTCTTCGAGATCAACCCGGCACGGTTGGTCAAAGACTTCACCGAGGCCCTGGACCGGCTGCCGCGCGGCGCCACCTCCATTTCCGATATGTCGGCCCATGTGGAGGAGGCGGTGGAACGCGGCTGGGTGTATGGCACGCTCATGTACAAGGAAGCGCAGGTCCGCACCGGTCATCTCGTGGTGGGCATTATGAAGACGCCGGGCCTGCGCAACGCGTTGCCCGCCATCTCGCGCGAATTCGACAGAATCAAACTCGACACTCTTTCCGATCGCTACGCCCAGATCGTCCATGGCTCACCCGAGGACCGTATGGGACCCAGCGACAGCAGCGCTTTGGGTGCCGCCGCGGCGCCGGGCGAGGCGAGCGGTGCCATCGCGCCGGCGCAATTCGGCAAGCAGGAGGCGCTGCAACGCTTTTCCATCGATCTCACCGAAAGGGCGCGTAAGTCAGAACTCGATCCCATCGTCGGCCGCGACAACGAGATCCGGCAGATGATCGACATCCTGATGCGGCGTCGGCAGAACAACCCCATCCTCACCGGCGAGGCCGGCGTCGGCAAGACCGCAGTGGTGGAAGGCTTTGCCCAACGCATTACCCGCGGCGATGTGCCGCCCAGCCTCAAGGACGTCTCCATCCGCACCCTGGATGTCGGTCTGTTGCAGGCCGGCGCGAGCATGAAGGGCGAGTTCGAGCAGCGTCTGCGTCAGGTGATCGAGGAGGTACAGGCTTCACCCAAACCCATCATCCTGTTCATCGACGAAGCGCATACCCTGATCGGCGCGGGCGGCGCCGCCGGCACCGGTGACGCCGCCAATCTGCTTAAACCGGCGCTGGCGCGCGGCACGCTGCGCACCATCGCCGCCACCACCTGGAGCGAATACAAGAAGTACATCGAAAAAGACCCGGCGCTGACGCGGCGTTTTCAGGTGGTCCAGATCGATGAGCCGAGCGAGGACAAAGCCATTTTGATGTTGCGCGGCGTGGCCTCGGTCATGGAGCAGCACCACCGGGTGCAGGTGCTGGACGAGGCCATCGAGGGCGCGGTCAAGCTTTCCCATCGCTATATCCCTTCACGTCAATTGCCGGACAAGGCCGTGAGCCTGCTCGATACCGCCGCCGCGCGCGTCGCGGTGAGTCAGCACGCGATACCGGCCGAGGTCGAAGACAGTCGGCGCAAGATCGAAGCGCTGCAGACCGAACTCGACATCATCGCGCGTGAGCATGCGGTGGGTATCGATACCGCACAGCGCGAGGCGGAGGCGACGCTCAAACTCGATGCCGAACGCGAACGTCTCGGCGGCATCGAAGCGCGCTGGCGGGCGGAGAAGGCATTGGTGGAGCAGATACTCGCGTTGCGTGGGCAGTTGCGGGCTCGGCTGGGCAAGGTCGAGGGCACGCCCAGCGCGCTGGAACGGGCCGCCGATGCGGCGGCCCAGGGTGTGGACAGCGATTCGACACAAGCGGCATCCGCCGTCGCTGATAAGGATCAGGCCGACCAGTTGACACAGCTCAATGAGCTGCAATCCCAACTCGCCCGGGTACAGGGCGAGCGGCCACTGATCCTGCCGAGTGTCGACGCTCAGGCGGTGGCCACGGTCGTCGCCGACTGGACCGGCATTCCGGTGGGTCGCATGGTCAAGAACGAAGTCGAGGCGGTGTTGCGCCTCGCCGAGACCCTCAACCAGCGCGTCGTCGGCCAGCGCCACGCGCTCGACATGATCGCGCGCCGCATCCAGACCGCGCGTGCCCGCCTCGACAACCCCAACAAACCCATCGGCGTGTTCATGCTTGCCGGTCCTTCCGGCGTCGGCAAGACCGAAACCGGGCTGGCCTTGGCCGAGGCGCTTTACGGCGGCGAGCAAAACGTCATCACCATCAACATGAGTGAATTCCAGGAGGCGCATACCGTCTCGACGCTCAAGGGCGCGCCGCCGGGTTATGTCGGCTACGGCGAAGGCGGCCTGCTCACCGAGGCCGTGCGGCGCAAACCCTACAGCGTGGTGCTGCTGGACGAAGTGGAAAAGGCCCATCCCGACGTCCACGAGATTTTCTTTCAGATCTTCGACAAGGGTTGGATGGAGGATGCGGAAGGACGTTACATCGACTTCAAGAACACTCTCATTCTGTTGACCACTAATGTCGGCACCGAACTCATCATGAGTATGTGTCACGACCCGGAGCTGATGCCCGACGCGGAATCCCTGGCTCAGGCCCTGCGCGCGCCTCTGCTCAAGGTGTTTCCCCCGGCCCTGTTGGGCCGCATGGTGACGATTCCCTACTACCCGCTGAGCGATGAGGTGCTCAAGCTCATCATCAAACTCCAGCTTGGCCGCATCGACAAACGCATCAAGGAGAATCACCGCATCCCATTTACTTATGACGCCGCGGTCATCGAACTGATCGCCGACCGCTGCCGCGAAGTGGAAAGCGGCGCGCGGGTCGTCGACGCGATTCTGACCAATACCATGCTGCCGCGCATCAGTCAGGAGTTTCTGACACGGATGTTGGAAGGCAGCAAAGTGGAACGGGTGCAGGTGAGCGTGGACAGTGGGGATTTTAGATATGGGTTCGAATGAAAAGGAATCTGTAATGCATCCCGCGCCGGGACAACACACATTCTTCATTCTTCCATTGACATCGCCGCCGAGCCCATGCGTTATATGCGCGTGGCCAAATTGGCCTCGAATAAATTTCACTACATGACAAATTAGCGAATCAAGCAAGGGAGCATGAGAATGGATAGATATAAACTCGCATTGGCCTTCAGTACCGCGCTGGTAGGCTTAGGATTGGCCACCTCTGTCTCTGCGGCGACCCTCCCAGCAACAACCTCGCCGTCTGTGAGTCTCGCGGTCGTGGCTGATGTACCTTTACTTCCGGCCAGTAGGTGTTCCACTGCGGGCGCCAAAGGACGCTACGGGTATTCCGAACATGGCATGTTCATGCCGAATGGCGCCAACTCACAACCGGAGTTTCATTTTGTCGAGGTGGGGCAGTTTACCTTGGATGGCTTGGGGCAAGGCAACGGGGTGGCTAATATCGCCTTCAATGGCCAGCCATACCTCAACATTCCGCTCACCAGCATTACTTACCAGGTCAACGCGGATTGCACGGGTACCGCAAGCTTTGTCGCCGGTGGCGACGTGAACAACCCGCGGACCATCACCTTCGTGATCTCGGATCAGGGCAGCCAGATTGACTATATCAGTACGACGCCTGGTTCCACGCTGGTCGGAGTTGCACGGCGGCAGTAAACCAATCTCGATACCACAACCCACTCCCAGGGTGCGGGGAGTGGGTGTATGCGCGGTGATCAGCCGCTGCGAAAAGAAAGAGGATCGTAAGAGCCAATGGCTCAAAGGAATCATGGCGAGGCGCAACAAGAATATCGCCACGGTAGCGCTTGCCAATAAAAACGCCCGTGTTATCTGGGCAGTTCTCAGTCGCGGTGAAAATTATCAGCCGGCCTGAGAGGGTGAGCACGTTGTAAGAAATAGGTTTTGCAGGGAGAAGGCGCGTGCCACCACGATTGCAAAGTGAATTGTATTGATGACAACCGGTCGAACACGGCACGTGTGAAACCTGACTATTGCGTGGGCCCTCTGGAAACAAGGCCGCTAGGGCGATCAGCTACACGTGAGCGGATATTCATCATGGCTCTGGGTATAAGCACCCTATACAGAAGACGGATATACGGAAGCTGTCGTACTTGGGTTGTCAGAAAAACAGTTTGCTTGCAAAACGGGGGGAGTCCATATACGCAATAACCGAAGGGCATTGCGTCCTACGCGGGCTGCCGCGCTCTATCGCGTAAGCCACTGGAGCGAGCACACTCTTCGTGTCCACGCACCACTACTCGCGTATTACGCTGCCACTAATGAGATCGACAATCCGGCTCGGTTTGGCGCATGGGTCGCTACGGCCGCCGAGGATATCGTCGAGCCGTATATCGAAGTAGCGCCGTACCGTGAGTGGGTTGCGCGCCGGGATGAGACCGGCGGGGTTGGCGCTGGTGGAGATGAGGGCGGCGCCGTAGCGCTGGCAGAGTTGCTGCGCGACAGGGCTGGTGGTGATGCGCACGGCGATGGAATGGTGACGGCCGCTGAGCCAGCGCGGTAGGCCGGCGCGCGGCGGGCAGAGCCAGGTGGTGGGCCGCTCTGTGGGGCCGGCGAGTTTTTTTAGCAGCGCGGCGTCGCGAACGTTGATGTAAGGCAGCAGGTGCTCGAGGTTGGCGCCGATGAGGATCAGGCCTTTTTCGCGCGGGCGTTGTTTGAGTTCGAGGAGGCGTTCGACGGCGTGTTCGTCCAGCGGATCGCAGCCGAGGCCGTAGACGGTTTCGGTGGGATAGGCGATGACGCCGCCGGCGTGCAAATGAGAGACGGCTCGGCGGATCTGCCAAGGAGTGGCCAAGTGCATTAGCTCTGTTCGCGGGCGATGGCGCGGTAGCCGATGTCGTGGCGGTAGAACACGCCGTTCCAGTGGATGTCTTTCGCGGCTTGATAGGCGCGTGCTTGGGCTTGCGCGACACTGTCGCCCAAGGCGCAGACACACAACACCCGGCCGCCGGCGGTGACCACTTGGCCGTTTTGTTCGACGGTACCGGCGTGAAAGACTTTGCTGTCGCTGTGTTCTTCGGCAGGCAGACCGCTGATCACATCGCCTTTGCGATATTCACCGGGATAGCCGCCCGCCGCCAGCACCACACCCAGCGCGGGACGCGGATCCCATTGCACTGTCACTTGATCGAGCCGTTTATTCAGCGCCGCTTCGCACAAGGCGGGCAGGTCGGATTGCAAACGCATCATGATGGGCTGGGTCTCGGGATCGCCGAAACGGCAGTTGAATTCCAGGACATTGGGCGTGCCGTGTTCGTCTATCATCACCCCCGCGTAGAGAAAGCCGGTGTAGGGTGTGCCGTCGTCGGCCATGCCGCGCACGGTGGGTTCGATCACTTCTTTCATGATGCGCGCGTGGATCGCGGGCGTGACCACCGGCGCCGGCGAATAAGCGCCCATGCCGCCGGTGTTGGGACCGCGGTCGCCGTCGTCGCGGGCCTTGTGATCTTGCGAGGTAGCCATCGGCAAAATGTGTTCGCCGTCCACCATCACGATGAAGCTGGCCTCTTCGCCGCTCAGAAATTCTTCGATGACGATCCGCCGTCCCGCCGCGCCGAAGGCGTTGCCCGCCAGCATGTCGCGCACCGCGGCGATGGCCTCGTCTTCGCTTTGCGCGAGAATCACGCCTTTACCGGCGGCGAGGCCGTCGGCCTTCACCACCAGCGGCGCGCCCATTTCGCGGATGTAGGCGATGGCCGGTTCGATCTCGGTGAAGTTGCGGTAGTCGGCGGTGGGGATGCGGTGGCGGGCGAGAAAATCTTTGGTGAAGGCCTTCGATCCTTCCAGTTGCGCCGCGGCCTGGCTGGGACCGAAGCAGCGCAGTCCCGCCGCTTGAAAGGCATCCACTACTCCGGCCACCAGCGGCGCTTCCGGGCCGACGATGGTCAGCGCCACGCCGTTGTCGCGGGCGAAGTTCACCAGCTCGGCGATGGCCTCGGCGGCGATGGGCAGATTTTCCACTTTGGGTTCGCGGGCGGTGCCGGCATTGCCGGGGGCGACGTACACTTTATCCACGCGCGGCGACTGCGCGGTCTTCCAGGCCAAGGCGTGCTCGCGTCCGCCGCCGCCGATGATCAGCACCTTCATACAGCTGCCTCGAAATGGTGGTGTGTTAGGGTGGCAAAGGATACCGCAAAGCGCGCCGCGCTGTCTCGGCGCGGCCGGCGGCAGGGCCGTGCTAGAATCCAAGTGAATTGCGGTCACACGACAAGTTGGGGATCACATGCAAACGACGGCGAATACAGCGTGGTGGATGAGCGGAATGGCGTGTGCCGTGGTAGTGGGGGCACTGGTTTATTCGACGAAGATGCCGGTTTCATCTTCCCCTGCATCCACGCCGCCGCACGTCGCCGCCATTAGCCGATTGCCGCTGTCCTTCGAGCCGCGTGCCGATCAAACCGCGGTCGGCGCGGAATTCTTGGCCCGCGCCCCCGATTATAGTTTGTTGTTGACGCCCGCCGAGGCAGTGGTCGGTTTTAAAGAGGGGGGCACGCCGTTGCGCCTGCGCTGGCTGGGCGCCGATCCCGCCGCCACCGGCGCGGCGGACACGCGGCTGCCCGGCGCCCGCCATTATTTTCTCGGCGCCGATCACGGCCGCTGGCGGCGCGATGTCAGCGCTTATGGTCGGGTGGAATATCGCGCGGTGTATCCCGGCATCGACCTGGTGTATTACGGACGTGACGGCCGTTTGGAGTTTGACTGGCGGATCGCGCCGGGCGCCGATCCGCAAGTGATACGCCTGAAAGCGGAAGGTGCACGACGGGTGTCTTTGACTGAGGGCGGCGAGCTGCGGCTGGAAACCGGCGACGGCAGTCTGCTGCTCGATAAACCGGTGATCTATCAGGACGGCCTGACCGGCCGGCGCGAGATAGCCGGCGGTTACCGCGTGCAATCTGATAATAATGAGGTGGGTTTTTGGCTGGGTGATTACGATCACAGCCGGCCGTTGATCATTGATCCGGTGTTGGTGTACGGCAGTTATCTGGGCGGCGACGGTGCTGAACAGAGCAGCGGCGTGGCGGTGGATACCAACGGCAATGTCTATCTCACCGGTCAAACCGCTTCCGCTAATTTTCCGGTGAGCGCCGCGCTGCAAGGCGCGAACGGCGGCGGCACCGATGCCTTTGTCGCCAAATTCAATGCGGCGGGTGAGCTGGTGTACGTCACTTATCTGGGCGGCGCCGGCACCGACCGCGCCTTCGCGGTGGCGGCGGATGCCAGTGGCGCGGCGTATGTAGTCGGCGATACCGACTCCAGCAACTTCCCTACCCAGAATCCTAAACAAGCGACTAACGCGGGAGGCGGCGACGCTTTCGCCGTCAAACTCAGTGCCGATGGCGCGGCGCTGGTGTACGCCACCTATCTCGGCGGCGCGGCGCTGGATTCGGCGCGGGCGGTCACTTTGGGCGCAGGCGGCGCAGCTTATCTGGCGGGCGGCACGACCTCGGCCGATTTTCCGGTGACGGCAGGCGTGGTGCAGCCGGTCATCGCCGGGTTGGCCAATGACGGTGTGTACAAAGCCGACGGCTTCGTCACCGAGTTGAGCGCCGACGGTGCCAGCGCGGTGTTCTCGACTTATTGGGGCGGCACCGATCTGGATTCCATCTCGGCCATCGCTCTCACCAGCATCGGTGAAGTGGTAGTCGCGGGCGGCACGGCGTCGGCGGTGGTGTTCCCGATCTCGCCCAGCAATCTGCAATCCACTTTTCAGGGCTTTCCGGAAGATGGCTTCATCAGCCGGCTCAGCGCCAACGGCGATGTCATGCGGTATTCCAGTTATTTCGGCGGCAACAGCTGGGACCGCGCCTACACCCTCGCGCTGGACGGCGACGACAATATGTATATCGCGGGCGTCACGGTATCGAATAATTTGCCGGTGACAGCGGGCGCATTTCAAACTGCTTTCGGCGGCGGACGCGGCGACGCCTTCGCCGCCAAGCTCAATGCCGCCGGCACCAGTCTGATCTATTCCACCTTTCTCGGCGGCAGCGATCTCGATCAGGCCTACGGCATCGTCCGCGCCGCTGACGGCGGATTGGTTGTTGCGGGCGAGAGTCTGTCGGCGGATTTTCCCTTGAACCAGCCCTTGCAGTTTTCTCGTTTCGGCAGCAAAGACGCCTTCGTCAGCCGGCTCAACGCCACGGCCACGCAATTGGACTGGTCCACATATCTGGGCGGCAGCGGCGATGACAGCGCCGCGGGCGTGGCCATCAATAACCTGGGCAAGTTGTCTGTGGCCGGCTCGACCAGTTCGACGGACTTTCCGGCCGTGGACGCCGTGCAGACCCGCGCGGCCGGCAACGGCGATGGCTTCCTCGCGGTTTTGGAAGATATCGCGCGGTCGGCGGATGTGGCGGTGAATATCGATGATCGCCTCGATCCCGCGTCGTCCGGCAGCACGGTAATTTATGACATCACCGTCAGCAACAACGGCCCCGACGCCGCCAGCGGCCTGACTTTGCGCAGCGAGATTCCCGCGGCCTTCAACTTCGTGTCGGCGACCCCGGTGCAAGGGGCGTGTCGCTTCGATAACGGCGCGGTGGTCTGCGAGATAGGCGAGATCGCCGCCGGCGGCAACACGCAGCTGGCGCTGGAGCTGCGTGGCAACACCGGGGGTACGCAGAACGTCACAGCCGGCATCGTACGCACCCGCCAACCGGATCCCAACCCCAACAACAACAGCGATACCGAGGAAACGATCCTGACCGTCGGTAGCGGCGGCGGCGCGAGTCCGGTGCTGGTATTGTTGCTCGCGGTCACGGCGGTCTGGCGCTGGCGGCGGGGATGGCGATCAAGTAAAAGAAAGGGGGCTCTATGGCCCCCTAGTGTATCGCCAGTTTGAACCCGCTCAGCGCAGGATGATCTTGTCGCCTTTGCCGAGCGTGGGGTCGGCATCCGGCTTGTTCATCAGCACGGTGATGGCGCCCCGCATCGCCGCCCCCATCGTATGATCGACGATGGCGTTGTTGGTGGCGTGGTCGGCTGGCGAGACGATGTCGAGGCTGGCGGCCTCGGACACGCCGAGTTGCACCGTGGCCATGCCCTCAAGGACGTTTTTGGGGTTGCCGTTGAGGTACACCTTGTCCCAGATGCCGGCGATGGGGTGGATGGCCGCCGGCAGGTTGATGTTGGCGTTGACGTAGTGAATGCGCACACGCTCACCGGGCTTGGCCTCCAGCACCAGCTTGGCATCTGGATCGTGCACCGGATCGTAGTGGAAGATCTTGCCGTTGATGAGGGTGTTGCTGTAACCGACATTGTCCATCATGGCATGGTGATCGTCGGCGTTGGGGAAGAACTGGCCCTGCACCACGACGTATTCACGATCCGGTTTGGGGAAGTCTTTGGTGAACCCGCCCTTGGGATCGACGATGATGACGCCGTACATGCCGCGAGCGATGTGCTGGTGCATGGGCATGGAACCGCAGTGGTACATGAAGGTGCCCGGGTATTTGGCGTCGAACTTGAATTTCTTGCTCTGGCCGGGCTTGATCGGGGCGAACTCGTCGAGCACGTCGACCACCGCGGCGTGGAAGTCCATGGAGTGGCTTTCCTTGTTGGTGGCGTCGTTGATCAACTCGAATTCGACGGTGTCGCCCTGCGTGACGCGGATGACGGGGCCGGGAATGGTGCCGTCGAAGGTCCAGGCCGGATACTCCGTGCCTTTGTTGTCTATCGTTACCTTGGTTTCTTTGGCGTGCATCGTCACCTTGACGGTGGCGGACCACGCCGCGGGCGCGGCGAGCAGCGCCGTCAATGCCAAAGCGATGGTCGTTCTATTACCGATACTCATATATCTTCCCTCCAGTTGCTGAATGACCCGGCTACTTGCCGTAACTGCACTTGCATAACGTTCTGAGGTGTTGGACCAGATCGTTAATCTCGTCGTCGGACAGGATGTCGCCCCAGGCCGGCATCAGCGCCGACTTGTTGAGGGCGACGCCGCCTTGCTTGATGACCTTGAAGATGTCCGCGTCGGAGCGCGCGCCCATCTCCTTGGCGTCGGTGTGATCGCGCGGTAACACCGACATATCGCGGACATTGATGCCCTTGCCGTTGCCCTGCGCGCCATGACACTGCACGCAGTAGGTGCGGTAATTGTCGGCGGCCGATTCCTTGGCCAGCGCTGGTGTGGCGATGAGGGCGGCGCTCAGGCCCAGTCCGCAAACGAGGCGATAGGCGATGCGATTCATGGTTTGCTCTCCTCGGCCAATACCCGCAGATAGTTGACCAGTTTCTGCAGATCGGTGTCGCTGAGGTGGCGGTTGGGCATGTAGCCCTTGGGATCCCAGGCCTGGGGATTGCGCAGATAACTCACCGTGTAGTCCTCCTGCAGGCGATGGCCGGCGCTGTACATCTCGGGTCCCGACAGCCCACCATAACCGGGTTCGATCTCATGGCAGGCGAGGCAGCCCTTGAACTTGTCGAACAACATCTCGCCGCTCGCGAGCGACATGGGGCCGGATTTGAATTCGCCGGGCTTGACCAGATCGCTGTTGGCCTTCAGTTTCATCAGCGTGGCGGCGGCGGCGCGGGCCTGTTCCGCATTCAAGCTCGGGTGCGCAGTGAGTGTGGCAGTGTCGATGACATCGGCGCCGTTCTCGGTGCGGATGTGATCGGCGTAAAACATACCGGCCGGGCGGATGCGCGCCGGCTTCTGTAGCCACTGCTCGATCCAGTCGGCTTTGTATTTCACGCCGGCGTAGAACAGGTCCGGCCCTTTGCGTTCCCACAAGGCTTTCAGCGTGGCGGGCACCGGACCGGTGAGGTTGTGGCAACTCGCGCACTGCGACTGGAGCAGGTCGTCGTCCGCGGTTGCAATGCCAGCAGACAGTCCCATCACAGTCACGATCAATAATGTATTAATGACTCTCATGATCACCTCGCTTGCGTTCGCGCCGGCTCTGGCCCTGCAAGGGCGTGCCTTTGAAGTGCGGGTTATTGTGCAGACCATGGGGCTTTTTCATCGACTCGCTGTAGTAAAAATCGGCGTCGTCATTGGGGAGCCCGGCATGCGGATCGTCCTCGACGGCCGGCTCGATGCCTTCATAGGCGATGAGGGTCATGACGCCGCCGCCGTGTTTACCGTTGTTGGTGACGTGCGGGTCGACGTGGTCGTGCACCATCCACAGGCCGGGATTGTTCATTTCGATGATGGCGTCGTAGCGTTCGCCCGGGCCGATGAGCAGGGTGTCGGCGTAATAGGGCGCCGGTAGCGCGAGGCCGTCCTTATGCGTGATCAACATGTCGTGGCCGTGGGTGTGGATGGAGTGGATCTCCGCGCCGGCGCCGAACAGGCGCAGCCGCACCACATCACCTTCTTTGACATTGATGGGCTGGGTCAGCGGAAAGGAACGGCCGTTGATGGAGAAATAATTGGGCCGGTCCAGCGGACCGCCGCCCGAACCGAGCTTGTCGGCGTATTCGGAATCCCACGAGCTCAGCATCATGATCACGTCCTTGGTCACCTTCTTCTCCAGCGCCGAAGGTTTGGCCGGGTCGACGATCAAGGGCCCCCACATGCCGCGGATACCGACGTGCTCGCTGACATTGACGTGGCAGTGATACCAGGTGCTGCCGGTCTTTTCGGCCTTGAATTTATAGGTGAAAGTCTCGCCGGGTTCGATGGCTTTCTGGGTGACGCCGGGTATGCCGTCCATGCGCCAGTTGTTGCGCTGATACTGGCCATGCCAGTGGATGGTGTGGGGCAGGGTGGTATTGTTTGTGACGTGGACGCTGATGTCATCGCCCTCTTTCACGTGTAACAGCGGGGCGGGCACCTGGCCGTTGAAGGCGAACACTTGGTATTCCAGGTCGGGCGCGACGCGTATCTTCATCTCGTCGATGGTGAGATCAAATTCCCGTGGCTCGGCCCAGGCCGGCATGGCTACTACCAGCGCCGCTACCAAGGTTAAGCACCTGCTGTTCAGTCGCCGCATGTGCCGCCGCTCCTCGTCCGCTGCCGAAAATTACGAGTCCAATCCGGGCTTTTGCTCCGCGGCTCGTCCATGGGACCCAGTACCCAGCATAAAGATATATAGTAAATGCATCTTTACGTTCTACAAAAGATAGATGGGCTTGCGGGAGTTGTCAAGTGAGAGGGTGTATGATCGTTTATTAGCGCCCTGCCCGCATCGCTGGTAACTTCTTGTGCGCGGTGTTTTCCCGCGTGAGCGTCGGACGCATCAGGGTTGTCCTAATGTTCCGAGGGCCGGCAGCCGACATCCCTGCGGCGACAACGACTCAAGGACGCGAAGTAATGAATGATCGCGGCAGAGAAGTCAGACGATTTTGGGGCGGGTGCACGGGCGGCTGGCCGGTGCGCTCGCCCTATCTGCTTCGCCCGCGTTCGCCGCTGAGTTTCACTACGTCAATCTGCTGATGAGTGATCGCGCCGCCGGTATGGACGGCGCCTATCGGGTGTTGGGTATCGCGAACCACATGATCGCCTTCGTCCGGAACTTAACAATCATACTGGCCGCCCTCAGCGCAGTCGCTGGATTGTTCATGGGATCGTGGTTGCCCCTATTCGCGGTTCAAATTTCCAACGTATCTGGGCTCCGCTGGTCGCTCATAGTAGGAATGCCAATTCTTCTCTTTGTGTCATTAACATGGCTCAATCGACAACCAGCCAAAGGCACTCTGGCTGTAGCGCTTCAGTCAATCGGACTAATCGCGATTTTTCTTTCGCCGTATTTGTGGGTTATCCGTCATGCTGAATAGGCAGATGAAGATACGCCCAACTCGGCGCTCAAGCGGGACGCCGCAAAGGCGCGACGCTCCCCAGCTTGGCAGTGTCCGCCGCTCCCGCCGGGCCCCTAAAAACCTCGCGCACATCGTCTACCCAGGGCGGCAGAGTCTCCGCCAGCATGAATACTTATTGCACTTCCTCCAAGACCTCCACGTCGCCTTTCTCTATCCGACTCGTATCGTTACTCATTTGTGACAGCCATCACAAATCGCCGATTTCCAGACACCCACTAAGAAAATCGCCTTAATTTAAATTCCCGTCTTACCGATACCCCAGCTAGTTCATCAGCCGCGTTCGGAACCCTTCTGGATGCGAGTTCCATAAACAAGAATTGATCACCGTGCTCATAACGGGCCGCCACCGATCCATTTGTCGTGTATCACATGAGGAGACCAGAAACATATGAAACGAGAACTTGTAGTTTTGATCACCGCCGCCATGGGCTTGACCGCATGCGGAGGTGGCAGCAGCTCGGTGAGCGATAACACCCAAAACACCAATGCCGATGGCGAGGTATTGTCGTCCCTCAGTACCGGTTATGCCCTGCCGACCGAGATTTCCGCCGTGCCGGCGGACAACAGTGGCACCACCGCGCAGTTGGCGCGTGGGCTGACCTCACGCTTGCGTGCCTTGGCCAGCGCGGTGGCCGATCTGCCCGCCACATCGGATTACAACAAGGTTTCCACCCGCAAGTTCGTCGAAGAGCGCTCCTTGGAACAGTTCGATATCGTCGAACAAGTCATGAGCGCTTTGGCGCAAACCAAATATGCCGATCCGGCGAATATCAATGCCGGTCCCTACACGGCGATGATCGCCTGGGAAGACGAGCAGAACGGGGTGGAGATCAAGCAACTGCAACCCTGGGTGGTGGAGTCGCGGATGATCGTGGTGAACGGCCAGGACGTGAATCGCCTGCTGGCCTGGATCGAAGAGAACGAAGGCGGCACACCCAAGCTGATTAAGGCCGAATTCAAAGTTTACAGCGCCGCTACCCAGAACGCCGATGGATCCTACGCCAATTACGGCGAATGGGATCTCAACGTCAAATTCAATGACAGCGGCAGCGACTTTTTCGCCGCCAGCGCGCGTGTGGTCAACGGCCAGACCGTGCTCAAGATCAATGAACATCAAAACCGTGAAGAGCAAGGTCAGACCATGACCTTCGACACCAAGGCGGTGATGTACCGCTCGGGCTCGCAGGGTTACGGCAAGGTGCAGTTTCCCGACATGCAATGCAACGGTGGGCCTTGCCAGCAGGTCACGAATGAAGTGAATTACGCCTACAACGGCGATTACCTCGCCTTACAGAAAATCGAAGGCGCCGTTGCCGGCCCGGTGGTGTATAAAGACCGCAATGGCAAGACTGAATTCGCGCGCCGCTACGGCCTGTTCTACGCCGATGCCAATGCCGGCGCGGGCATCGCCGCCGGTGACGATGTGCAGAAACACCGGGCCTTCGGTTTTCCGCTGCGTTACACCGACGCCAACGGCGCCACCCAGCACGCTTATTACGGCGCCTGGCAGGGTCGTCATCAAATCTGGGGCGGCGGACCCAATGGTGAGATTCCCGCCGGCACGGTGATGACCCGCGAAGATCGGGGTCCCAACCAAACCGCCGAGACCTACACCGTGTCCGCGCCTTTCACCGGTACGCTGACCAAGCGCAGACTGGTGGCGGGTGAATTCAGCGATATTCAAAATATCGCGGTGGAAACCTTCATCAGCAAACACTTCGATCTGCGCTGGGACGCTACCGCCGGCGCCTGGAAATACTGCACGGGCTACATCGATTTCAACGGGTCACCGACCTGCAAAGACCCCGGTGATAATTCCAATATCGGCTTCAGCACGTTTGATGACTACGCTGCACTGGTGATGAGTGAGAACGACCGCAAGCAAGTGCACATCGGTCGTTGGGATAACCTGAATCAAATGCCCAAGGACTATATGTACCTCGCCGCTGATCCGGATACTTTGAGCGGCTATAACGACACGGGCTTCTATGAAGCCAATCGCGACAACATGGGTCGTCTGAGTCCGGTGAGTCCTGCGGCAAAATTCGTCCCCAATGACGGCGACAATCTCGGCGTCAATATCGGCGGTTCGGTCTACATTCAATACACGGGCGATTACGCCGGTCCCGTCACCACCACCGGTTGGGTGCAGAAGCAAGTCGCGAGCTTCGACCAGCAGACCTGGACGGCCACCTTCGTCGAAGGCGGTGACAGTGCTTTCACCCCGGAGCCGGGCCGTGATTATTACATCAACAGCAAGGGCGCCAACTTCGTGGTGAAACGCAAAAACGCCAATACGTCGATCGTCGCCGGCGACTACGAGGTGTGGATCGAGTTGCAGACCGCCGCCAATCCGGTGAACTTCAGCGACATCTTGCCGGCAGGTACCAGTTATTTGCGTGCACCGTGGCGGCCTGATGTGCGGTTTAAATTGGAGAGTGATACGGCCAACCCCAGTTTCCTCAAACTGGTTAATCTCACCGATGATCCCAATACCCAGGACGACGAGGTGGGCACGGTGCATGACAGCGGCGAATGGGGTCTGCGCGCCTACAACGACAACGGCACGCCCAGTGATTTCACGGATGACAAACCGCTGAAGGCGGACGGCACGCCGGTGACGGCGGATCCGTTCACGCTGACTGCCGATCAACGTCCGGTGGAATTCAATTGGGAGTATTCGCAGGATGGCGGTTGGGGTACGCAGCAGTTCCTGGTCAACGGCAATAGTTATCTGATTTTGTCCGATCCGATTCAGATCACCGTGGCTGCCGGCAGTGCGGTCAATGCCGCCGGTGATCCGGTCAACAAACCTTTGTCGCTGCAATTCGACGGTTGGATGCACGGTCTGCCCGATCTGTACAACGAACTGTCGAAGAACAACTGGGTGATGGACGCCAGTATCTCCAGCAAGGTGATCAATATCCCGGCGGGCACCTTGGTTACCGGCGGCGATAACGTCCAGTACTATCTGAAGCCACTGGAGGTGAGCGTGTTCCTCAACGAGGTCAGCACGCCCGTCAATGCACCCGCCATCGATCAAGCGGCCGGCGTGTCATTGGACAGCGGCATGCCTACCTTCGTCGACCACAATATGGGCGCCTTGCCCACCGGTACGGTGGTGAAGTACTCGGAAGGTAAAGTGGTGGAATAATCCAACCTAGGAGTGACACGGATGTGTCTCTCCCCTTGGCCGGAGGTACAGCAATGTACCTCCGGTTTTTTTTATGTACGATTCGGCCTGCCGCTTGGTTGAGCAGCCTCGTCATGCTTCGATTATGTTTTATCGCAGTTTAAGGGGAGGGTGGGAGACGACCTGAGTCTGGCGACGGCGCGGCCATCTGAGAATTCCAGAATGGAATTATTCAGAGCTTCCTTTATAAGATCATAGAGCGGAAGCCCAGCGGGCGTACCACTCTCTGATCTTGTTGATGCGTTGAATCAATGCCGGAAATGCCGCATGCCGGTGAAGACCATGGCGATGCCGTGCTGGTTGGCCGCTTGGATGACTTCGTCGTCGCGCAGCGAGCCGCCGGGTTGGATGACGGCGGATATGCCGACATCCGCCGCGCTGTCCAAGCCGTCGCGGAAGGGAAAGAAGGCGTCGGAGGCCATCACCGAACCGCTTACTTGCAGGCCGGCGTCCGCGGCCTTGATGGCGGCGATGCGGGCGCTGTAGACGCGGCTCATCTGCCCCGCGCCGACGCCGATGGTCATGGTGTTTTTGGCGTAGACGATGGCATTGGATTTGACGAATTTCGCCACTTTCCAGGCGAATAATAAATCGCGCAGCTCATCCTCGGTGGGCGCGCGTTGCGTCACCACTTTCAGATCGTCGCGGCTGGCCATGCCGGTGTCGCGGTCCTGGATTAATAATCCGCCGTTGACGCGTTTGTAATCCAAAGCCGCGGCGGGCTGTTTGCTCCATGTGCCGCAGCTCAATACCCGCACGTTCTTTTTAGCGGCGAGTATGGTCAGTGCTTCATCGGCGACGGCGGGCGCGATGATCACCTCGACGAATTGCCGTTCGATGATGGTCTTGGCGGTGTGCGCGTCCAAGGTTTGATTGAAGGCGATGATGCCGCCGAAGGCGGAGGTGGGATCGGTTTGATAGGCGCGGTTGTAGGCGTCGAGCAGGGTGGTGCCCACCGCCACGCCGCAGGGATTGGCGTGTTTGACGATGACGCAGGCCGGGTCTTCATCGAAACTCTTCACGCATTCCAGCGCGGCGTCGGTGTCGGCGATGTTGTTGAAGGAGAGTTCCTTGCCTTGCAGTTGGCGCGCGGTGGACACGCTGGCTTCCGCCGGCCGCTGTTCGACGTAAAACGCCGCAGCCTGATGGGGGTTCTCGCCGTAGCGCAAGTCCTGCGCCTTGATGAATTGGCTGCTGTAAGTGCGGGGGAAACGCGCATGTTCGCCGCCGGGTTGAATGGCGCCGAGGTAATTGGCGATGGCGCCGTCGTAGCGGGCGGTGTGCTCGAAGGTTTTCACCGCGAGATCGAAACGGGTGGCGTCGCTCACCGCACCGTGATGGTCGCGCATCTCGTTCAACACCCGCGGGTAATCGGCGCTGTCCATCACCACGGTGACCGCCGCGTGATTCTTCGCCGCGCTGCGCAGCATGGTCGGGCCGCCGATGTCGATATTCTCGATGGCGTCGGCGAGTGTGCAATCCTTTTTCGCTACGGTCTGTTCGAAGGGATAGAGATTCACCGCCACCAAATCGATGGGCGCGATGCCGTGTTGCGTCATCACCGCCTCGTCGGCGCCGCGCCGTCCCAGCAGGCCGCCATGGATCTTGGGATGCAGGGTCTTGATGCGGCCGTCCATCATTTCCGGGAAGCCGGTGTGCTCGGCAACATCGATGACGGCAATGCCAGCCTCGCGCAGTAATTTTGCGGTGCCGCCGGTGGAGAGGATCTCCACGCCGTGTTCGCTCAAAGCACGGGCGAAGTCCACCACGCCGGTCTTGTCGGACACGCTGATCAATGCCCGTTGAATTTTGTTCATGCGTTGCTGCTCTCTGTTGTCTATCGACGAATTGTCCGCACCGCCGCTACGAGACGCCGTGCCGGGTCCGCGTAGCCGTGGGTATCAGCCGAGGCCGTAATGTTCGAGTTTTTTGCGTAAGGTGCTGCGGTTGATGCCGAGGATCTTGGCGGCCTTGCTTTGGTTGCCCCGCGTGTGGTGCATCACGGCCTCGAACAAGGGACGTTCTACTTCACGGATCACCAGCTCATAGACGTTCTCCGGCGGGTGATCGTCCATATCGCGAAAATAATGACGCAGGGCTGTTTCGACGGCGCTGCCGAGAGGCTGCTTGCGCCGTTCTTGTTGGGGGTGAGGCTCGGCGGGACGTAGCGTATTTTGTTCTGCGGTGATGGGCATGGTTCGTTATTTCTTAGGCGGCGCGGGCGAGGCGTTCTTCCAGCTCGTCGAAGAAGGCTTCGATGAGTTGAAGTTGCACGTTCGCGCTGTGGGCTTGGTTGATAAGTTGGCGGAAACTGGCGCCGCCTTCCTGTCCTTTACTGTACCAGGCGATGTGCTTGCGGGCCACCAACACGCCGGTGTGTTCTCCGTAGAAATCGTATAAGCGGTGCAGATGGTGAATCAGGATACGGCGGATCTCGCTCGCCGGCGGTTCGGCCGAGAGTTCGCCGCTGGTGAGGTAGTGGCTGATGGCGCGGAACAGCCAGGGTGCGCCCTGGGCGGCGCGGCCTATCATCACCGCGTCGGCGCCGGTTTGCTCAAGCACCTGCTTGGCCTTGGGCGGACTGGTGATATCGCCATTGGCGATCACCGGAATGCCGACACTGGCCTTGATGGCGGCGATGGTTTGGTATTCCGCCTCGCCGCGGTAGGCGCAGGCGCGGGTACGGCCGTGCACCGCCAGAGCCTGGATGCCGCTCTGTTCGGCGATGCGGGCGATGGCGACGCCGTTGCGGTGGTCCGGGTCCCAGCCGGTGCGGATTTTCAAGGTCACCGGTACGTCGACCGCCTCGACCACCGCTGTCAATATGCGGGCGACCAGATCTTCGTGTTGCAATAAGGCGGAGCCCGCCATCACATTGCAGACCTTCTTAGCGGGGCAACCCATATTGATGTCGATGATCTGGGCGCCGTGGTCGACGTTGAGGCGCGCGGCGTCGGCCATCATCCGCGGATCGGCGCCGGCGATCTGCACCGAACGGGGTTCCATTTCACCGACGTGATTGATGCGGCGCTGGGTTTTGATGCTGCCCCACAGCAGCGAATTGGCGGAGACCATTTCCGAAATCGCCATGCCGGCCCCCAGCTCTTTACACAACTGGCGGAAGGGGCGATCGGTGACGCCCGCCATGGGAGCGAGGATGACGTTATTGGCCAAGCTGTAGGGACCAATGCGCATGGTGGGCTATCTATAGTTCTGGGGAAAGCGGCGCATGATACTCCCAACCCCGGGGGGGATAAAGGGCTAGCATCGTGGTGTTTTTTCCGCGATCTGGCCCCGCGCGTCATGATGTTTTTATAACAAGTTGAATTGAAAGCTGACCGCTTGTTTGCCGGGATCGGCGATCTCCAAAGAAAATCTCACGGGTTGGCGCGGCGTCATACCTTTTGGGATATCGGTACCCGGCGGCAGGTATTCGGCGGGACGGAAGCGGCGTCCGGCCACCAGTTGATTGTCGAGGTCGGAAAAGCGTAGCTCCAGCTCCGGGTAGGCCTGGGTGAAGGCCGCTTCGTTAACCAGAGTAGCGTCGATAAGCAAGGCATGTTCGTGGCCGGGATGGGATTGCACCACCCGATTGGCGAGACTGATGCGGCTGGGGTCTTTTAACAGAGGCACGTCGCAGCCGAGGACATCGCAAAACGGGGTGAGCCAGGGGCGCAGGTCGGGGTACTGCGTCAGTTCCTCGCGATTGAAGTAGGCGTATTGCCCGAGTAGCACCGCGATCAGCGCGATATTGGCCAGCGCCCAGGCGGCGATTTTCCACCCGCCACCGGTTTCACTGGCCGCCGGCATCACCGCGCTGGGCCGGGGTTCGATGCTGACGGGCGTGAGGCCGGTGTTTTCATCGCGGAGCAGGTCGGGGTCCAGCGGGCTGACCGTCGGTTCGCGGCGCGCTGTCTCCACCAATGGATCCAATGGTACCCACGGCGCGTAGGTGGCGCGGCCGTGTTCGCCGGCGCTGATGGGTTTGATCTCGCGCAGGCCGGGGGCGGCTTGAGCGGCCGGCGGCAGCGGTTCGGTGTCGTCAGTCGGTGTGGTTTGCAAGGGCGCCGCAGAATGCACCGCTGACGGGCTAGCAGATTCGGTGCCATTGGTTTGCACAATGAAATCCGCCAGTCTTTCATAAAGAGATGGGCCGGACGTCGTTGCCGCCGTGCTGGATGAAATGGCGGGCGTCTCTTGACCGCTGCGATGATCGGTCGTCGGTTGCGTCGAGCGGTCGGTGTCGGCGATCGCCACCATCGAGGTGGATTCATGCGCATCGATGGACGATGTCATGCCGGCGGCGGCCTGGGTATAGCGTTCCGGCCGTTCGCTGAGCGATTCCAGGGCATTGAAGCCGTGTTCGCATACGCCGCAGCGTACCTGGCCGCGGGCTTGGGCGAGCTGGCCGGCGTTGATGCGGAAGACGGTCGCGCACTGGGGGCACTGGGTGTACATGGCGGCGGTGACTTCCTTGTAAGTCCGCTACGCGGCGGGTGTGTTGTTGCGTCGGCCGTGGGCGCGGACCCAACCCTCGCGCACGGTGATGGGGGCCATGGTAAACCAAGCGCGGTAATTTTCCAGTACCTCCTCGGCCTGTTCGGCGAGGATGCCCGACAGCACGATGCGGCCGCCGGGCGGCAGCAATTGGGCGAAACGTGGCCTCAGGCTGATCAGCGGCGCGGCGAGGATGTTGGCGAGTAACACATCGGCGTGCATCGCCGGCAAGTTTTCCGCGGTGCAGACCGAGATGATGGTTTCGACGCCGTTGACCTCAGCGTTGTCGCGGGTGGCGAGCAGGGCTTGCGGGTCGTGATCCACCGCCCACACCCGGGCGGCGCCGAGTTTGGCGGCGGCGATGGCGAGTATGCCCGAGCCGCAGCCGAAATCGATGACGGTTTGATTGGCGAGATCCTCGCCGTCCAGCCATTCCAGGCAAAGGGCGGTGGTGGCGTGGGTGCCGGTGCCGAAGGCCAGGCCCGGATCGAGCATGATGTTCACCGCGGCCGGGTCCGGCGGGGTGAGCCAGCGGGGACAGACCCACAGCCGGCGGCCGAAGCGGATAGGATGAAATTGATCCATCCAGGCCCGTTCCCAGTCTTGATCGGGCAGCGTGTCGACACGGGTGCGCAGTGGAGGAGCCTCCGCCGCGCCGCTTCGCAGCTGTGCCAGTATCGCGGCGGTGTCGCTGTCGGCGGCGAACAGACCGATCACATGCGTGTTGGCCCACAGCGGGCTGTCGCCCGGTTCGAGTTGAAACAAAGGCTGATCGGCAGCGTCTTGCAGAGTGACCGCCGCCGCGCCCGCCTCGTGCAGGGCCTCGGCGAGGCGTTCCGCATCGGTTTCGCGGGTTTCAATGGTGATTTGTAGCCAAGGCATGCTGTGTTTCGATGTATGGAGTGGGCGTGTTCGCTGCCGCCGGTGAGTGAGTAAAGGTTACGAGAGAAATCATCACGGTATTCACTCGAAACCTAGCCGGTACGTCCTCGGTCAGCCCGCGCGGTGTAAGGGGCCGGTCGATTTGCTTCCGTGGGTAATAGCCGGACGATGTTTAACTCCCCGCGAGTTTGAGTTTCTTTTCCAGAAAATGGATGTGGGTGCCGCCGGCCTGGAAGGCGTTGTCGTTGAGGATGTCGCGGTGCAGCAGGATGTTGGTCTTGATGCCTTCCACCACCATTTCGGTGAGCGCGGTGCGCATGCGCGCCAGGGCCCGCTCGCGGTCGTCGCCGTAGGCGATGATCTTGCCGATCATCGAGTCGTAATAGGGCGGCACGACATAGCCGGAATAGAGATGGGAATCCACTCGGATGCCCGGCCCGCCCGGCGGATGATAGAGCGTGATCGCGCCCGGCGAGGGCGTGAAAGTCTTGGGATCTTCCGCGTTGATGCGGCACTCGATGGCGTGGCCGCGGAATTGGATGTCTTTTTGTTTGTACGAAAGCGGTTCGCCCGCGGCGATTTTAAGCTGTTCCTTGACGATGTCCACGCCGGTGATCATCTCGGTCACCGGATGCTCGACCTGCAGGCGGGTGTTCATTTCGATGAAATAGAATTCGTCGTTTTCGAAGAGGAACTCGAAGGTGCCGGCGCCGCGGTAACCGATTTTACGGCAGGCCTCGGCGCAGCGTTCGCCGATCTTGTTGCGGAGTTTTTCCGAGAGACCCGGCGCGGGGGATTCCTCGATGACCTTTTGGTGGCGGCGCTGCATCGAGCAGTCGCGTTCACCCAAATGAATGGCGTTGCCCTGGCCGTCAGCCAATACTTGGAATTCGATGTGACGCGGCGTTTGCAGGAATTTCTCCATGTACACCGTGTCATTGCCGAAGGCCGAGGCCGCCTCACTTTTAGTGAGGGACAGGGAATCGAGCAGGGTGGCCTCGCCGTGCACCACCCGCATGCCGCGACCGCCGCCGCCGCCCGCGGCTTTGATGATGATCGGGTAGCCGATGTCTCTGGCCATGGCGATGACTTCGTCGGGATTTTCCGGAATGGGGCCGTCAGAGCCGGGCACGCAGGGAATGCCGGCCTTTTTCATGGCCGCCTTGGCCGAGATCTTGTCGCCCATCAGACGGATGGTGTCGGGCCGGGGGCCGATGAAGATGAAGCCGCTGCGGTCCACCGCCTCGGCGAAGTCGGCGTTTTCCGACAAGAAGCCGTAACCGGGATGGATGGCCACCGCATCGGTGACTTCGGCGGCGCTGATCACCGCCGGGATGTTCAAATAACTTTTGGCGGCGGCGGGCGGGCCGATACACACCGATTCATCGGCGAGCCGCACGTGTTTGAGATCTCGGTCGGCGGTGGAGTGCACGGCGACGGTTTTGATGCCGAGTTCTTTGCAGGCGCGCCAGATGCGCAGGGCGATTTCGCCGCGATTGGCGATGACGACTTTATCCAACATGAGATGTATTCACCGTGAGCTGACCGACTCGGTTTATTGGCTATTCAATGATGAACAGGGGCTGGCCGTATTCAACCGGCTGGCCGTTTTCGACCAGGATGGCTTTGATCGGCCCCGCTTGGTCCGCTTCGATCTGATTGAACATTTTCATTGCTTCGATGATGCACAGCGTATCGCCCACATTCACACGCTGGCCGATTTCGACAAAGGATTTATTGCCGGGCGCGGAGGAGCGGTAAAAGGTGCCTACCATGGGGCTGATCACGACGTGGCCGGTCGGAATGTCGCTCTTGGCGGCCTCGGTCACCGGGGTCGGCGCAGAGGCCGTGACCGGCGGCGGAGCATACATGGCCGGGGTCATCATGGCGTGGGCGCTCGGCGGGGCATAACGGCTGATACGCACCGATTCTTCCCCTTCGCGAATCTCGATCTCCGCGATGCCGGATTCCTCGATGAGTTCTATGAGTTTTTTGACTTTACGAATGTCCATGTTTCTATTCGCTACCTGATGTGTTGTGCACAAGCCGTTGCAGGGCGACCTGCAACGCTAATTGATAACCCTGGGCCCCGCAGCCGCTGATCACAGCCACCGCCACGTCGGAAAAATACGAGTGGTGGCGGAAGGCCTCGCGGGCGTAGATGTTCGATAAATGTACTTCGATAAACGGGATATTCACCGCCAGGAGCGCGTCGCGCAGCGCCACGCTGGTGTGGGTGTAGGCCGCCGGATTGAAGATGATGAAGGCGACCTCTTCCTGTGTGGCGGCGTGAATGCGTTCGATCAAGGCATGTTCGGCGTTACTTTGGAAGCACAGCAGTTGGTGGCCTTGTGCTAGCGCGGCACTCTCCAGTTCGTTATTGATGGTGGTCAGAGTGACGTGGCCGTACAAGCTCGGCTCGCGGCTGCCGAGCAAATTCAAATTGGGTCCGTGCAATACCAGCAATCTAGCCATGGGTTTCCTTGCTCTCCCTCCAGGCGTGCACTATGTGCCTTGCACAGGCAGCACGCCCCGTCTGCGATGCGGCAGGATTTGCCTTGCCACCACGCGCCATCATTCTGCATGGCGAGGTTGAGTTTGTCCACATGGATAAATATTACCGGCCTTTCGCAGCAGATCGCTGCGAATTGGTCTCTTTTAGTTGAGTGAGCAGATTAGAGCAGGGAGAGTATGACTTGGCGTGCCGTAGCCTCGCTGAGCTCGCCGTAACGGGCGAAGGCAACCCGACCTTGGCGGTCGATGATCACAGTATAGGGCAGTATCCCTGTCGTATTGCCGTATTGCTGGGCGACCGCGATGCCGTCGTCCTCGCTCACCAGCACCGGGTAACTGATAGTAGTGTCTTGGGTGTACTCCACGACGGATTTATGGTCGTCGATGGCGATGCCGACGAACTGCAGGCCGGCCGCGCCCATTTCCGCTTGCAAGGCGTTGAAGCTGGGAATCTCCCGTTTGCAGGGCGGACACCAGGTAGCCCAGAAGTTAATCGCGATTACCTTGCCATCCCATTCTTTGATGGCGTGCGGGGCGCCGGTAAGGTCGGGCAGGGTGAACTCGGGGCGGGGTTGGCTGACGATACCTTTCACTGCGGCCGGATCCTGCGCCTGTTGTTTTTTGTCCGAGAGTTCGCTGAATATCCCGGCGGCCGCGAACACCACACCTATCAGGGCGATGGCGGAGAAAACGACGGCGGGTCGTTTGAGAAGGTCGCTGACGGCCATGCTGATTCCCTGTTATGAGCCGTTGAAGGTTCGGTGGATATGAGCCGCGAAGGCCTCGGGCCCGAGGTAACCCACCAATCGATAGGGCCGCTGTTCCGTGCCGCGAGCGTCGAAAAAGACGATGCCGGGCGGACCGAACAGACCGAATTGTTTGAGCAGGGCTTGGTCTTGCTGGTCGTTGGCGGTGACGTCGGCCTGTAACAGAAGGGTGTTCGCCAAGGCGGCTTGCACTTTGGCATCGGAGAAGGTGTTGCGCTCCATTTCTTTGCAGCTCACGCACCAGTCAGCATAGAAGTCCAGCATCACGGTTTTACCGTTGGCGCCGGCCAAGGCTTGGTTGAGGCCGTCCTGGCCCTTGATGCGGGTGAAGCGGAGGTCGTGTGTTTCGTTGGCGCCGGACGATGAGGCGAAGCTGACGCCGCGCAAGGGTTGCAATACATCGTTGCCGCCACCGGCGGCGCCCACCAGCAGCAAAGCGCCGTATAACATAAGCACCAGGCCCGAGCCTTTCCACAATTTGCGCCAGCCGGTAGCGTCGGGCAGCAACCGGTCGAAGGCACCCATGTAGACCGCCGTGATGATGAGCAGGATGCCCCACAACACCAGGCCGAGTTGCGGCGGGATGACGCGCTCCAGCATCCAGATCGCAAGGGCCAACAGTAAGACGCCGAAGATGGCCTTGACGGTATTCATCCACCCGCTGACCTTGGGCAGCCACTTACCGGCCGAGGTGCCGATCGCCAACAAGGGCAAGCCCATGCCCATGCTCATGGCGAATAAGGCGAAGCCGCCCAGTACCGCGTCACCGGTCTGGCCGATGTAGATCAATGCACCCGCCAGTGGCGCGGCCACGCAGGGGCCGACGATGAGGGCGGAGAGGAAACCCATCACCGCGGCGCCGATCAGGGTGCCACTCTTTTGCCGATTGCTGAGTTCGCTGAGCTTGGTCTGCCAGCTGGCCGGCACTTGCAGGTTGTAAAAACCGAACATGCCCAGCGCCAGCACGACGAATAACACGCTGAAGCCACCGATGATCCATGGGTTTTGAAAGGCTGTTTGCAGGTTGGCGCCGAACAAGCCCGCCAAGATTCCCGCAATGGTGTAGGTGACGGCCATCGCCAGCACATAGGCCAGCGACAGGCTGAAGGCCCGCCGGGTGGTCACAGCGGCGCCTTGACCCACTATTAGTGTCGAGAGGATGGGCAGCATGGGGAATATGCAGGGGGTGAAGGCCAGCAGGATGCCTACACCGAAAAAACTTAAGAGGGTGGCGAGACGGTCGCCGCTTTGCAGCGATTGGGCGTAGCGGTCTTGCTCGGAGATGAATCCGCCGATGCTGGACGGGAGGGCGGGTGGGTTCGCGGCGACGGCGCTGCCTGCGGCCGGCAGACTCACCGGCAGGTTTTTGATGATGGGCGGATAACACAAACCCGCATCGGCACAACCTTGATAACGGACTTCCAGCGTCACCACTTGCGCGCTCGTGGTATTACGCGTCAGGGGGAGTTCGAAGCTGACGTGATTGTGGTAAACCTCGCTGCGGCCGAAGCTCTCGTCTACTTTTTCGACGCCGGGCGGGAAGGTGTAACTGCCGAGGGCTACCCCTTCCGCGTCATGCAAGGCGAAGGCGAATTTGTCGCGGTAAAGATAATAACCTTCGGCGATTTGCCAGCGGGCGACAGCGCGATCGGGGGCGGGGGTATCGATGGTGACCACAAAGGCCTGCTCTGGATCGAGAAATGCCTCCTGCTGGGATTTCAGCCCCAGTTTGTCGCCGAGCGAAGAAAAGAGGCCGCGTAGTCCGCCGCCATTGCCGGCCGCCGGGGGCGCGTCGATCAATTGCAGGTTGGCGGTTTGAGTGTGGGGCGGGAAACACACGCCGACGTCGGCGCACCCTTGGGAATGGGCGCGCAGGGTGAATTGGCTGGTGGGGTCGTCGCGGCCGCGCAGCAGGGGAATGTCCACGGTGAGGGTGCCGCGGTAAATGGCCATTTTGCCGAAGAACTCGTCAGTCTTGGTCTCGGTGGGCGGCGGCAGCACCGGTGTGCCGAGCCCGACCTCGCCCTGATCGGATTCAAAACGCAGCTTGTCGCGGTAAAGGTAATAGCCGTCGGCGATGCGCCATTCCACCCGCACCATGTCGGCGGCGAGGCTGCGGGCGGAGAAGGAATAAGCCTGGTCCGGCGGCAACAGGTCTTTGGCGTCAATGGCATGAGCGGGACCGAAGCCGCATAACCAAAGTGCGATGACCGTCAACGCGGCCCGCCAGCCGCTGCGAAGGCTGAGGGTGCGCCGTAGCGGCGGATTCGTGGTGGCTGGCTTGATTGCGCTCACCTGTGACTGCATCCCGGTTAATGTGCTGTGCATGCTTGACAAATATTAATGCCGGATTGGCTCCGGCTGATTTTATGACCGCGCACAGGCGGTGGTGATCCAGTCCAAATAGCCGGGCAGGCCGGCTGCCATTGGGACCGCGATGATTTCAGGAAGTTCGTAGGGATGCAAGGCCACGATGGCTTGTTCCAGGGCTGGGTAAGCGCTTTGAGTGGTCTTGATGATCAGCAGATATTCTTCCGCGCTTTCCCGCGCGCCCTTCCACATATATATCGAACGCAGGCCGCCGACGATATTGACGCAGGCGGCGTGGCCCTGTTCCACCAGGGCGTCGGCGATCGCACCGGCGGTGTCGGCGTTGGGGCAGGTGGTCAATACGACATAATGGTTATGATTCATGGTGGCCTAGATTAACAGAGAAGGGCAGCGGGTGTGCCGCCGGGGCCATGCGCGCGCCTTGAGCTTCTCCGCCCACCCCTGTACCTTGGCGCGCATGAAGGTACTTCGTTGGTTATTGCTCTTATTCATCGTCGTCCCGGCGCTGGAGATCTATCTATTGATCAAAGTGGGCGGTCTCATCGGCGCGTGGCCGACCTTGTTATTGGTGATGCTCTCCGCCGTATTGGGCGTGCTGTTGATCCGCGTACAAGGTTTTCTGGCCTGGCGGCGGACGAGTGCGTCCCTGGCGCGCGGCCAACTTCCCGCCCTGGACTTGTTGGAAGGGGGGATGGTTCTGCTGGGGGGTATTTTATTGCTGATTCCCGGTTTCGCGACCGATATCGTGGGGTTGCTGTGTCTGATCCCGACGCTGCGCCGGTCTGGTGCGCGCTGGCTGTTGAGCCGCCTGGTACTCGTGCCCGTGAATAAAGGGCCAGGTTCCCCGTCAGGGGAAAGCCAGCGCACCATCGAGGGCGACTTCAGCCGCGAGGAAGACCGCCCGCCCCGGTCTTGAAGTTTTTTTCGTCCCCCCACCTTGACTCTCAGGTTTTCGCCACTATCATTATTGGCACTCACTTGGTGAGAGTGCTAACAAGTGCTCGCCACGCTTTGGCGAATAATGATCATCATTGTTCAAATTTTTGAATTATAGGGAGATCAAGAATGAAAGTCCGTCCTTTACATGATCGTGTTATCGTCCGCCGTTTGGATGAAGAGCGTAAAACGGCTGGGGGTATCGTGATTCCCGACAGCGCTGCCGAGAAGCCGGTCCGTGGCGAAATCATTGCCGTGGGCAAGGGTAAGATTCTCGAAAACGGCGACGTGCGTCCCCTGGATGTGAAAGTCGGCGACAAGGTGCTGTACGGCAAGTACTCGGGCACCGAAGTGAAAGTCGATGGCCAGGAGCTGCTGGTGATGCGTGAAGACGACATCATGGCCGTTTTGGAAGCTTAATCACAAGAATTTCGAGAATTTCTGGAGGAAATAAACATGGCAGCGAAAGAAGTACGTTTTAGCGATGACGCCCGTCAACGCATGGTGAAGGGCGTGAACATCCTGGCCAATGCGGTGAAGGTTACCCTCGGTCCCAAGGGCCGCAACGTGGTGCTGGAGAAGAGCTTCGGCGCCCCCACCATCACCAAGGACGGCGTGTCCGTCGCCAAAGAGATCGAGCTCAAGGACAAGTTCGAGAACATGGGCGCCCAGATGGTGAAGGAAGTCGCCTCGCAGACCTCCGATATCGCCGGTGACGGCACCACCACCGCCACCGTGCTGGCGCAAGCCATTCTGCGCGAAGGCATGAAGTCGGTGGCCGCCGGCATGAACCCGATGGATTTGAAGCGCGGTATCGACAAGGCCGTGACCGCCGCCGTCGAAGAATTGAAGAAGATGTCCAAGCCCTGCACCGACAGCAAGGCCATCGCCCAAGTCGGCACCATCTCTGCCAACTCTGATCAGGCCATCGGCAAAATCATCGCCGACGCCATGGACAAAGTGGGTAAAGAAGGCGTGATTACCGTCGAAGAAGGTTCCGGACTCGACAACGAGCTCGACGTCGTGGAAGGCATGCAGTTCGACCGGGGCTACCTCTCCCCCTATTTCATCAACAACCAGCAGAACATGAGCACCGAGTTGGAAGACCCGCTGATTCTCATCAACGAGAAGAAGGTCTCCAATATCCGCGAATTGCTGCCCGTATTGGAAGCCGTCGCCAAGTCCGGCCGTCCGCTGTTGATCATCGCCGAAGACGTCGAAGGCGAGGCGCTGGCCACCCTGGTGGTCAACACCATCCGCGGCATCGTCAAAGTCTGCGCCGTGAAGGCGCCCGGTTTCGGTGATCGTCGCAAAGCCATGCTGCAAGACGTGGCCATTCTGACCAATGGTCAGGTCATCAGCGAAGAAGTCGGTCTGTCCCTCGAGAAGGCCACGCTGAACGATCTCGGCTCCGCCAAGAAGGTGGTCATCACCAAAGAGAACACCACCCTCATCGATGGTGCCGGCAAAAAGGTCGACATCGAGGCCCGCATCAAGCAGATCAAGGCCCAGATCGAGGAAGCCTCCTCTGATTACGACAAAGAGAAGCTGCAAGAACGCGTCGCCAAGCTGGCCGGCGGCGTGGCGGTGATCAAAGTCGGCGCCGCCACCGAGATGGAAATGAAAGAGAAGAAGGCCCGCGTCGAAGACGCCCTGCACGCCACCCGTGCCGCGGTGGAAGAAGGTATCGTCCCCGGCGGCGGTGTGGCCTTGATCCGTGCCTTGAGTGCGGTGATCAACCTCAAGGGTGACAATCACGACCAGGATATCGGTATCGCCATCGCGCGCCGCGCCATGGAAGAGCCGCTGCGTCAGATCGTGGCCAACGCCGGCGACGAACAATCGGTGGTGTTGAGTAAGGTCCAGGAAGGCAAAGGTAACTACGGTTACAACGCCGCGAGCGGTGAATACGGCGACATGGTGGCGATGGGTATCTTGGATCCCACCAAGGTGACCCGCTCCGCTCTGCAGAACGCCGCGTCCGTGGCCGGTTTGATGATCACCACCGAGTGCATGATCGCCGAACAACCCAAGGACGAGAAGGAAGGCGGCGGTATGCCTGGCGGTATGGGCGGCATGGGTGGAATGGACGGTATGATGTAATCGTCGGTTCTCGACGTTTAGCCATGACCTAAAAAAGCCCCCGCCGGGTAGCCGGCGGGGGCTTTTTCTTTGCGTATTTCTTTGCGTATCGAGCGGTGATTAACGGCCGAAGCTGGAATTGTCATCGTCTTCGACCAGGCTGAGCGACAGCCCGGACGGGCTAGCCGCCGCGGCGGCCGTCGGCCCTGGCGAGGGTTTAGCCGTCGCGGCGGCCGGCTCGTTGGGAGTAAGCGGTGGGGTCTCGGCTTCGCCGCCGAGGGCGCGTTCCTCGAGGCTGATGCGCAGCCGTAAATTATTCTGCGAATCGGCGTTGCGCAAAGCTTCTTCTATGGAAATCTTGCCGGCCTTGTAGAGCCGGTATAAGGCGCCGTCGAAAGTCTGCATGCCGATATTTTCCGACTTGTCCATGATCTCTTTGATTTTGTGCACCTCGCCTTTAAGAATGAGGTCACAGATCATCGGCGTACCCAGCAGCACTTCGACCGCCACCGTGCGTTTGCCGTCCTTGGTGGGGATGAGGCGTTGCGAGACGATGCCGCGGATATTGAGCGACAAATCCATCAGCAATTGTTTGCGCCGCTCTTCGGGAAAAAAGTTGATGATACGGTCCAAAGCCTGGTTGGCGCTGTTGGCATGCAGAGTAGACAGGCACAAGTGGCCGGTCTCGGCGAAGGCAATGGCGTGATCCATGGTTTCGCGGTCGCGTATCTCACCGATTAAAATCACGTCCGGCGCCTGACGCAAGGTGTTTTTCAATGCCTCGGTGTAGCTGAGGGTATCGATGCCCACCTCGCGCTGATTGACGATGGATTTTTTATGACGGTGCATGAACTCCACCGGATCCTCGATGGTGATGATGTGGCCCGCACTATTGCTATTGCGGAAATCGATGAGCGAAGCCAGTGAAGTCGATTTGCCGGAACCGGTACCGCCCACGAATAACACCAAGCCGCGTTTTTGCATGACCAGTTTGGTGAGGATAGGCAACAGCCCCAGCGATTCCCAGGAGGGAATCTCGGTTTTGATGGCGCGGATCACCATGCCCAGTTGATTGCGTTGCTGAAAGATGTTGACGCGGAACCGGCCTACGCCCGCCTCGGACAGCGCCAGATTCATCTCCGGGTTTTTTTGAAAGGCGGCGCGCTTCTCCTCATCCATCAGCGAATCGGCGATATCCCGCAGGCGGTCGGGGCTCATGGGGGTCGATTCCAAGGGAGTCATCACTCCTTGAATTTTCGCCGTGGGTGGGGCGCCCGTGGTGAGATAAAGATCGGAGGCCTCTTTTATCACCATGAACTTTAAATACTCGCGAAATTCCATCACGCCTCCCGCTGAATATGAATGATATTGAATAAGACGACCCTAGAAACCTATCGGCGTGGAAGGTGGCAACTTGAATGCTATGATTCGCGGCTCAGGTATGATTTCGCCAAGTAAATTCGAGGCTTTCCGGTGACTAAGCAAGATATTGACCCGGTGTTTTTCAATCTGCCCGCAACACTCCGCGAGGAGACGCAGCATCTTTGGCGCCACTACGTGACAGCGGCTGGCGAACAGGGCGTTGCTGTGCCCGCGACGCCGGCGGTGATCGAAAGTCTGCCGCGGGTGTGGGCGGCCAGCGATTTCGTGGCTCAACATTGCGTGCGCACACCGGCTGTGTTGACGGAGCTGGTTGGCAGTGGCGATTTGCTGACTGTGTACCCGGAGCAGGATTACCCCCGGCGGCTGGAAGCCTATTTGGCGGGGGTGGTGGATGAACCGGGCTTGGCCCGGCAACTCCGGCGATTCCGGTGCCGCGAGATGCTGCGCATCGCTTGGCGGGATCTGGCCGGCTGGGCGGATTTGCGGGAAACTTTGCATGATTTGTCGGTCCTGGCCTGCGCCTGCATCGAGGGCGCTTTGCGCTGTTTGGATGATTGGCAGTCCGGCGAATTGGGCGCGCCGCTGGCGGAGTCCGGCGAGCGGCAGGGATTGATCGTGATCGGCATGGGTAAGCTGGGCGCCGGCGAACTCAATTTTTCCTCCGATATCGATTTGATCTTTGCTTATCCGGAAGACGGCGAGATCCGTGGCGGCCCGCGCAGTGTGACTTGCGAGGATTATTTCCGCCGCCTCGGCCAGCGTCTCATCCAGGCCTTGAACGCCGTCACCGCCGACGGCTTCGTGTTCCGCGTTGATATGCGGCTGCGGCCCTTCGGCGACAGCGGGCCGCTGGTGATGAGCTTCGACGCCATGGAAGAATATTACCAGGCGCATGGCCGTGAGTGGGAACGCTATGCCTGGATCAAGGCCGCGGTGGTGGCGGGTGACCATGCGGCGGGCGCAAGATTGCTGACGCAATTGCGGCCCTTCGTATTTCGGCGTTATCTGGATTTCAGCGCCTATCATTCATTGCGCGAGATGAAGGCCCTCATCGCCGAACAGGTCAAACGCAAGGGGCTGGAGGACAATATCAAGATCGGCGCCGGCGGCATTCGTGAGATCGAATTCATCGGCCAGGCCTTTCAGCTGATCCGCGGCGGGCGCGAGACCGAGCTGCAAGTGCGGCCCATCCTCACGGTTTTGGAACGGCTGGGTGCGGCGGCTTATCTGCCGGCCCATGTGGTCGCCGATCT
Source organism: Gammaproteobacteria bacterium (assembly GCA_023266095.1). Taxonomy (GTDB): domain Bacteria; phylum Pseudomonadota; class Gammaproteobacteria; order DRLM01; family DRLM01; genus CAKKSB01. The sequence continues at coordinate 62,413 of JAHFRV010000001.1, read as the reverse complement.
GACCACGGCCTACCATTTTCTCCGGCGCGCTGAAAACCGTCTGCAAGCCTACGCCGATCAGCAAACCCATCGCCTGCCGAGCGACGGCGCGGGTTGTCAGCGGCTGGCGATGGCTATGGATTACCCCGATTGGGAAAGTTTCGCGCAGGTGTTGCAGCATCATCGCCGCCGGGTGCACGGCCACTTCGAACATTTATTCGCCGCGCCCGAGGAAGGGCTGGCCGGTGATGGAGAAACGCCGCTGATGCGGCTGTGGCGGGGCGGCCTCGCCGCCGCTGAAGCGGAGGCCGTGCTCGTCGGCGCGGGATTCGATGAGCCCGCGGCGGTGCTGGAGCAGATCACCCGGCTGCGGGAATCCGTCACCTGCCGTCATTTGACGGTGCCGGGCCGCGAGCGTCTCGACTACCTCATGCCCTTGTTGCTGGCGGCGGTGGCGCAAACCGAACGGCCGGGCGTGACCTTGAGCCGGGTGTTGGGCCTGCTGGAAAAAATCGCGCGGCGTACCGCCTATCTCGCGTTATTGCTGGAGAACACCGTCGCCTTGTCCCAGCTGGTGCGCCTGTGCGCCGCCAGTTCCTGGATCGCCGCGCAACTGGCGCGTCACCCCTTGCTGCTCGATGAGCTGCTCGACCCGCGCGCCTTGTATGTGCCGCTCAATCGCGCGGCCTTGCAGCGTGAACTCGCCGCCGACCTGGCGCGGGTGGCGGCGGATGATCTCGAACAACAGATGGAGGTGCTGCGTCATTTCAAACAGGCCAATGTGCTGCGGGTGGCGGCGGCCGACCTGGCCGGTATTTATCCGCTGATGGTGGTGAGCGATCACCTCACCGAGATCGCCGAGGTCGCGCTCGGCGAGGTGCTGCGTCTCGCGCGTGATCATTTGACCGCGCGCCACGGCGCGCCGCGATGCCGGGTCGATGACCAGACTTTCGAGCCGGGTTTCGCGGTCATCGGCTACGGCAAACTGGGTGGCATCGAGCTCGGCTACGGCTCGGACCTCGACCTGGTGTTCCTGCACGACAGCGCGGGCGAAGAGCTGGGTAGCGAGGGCGCCCGGCCGCTGGACAATGCGGTGTATTTCGCCCGGCTCGGCCAGCGCATCATCCACATGGCCACCACCCACACCCCCTCCGGTGTTTTGTACGATATCGACATGCGCCTCCGCCCCAGCGGCGCCTCCGGATTATTGGTCAGCAGTCTGACCGCCTACGCCGACTATCAGCGTAAAGAGGCATGGACTTGGGAGCACCAGGCCCTGGTGCGGGCGCGGGCGGTGGCGGGTGATGCCGCGGTCGCGGCCGGTTTCGACGCGGTGCGGCGCGAGGTGCTGGCGCGCCGCCGCGACCGCGCCGTGCTGCGACGCGAGGTGCGTGAGATGCGCCAGCGCATGCGTGACGAATTGGGTCAGCGCGACCCCGCGCGCTTCGATCTCAAGCAAGACGCCGGCGGTATCGCCGATATTGAATTTATGGTTCAATATGGCGCTTTGGCGTGGGCCTGTGACTACCCGGAATTGCTGCGTTATACCGATAATATTCGTTTGTTGGAGGGCTTTGCCGGGGCGGGATTGATGACGGCGGTGGATGTCCAGTTATTGAGCGACGCCTATCGCGCCTACCGGGCCAGAGTGCATCAGCTTACCCTGCAGGATGAGTCCGCGCTGGTCGGCGCCGAGGCGTTTCACGCGCTCCGCGCCGAGGTGTCGCGCGTCTGGCGGAGGTTGATGGAAGACCCCGGCGATCCCGCATAGCGAGTATCGCAGCGGCACGCGGCGCCGTGAAGGCGCTTTAATTTTTAATATTGATCTGTGTTGAGGAGATTTAAGTCATGTCGATGGCTGACCGCGATGGCGTCATCTGGTTAGACGGCCAATTGGTGCCCTGGCGCGAAGCCAAGGTGCACGTGCTGACCCACACTTTGCATTATGGTATGGGCGTATTCGAAGGAGTGCGCGCTTACAAGACCGACCGCGGCGCCGCCATCTTCCGGCTGCGGGAGCATACCGATCGTCTGTTCCGTTCGGCCCACATCCTCGGCATGAAAATGCCATACGATAAGGCCACGCTCAACGAAGCCACCCGCCAAGTAGTGCGCGACAACCAGCTCGAATCGGCCTACATCCGCCCCATGTGTTTCTACGGCGCCGAGGGCATGGGCCTGCGCGCCGAGAATTTGAAGACCCACGTCATGATCGCCGCCTGGACCTGGGGCGCTTACATGGGTGAGGAAAATCTCAAGCGCGGCATCAAGGTGCGCACCAGCTCGTATACCCGCCATCACGTGAACATCATGATGTGCAAGGCCAAGGCCAACGCCAACTACCTCAACTCGATGCTGGCGCTCAACGAGGCGCTGGCCTGCGGCTGCGACGAGGCCATGTTGCTTGACGCGGAAGGCTACGTCGCCGAAGGCAGCGGCGAGAACATCTTCATCATCCGCGACGGTGTGATTTATACGCCTGAACTCACCTCCGCGCTCGACGGCATCACCCGCGCCACCGTGATCAAACTTGCCGAGGACATGGGCCTCAAGGTGCGCGAGAAACGCATCACCCGTGACGAGGTGTACATCGCCGACGAGGCCTTCTTCACCGGCACTGCCGCCGAAGTCACGCCGATCCGCGAAGTGGACGGCCGTGCCATCGGCATCGGCAGCCGGGGACCCATCACCGAACAACTGCAATCGACCTATTTCGACCAGGTGCACGGCCGGCGCAGTGTTTATCCGGAATGGCTGAGCTTGGTAGAGTAAGGGCCGGGGTTGGCCCGGCCCCAGCCGGGCCGGCCGGAAAATGCGGATAGAGGAGAAGGGCGTGAATACGACACAGTCGGCGGGCGGCGGGGGTAAAAAAAGACAGATCGAGGCCAACGCCGAGAACCGTTATGAAGTGACGCGGGCGGACCTGCCTTTGCACTGCCCGATGGACGGTATGAGTTTGTGGAACTCTCATCCCCGCGTGTACCTGGCCATACAGGAAACCGGCCAGGCCATGTGTCCTTATTGCGGCGCCAACTACCTGCTCATCGATCATCCGGCCAAGTGACATCGCGGGCGCAGAGTCCTGCGCCGCCGCGCCGGCCGCTGGTGGCCTGGTGGTTCAGTGACGGCAAGGCGGGGCATGCCAATCAAGTGCGCGGCTTGCTGGCCGCGCTGTCGGACCGTCTACCGCTGGAAGCGCATGCCCTGCCTGCGCTGAAACCACGGCAAGCCCTCGCCGCCTATGCCTGGCGTCGCCCCGTGCGCCGCGATCTGCCCGCCCCCGATTTATTGTTAGGCGCCGGGCACCGTACCCATCTTTCCCTGCTCGCCGCCCGCCGCGTCCACGGCGGGCGCGCTGTGGTGTTGATGAAGCCCAGTCTGCCCCGCCGCTGTTTTGATGTGTGCATCGTCCCCGAACACGACGGTGTGCCGTCTTCGGCCCGGGTCTTGGTGACTCGCGGCGTGCTGAACGTCATCCGTCCCGCGCCGGTGAAACAGGCGGGTAGCGGTCTGATCCTGGTGGGCGGACCGTCGCCGCATCACGGCTGGGACGAGGCGGGTCTGCTGGAGCGGATCAAGACCATCGCCGAACGCGATCCCGCGCGGCACTGGACCATCGCCAGTTCACGGCGCACCCCGCCCGCCACCGAGCTGCGTTTGCCGGAACTCGGCCTGCCCAACGTCGATAGCGTGATGTATCGTGATACTCACGCGGACTGGTTGCCCGCGCAGCTGGCCGCCGCGGAACAGGTGTGGGTGACGGAAGACAGCGTGTCGATGATTTACGAGGCGTTGACCGCCGGTGCGGCGGTGGGCGTGATCGACGTGCCGCGCCGCGGTGTGGGCCGGGTGGTGCGCGGGGTGGAGGCTTTGCTGCGCGAAGCATGGGTGACCTCGTTCGCCGCCTGGCGGCAGGGGCAGGCGCTGCGGGCGCCCCAACAGGTTTTTGATGAAGCGGCGCGCTGCGCCCAGTGGATGATCGAGCGATGGTTCAGCGTGCATTGACGGTGGTTCAAGTGTTGCCCGCCGTGGAAGAGGGCGGGGTGGAGCGCGGTACCCTGGAGGTGGCCAATGCTTTAGTGCAGCGCGGTCATCGATCGATCGTGATTTCCGCGGGCGGCCGTTTGGTGCCCTACCTCACCAAGGGCGGTAGCGAACATATCGCCTGGCCGGTCGGTGCCAAGTCGCCGCTCACGCTGCGTTATGTCGCAAAACTGCGGCGTCTGTTGCGACAACGCCAGGTCGATGTGCTGCATGCCCGTTCCCGCCTGCCGGCCTGGATCGCCTATCTGGCCTGGCGCGGCATCAAACCCGCGTTGCGGCCTCATTTCGTGACTACCGTGCACGGCTTGTATTCGGTGGGCCGTTACAGCGCCATCATGACCCGCGGCGAACGGGTGATTGCGGTGTCGCACACCGTGAAGGAGTACCTGTTGAAGAATTATCCAGGCCTGCCTGAGCAGCGTATCCAAGTGATTCCGCGCGGCGTCGACCGCCGTTTCTATCCTTTCGACTACCGTCCCAACTCCGGTTGGCTGCGCGGCTGGTATGCCCAATACCCGCAATTGCTCGACGCCTACGTGGTGACCCTGCCGGGACGCATGACCCGTCTCAAGGGCCACGAGGATTTCATCGAGTTGCTGAAACGCCTGCGCGAAGAAGGTTTGCCGGTATGGGGTCTGGTGGTGGGGGGCGAGGACCGGCGGCGCAAAGCGTATGCCGAAGAAATTAAACAATCCGCCCGGCAGGCCGGACTCGATAATCTCATCTTCACCGGCCATCGCAGTGATTTACGGGAGATCCTCGCCGTTTCCAACGTCGTGTTGTCGCTCTCCACCCAGCCCGAATCTTTCGGCCGCACCGTGCTGGAAGCGCTCAGCCTGGGGGTGCCGGTGGCGGGCTATGACCACGGCGGGGTGGGCGAGATATTAAACAGCCTCTTCCCCGAAGGGCGGGTGCCGTTGGGGGACATGGACGAACTCGCCGCCAAAGTCACGGCCTTTTTGAAACAAAAACCGGCGGTGACTCAGCACACGGATTTTTCCCTGCAACGTATGTTGGACGATACCTTGCGGGTTTATGAATCCCTGGCGATACCCGCCGGCGGCGTGTTAGCGACTCAGCCGTGAGCGGCGCGGCGTTATCTTCCTCCGGTCTCCGCGGCCGGTTGCGTGACGGGTGGCCGGTGCTGCTCATCGGTCTGACCTTGGCGGCCTTGCCCTTCGCGCGTTCGGTGGAACTGTTCATCCTCATCATGGCGCTGCTGGGCGCGCGCGCGCTCATCAAGCAGGGCAGGGCGCTGGCCTGGTCCGGTGGTGGGCGGTTGTTCAGCATGCTGTTCCTGTTGTTGTGGGTGCCGATGTTGCTGTCCATTCCCGATGCGGTGCAAAGGGATAAAGCGCTGCTGGGCGTGCTCGGCTATGTGCGATTTTATTTCGCCGGCCTGTTCGTGTTGCAGGTGATGGCCGGGGAAGCGGCGCGGCGGCGTTTGCTGATGCTCAGCGCCTTTCTATTGTTGTTTTGGCTGGCGGACGCGCTGGTGCAATTATTCTTTCATCGCGACTTGTTCGGTTACCGTTATCTACCCGGCCGCTTGAACGCGCTGTTCGGCGAAGAGAGCAAACGTTTCGGTTACGTGTTGGCGGTGCTCTCGCCGCTGCTGCTCGAATTCGTACGGCGGCATAGTCCGCGCTGGGTGCAGGCCGCCGTCGCCCTTACTCTGCTGCTGGTGGTATTGCTGGCCGGCAGCCGCGCGGCGTGGATCATGTTATTCGTCATTTTCTGCGGCTATTTTTTGATTTATCTGCGTGACCAGCGCCGCAAGGCGTTGCGCTGGCTGGGCGTCGGGCTGGTGAGCGGTTTGGCGGTGGTACTGGCGGCCTATCTTTTTTATCCGCCGTTCACGGCGCGCATGGACACCTCCTTGCTGGTGCTGAAGGGTGACGCGGAGTCCATCGACACGGCCATTTCCTTGCGCCTGCCCATCTGGGAGGTGGCGCTGAAGATGTATGCCGAACATCCGGTCAACGGCGTGGGCGTCCACGGTTTCCGTTACGCTTACCCGCGCTACGCCTTGGCCGACGATCCCTTCATACGGCCCGACAGCGCGACCGGTGCTTTGCACACCCACCATTTGTGGCTGGAAATCGCCGCCGAAACCGGCAGCGTGGGATTGCTCGGCTTTGCCGCGGCGATGGGATTATTAGTGATGCGCTGGCGACAAACGCCGCGCGCCGCGCAGCGGCTGGCCTTGCCGTGGATGCTGGTGCTGGCTGCCCTGTTGTTCCCCTTCAACACCCATGTGCCGACTTATTCGCTACTGATGTCGGTGCTGTTATGGCTGACCGCCGCGTTATACTGTGCGGCCTGCGGCGCTGGCGCGGCCCACCACCAGGCGGGTGTCCGAGCGGCGCAGCCAACCAAATTCAATTAATCGCGAGGAAGCGTCTGTCATGCAATCGACCCTGAAGAAACTCAGCCGGAGCCTGCGCGCGCCTTACAATCGCGGCGTGGCGTTCCGTCGCCTGCGCGAATATCACGCCCGCCCGCGCAGCCTGGAAGACACGGTGGATTGGGCCATGAATTTCGGCGGCGGGGGTTATTACTTGATCAAAACCTTGCAGATCCCCGCCGAGATCACCGCTCTGGCGCGCGCCGTGGCGGCGCTCAAACCGCGCACCATCCTCGAGATCGGCACGGCACGCGGCGGCACCTTGCTGATCTGGTCGAGTCTGGCCGCGCAGCGGGTCATCAGTTGCGATTTGCAAGACATGAGTCATCAGCGCGAGTTGCTGGAGGCTTTGCCGCCGCCCGGTTCGCCCTGCAAAGTGACCTTGTTGTCCGGCAATTCCCATGACGCGGCTTTTCGTCGCCGGGTGGAAGCGGAATTACGCGGTGAGCGGGTCGATCTATTGTTCATCGACGGCGACCACACCGCGACGGGCGTTGAACAAGACTATCGCGATTATCATCACCTGGTACGACCCGGCGGCCTCATCGCCTTTCATGACATCGTGGAAAAACAGCCGCTGCCCACCAATCAGGTATATCAGTTCTGGCAACGCATCAAACAAGAGGCGGTGACCGAGGAATTCGTCGCCGATCCCAAACAATGCGGTTTCGGTATCGGCATCATCCGCGTGCCCGAGTAGAGGTCGCGGCGGCGATCGCCTGCTGCAAGCGGGCGTTGATCGAGCCCTGCGAAAAAAAATCGTCGAAGCGGCGGCGCGCCTGTAAGCCGTCCTGCGCCAGGGTCGTGCGCCGCTCGGCCAGCTCGGCCACCGCGTCCGCCAGGGCGCGGGCATCGCCCGCCTCCACCCAGTGTAGTCCGCTGTTTTCTTGCGCCAGTAGTCGGGGCGGATAGGCGTCGCTCCGCAAGGTGACCACCGGCCGCGCGCAGGCCATGGCCTGGTAAACCTTGTTGGGAATGACCCGCTGCGCCTTGGGCGTCGCGCCGAAGATGCCGAGCACGATGCTCGCGTGTTGAATGCGCGCCGGGAGTTGCTGGTAGGGCAGCCAGTCTTCGAAGCTCAGCGTGTTCAGTCCTTGCGCGGCGCGTTCGCATTGCGCCCGCAACGGGCCGTTGCCCAACAGGCACCAACGCAGCGGCGGACCGCGATAGAGGCGCGCCGCTGCCACGATCACCTCCGGACCTTGCAGCGGTATGAAGCTGCCGAAGAACAACACCTCCATGGGTTCGGCCTCGGCGGGCCAGGCTTGCGGGGTGAACAGGTTTTCCTCGGCGCCCACCGGCACGACGTGGATATTCTCCGCGTCCACCTCCAGCACGTCGCGGAAAAACGCCGCGTGGGCCTCGGTGTCGGCGAGCACCACGTCGGCCAGCGCGAATTGGTCTCGTTCGGTTTGCAGCAAACGCCGCGCGGCCATACTGCGTTCGTCGAGTTTGCATCGCTCGAAAATCTGTTTGTCATAGGCGCTGATCAGGGGATCGAACAGCAGCGCCACGCCATGACGACGCGCCCAGCGCGCGGCGGGGGCGATGTCGTGTTGGCGGAAGCAGGGCACCCAGATCAGATCGGGACGAGTCTCGATGCCCCAGCGGGCCTCCAAGTCGCCAAAAGCCGAGAAACGCGGCTGAAAATCCAACACCCGCCAACCCAGCGCTGCATAAGCCTGACGCAGGATGCGATTGCGGGAGTAGCCGGGGTCGGAGCGACCCCAGCACAGTACGCTGCGCGGTGTAGAGGGTGTGGTATTTTTCACGGCGTGATTGTAGCAAGCTTGCCCTCCGGCACGCGCGAGTTGTTTGCCTCGCCCGGCGTAGGCCGCGCATCGGTGTTAAACTTGGCCGAATTTATAAACACGTTATGGACCCGCCATGGAGCAGCTCTCGGTATTCGTCACCACGTTTAATAATGCCCGTACCCTGCGCGCCTGTCTCGATAGCGTGAAGTGGGCCGACGAGATCGTACTGCTGGATTCTTACAGCAACGATGCCACTCTCGATATCGCGCGTGAGTTCGGCTGCCGAATCTTTCAACATGAATTTCTCGGTTACGGCAGGCAAAAACAGTCGGCCTTGGAGAAGACTACCCACGGCTGGGTGTTGCTGCTGGACGCCGACGAGGCCCTCTCGCCGGAATTGCAAAGTCAGCTACAAACGGTCTTGCGCGGGGGGCCGCAGGCCGACGGCTACGAGTTGCCGCGTCAGGAGCAAATGTTCTGGCGCATGGCCCATCCCGCCGCCCGCATGAATTATTTCCTACGTTTCTTCGACAAGGCCAAGGGCCGGATGAGCGATATGCCGGTGCATGCCGCGCCCAAGGTGATCGGCACCCTCCGACAACTGCATGCGCCGTTTTATCACTACGGTGAGGTGAGTGTGCATGAGAAAGTGGACAAGGTGAACGCCTATTCCAGCGGCTTGGTCGCCGATAAACTGGCCAAGGGCCGCCGTGCTAATCCCTGGATCATGGTGTTTTATCCCCCGCTCTATTTCGTGCGCATCTATTTTTTCAAGCGCAATTTTCTCAACGGCTGGGCAGGTTTCATCGCGGCGGCGGTGAGCGCTTTTTATGTGTTCTTGAAATACGCCAAGCTCTACGAACATCAACAGCGCGCCAAATACGGCGACAGTCTTCTACCGCCAGGGGCGCCGCCTTCCGGCAAATAAGCTTGTAACGTAATGGCGCGAAGCATGGTTTTGTGCATCGCGTCAGCTATCCAACCGATAGAGGCGGATTTGTCGGAATAACAAGCGGCCTGGCTTTTTTGGCTGCGGCGGCTAAGCGACGTCAAGGATGATGGCGAACGCGGATGGACGGGCTGTCACGGTTGCATTTTGACTTTGCTGGTTTCAACACTTATTATTCGCACTCTCCGCGAATTCGCCATTATTACTATTTGAGCCTTTGCGATGAGTTTAGCTACCAGCGCCGCCTCAATTCCGCGGCCGTTTGCCCATGAAGAGGGCATACAATTCCATGGTCCGGCCGGCCGCATCGAAGGTATCGTCAGTGTTCCCCAAGCGGAAAGAGCCGCCGGTGCGGTCGCTGTCGTTTGCCATCCTCATCCTTTGCATGGCGGCAGCTACAATAATAAAGTCACTCACACGCTGGCGCGTACTTTGTGCAAGTTGGGCGTGCTGACGATCCGTTTCAATTTTCGCGGCGTGGGTGATAGCGCGGGTCAATACGACCATGGTATAGGCGAAACTCAGGATCTGCTGGCGGTCATTCGCGCGGTGCGCGCCGAATATCCCGGCCGAGAAATCTGGCTGGCGGGTTTTTCTTTCGGCGCCTATATCGCTTTGCACGCCGCGCAATACACCGAGGTCGACCGCCTGATCACCATCGCGCCGCCGGTCAATATTTTCCGTCTTGCCGAAATGGCGGCGCCCGCCTGCCCCTGGTTGCTGGTGCAAGGCAAGCAGGATCAACTGGTGCCCTACCAGGAGGTGTTGCGCTGGGCGACGCGCATCTATCCCGCGCCGGAAACAGTGTACCTCGACGATGCCTGCCATTATTTCCACGGCAAGCTGGCCGCCCTGCAAACTATTATCACAGGCGCGGTGGCCGAAAGCCGCGGCCGCTATGTATATGCGGATGAGGCTGTTTCACCTTAGCGCTTAGTGTTTATGGAACCTGAATTATTCAGAGCTTCCTTAGCTTGATCGTTGCGTACCCCCGCGAAGCGGGGGTACGGTCCTGCTCCGCGGGGGCGGCCCCGCCTGTTTCAGCGCGCCGAATGACCGCTAAGCTTCACTTCCACTTTTTCGTGCTCAGCCAGGTTGGCATAGTAGTCGCGTAAAATAGTCAGCACTTCGGGGCGTGAGAATTCGGGCGGCACTTCGCCATTTTCCGAGAGCGCCTTGCGCAGCTTGGTGCCGGACAACAATAAGCGATCCGCGCCGTCGTGAGGGCAGGTGCGCATCGAGGCCATGCCGCCGCATTTATAGCAGTAAAAAGTCCAATCGATCTTGAGCGGTTGGGTCTCCAGCGCACCTTTGGGGATTTGGTCGAAGATGTGGTGGGCGTCGAAGGGGCCGTAGTAATCGCCCACCCCGGCGTGGTCGCGGCCGACGATGAGGTGGGAACAGCCGTAATTTTGGCGGAACAACGCATGCAGCAGCGCCTCACGCGGGCCGGCGTAGCGCATATCGAGCGGATAGCCGGATTGCACCACCGTGTCTTTCACAAAATAATTTTCGACGAGCGCATTGATCGCTTTGACGCGCACGTCGGAAGGAATGTCGCCGGCCTTCAGTTTGCCGAGCAGCGAATGGATCATCACGCCGTCGCAGATTTCGATGGCGATCTTCACCAGATATTCGTGCGACCGGTGCAGCGGATTGCGGGTCTGAAAGGCGACGACCGTGCTCCAGCCTTTTTCCTCGAACAGTCTGCGAGTCTCGGCCGGCGTCATGTAGACGTCGGCGAAGTCACTGGGAAAGCGGCCTTGCGACAAGACCTTTACCGGTCCGGCCAGATTCACCTCGCCCTGTTCCATCACCATCTGCACGCCCGGGTGTTCGGCGTCGGTGGTCTTGAACACCATGGCGCATTCATGGGCCTTGTCGATGGTGTATTTTTCGGTGACCCGCATGGTGGCCATGATCTCGCCGGACTCACGGTCCACCAACGCCACCTCGCCGCCGGTCTTGATGCGGTCGGCGGTATGGTTGTCGGTGGAGAGAGTGATGGGGATGGGCCAGAACAGACCGCTGGCCGTCTTCATGCCGTCGCACACGCCCTGCCAGTCGGCGTGAGTCATGAAACCTTCCAGCGGCGTGAAGCCGCCGATGCCCAGCATGATCAGATCGCCGACTTCGCGGGAACTGATCTGGACCTGGGTGAGAGTCGCGGCCCGCTGGCGTTCCGCGATGCGCGCGGCGCCGTCCAGCAGCAAAGGTTTCAGCGTCTCGGCGCCGTGGGGTTTGACGAGTTTGGACATGGTGGGTGAACTCCTGAAGTAAGGGGCGACGCTGGAAGCGGCCCCGCGCTGCCGGCGAAAGGGCGCCATTTTAGCAATGAAACGGCCGCGGCGGGTATGTATCGTGCCGATTTGCCTGGCCGCGGCTACCGCGGGCCGGCCGGCCTGGCAATGTGGCCGACCCCACTCGCTTCTTCCCCCCGCCGCGAGCGTGTAAGATTAAACCCTTTCGCGGGGAGTGTGGCTTTGGAACAGTTTCGGGGTACGACTATTTTGGCGGTGCGGCGCGGCGCGCAGGTGGTGATCGGCGGCGACGGCCAGGTGTCCTTGGGCAATACCGTGATGAAGGGCAATGCCCGTAAGGTCCGCCGTCTGTACGGTGAGCGGGTCATCGCCGGTTTCGCCGGCGGCACCGCCGACGCCTTCACCTTGTTCGAGCGTTTCGAGGGCAAACTGGAGAAGCACTCCGGCAACCTGGTGCGCTCGGCGGTGGAACTGGCCAAGGATTGGCGCACCGACCGTATGCTGCGCCGTCTCGAGGCCATGCTGATCGTGGCGGACCAACAAAGTTCGCTGCTGATCTCCGGCAATGGTGATGTCATCGAACCCGAACACGACCTGGCCGCCATCGGCTCCGGCGGCCCCTATGCCCAGGCCGCGGCGCGGGCCTTGATGATGCACACCGAGCTGGATGCGCGCGCCATCGTCGAAAAGGCCTTGTCCATCGCCGCCGACATTTGTGTGTACACCAACCACCATCTGACCATCGAGGAATTGAGCGCGGTACAGTAACGGCCGCGCGAATTTCCGATTTATCGCCTATGACTACCGAGTAGCCGTGATGTCTTACATGACTCCCAGAGAAATCGTCCAGGAACTCGACAAACATATCGTCGGTCAGGCCGACGCCAAACGCGCGGTGGCGATCGCCTTGCGCAATCGTTGGCGCCGTTCGCAGGTCAGCGACGCGCTGCGCAACGAGATCACCCCCAAAAATATTTTAATGATCGGCCCCACCGGGGTGGGTAAAACCGAGATCGCGCGGCGCTTGGCCAAACTGGCCAACGCACCCTTCATCAAAGTGGAAGCCACCAAGTTCACCGAAGTGGGTTATGTGGGCCGCGACGTGGAATCCATCATCCGTGACCTGGCGGACGTCGCCATCAAAATGACCCGCGAGGAAGAGCTGGGCAAGGTCCGCCACCGCGCGGAGGACGCGGCGGAAGAACGGGTGCTCGAGGCCTTGCTGCCGCGGGCGCGCAGCGGTTTTGGCGCGACGCCCGAGAGCGCGGAGGAGAGCACCACCTGGCAAATCTTTCGCAAGAAGCTGCGCCAGGGCGAGCTGGACGATAAAGAGATTGAAGTGGAACTCAGCGCCGCGCCGATCGGGGTGGAGATCATGGCGCCACCCGGTATGGAAGAGATGTCCGGTCAATTGCAGAGCCTCTTTCAAAGCATGGGCGGCACCCGCACCCGCCGCCGCCGTTTGCGGGTGAAGGACGCGCTCAAGATGCTCAACGACGAAGAGGCGGGCAAGTTGGTCAACGAAGACGATTTGAAAACCCGGGCGCTGCAAAACGTCGAACAGAACGGCATCGTGTTCCTCGACGAAATCGACAAGATCGCCAAGCGCGGCGAACATGCCGGTCCCGACGTCTCCCGCGAAGGCGTGCAGCGCGATTTATTGCCGCTGGTGGAGGGCAGCACCGTCACCACCAAACACGGCATCGTCCGCACCGATCATATCTTGTTCATCGCTTCCGGCGCCTTTCATCTGGCCAAACCTTCGGATCTCATCCCCGAGCTGCAGGGACGCTTGCCGATCCGCGTGGAATTGAGTGCGCTCACCGTAGAGGATTTCGTGCGCATTCTCACCGAGCCCGACGCCTCGCTCACCGAGCAATACGCCGCGCTGCTCGCCACCGAGGGGTTGGCGCTGCAATTCACCGCCGACGGTATCCGCCGTCTCGCCGAGATCGCCTGGTCGGTGAACGAGCGTACCGAGAATATCGGCGCCCGTCGCTTGCACACGGTGATGGAACGTTTATTGGAAACGGTTTCGTTCGATGCCTCCGATCGGCACGGGCAAACTTTGATCATCGACGGCGCTTATGTGGATGCACAACTCGCCCAGCTGGCGGGTGATGAAGACATGAGCCGGTATATTTTATAAAAGCAGGACTAGGCGCAAAGTAAAAAGGGCAAAGAACGGAGTCGACTTTACTGTTCTCATTTAACTTTGCGCCTAGCGCTTTACGTAACGAGAATACTATGTCAAGCGACACGCCGCATCCCACCGACATCCGCCTCCACCGCGTCAGCCGCGTTCTGGAAATCCGTTTCGACGACGGCGCGCATTACAAATTGCCCTGCGAATATCTGCGCGTCTATTCGCCCTCCGCCGAGGTGCGCGGCCACGGTCCCGGCCAGGAGGTGTTGCAGGTGGGGAAGGAGAATGTCAACATCACCGCCATCGAGCCGGTCGGCCATTACGCGGTCAAGATTTATTTTGACGACGGCCACAACACCGGCCTCTATACTTGGGATCTGCTCCACAAGCTCGGCGCGCATCAGCCGGCGTTGTGGCGGAACTATCTGGACGCGCTGGCCAAGGCCGGCCATCAGCGTACTCCACCGGTTTAAACGGCGCACACATCATGACTGAACGTGACTCGTCCAACTCCACGCACTTTGGTTACCGGCAAGTGCCCGCCGAGGACAAGGCCCGCCTGGTGGCGGGCGTCTTCGATTCGGTGGCGAACAAATACGATCTCATGAACGACCTGATGTCGCTGGGCGTGCATCGGCTGTGGAAGCGCTTCACCATCGAGCTCAGCGGCGTCGCCGCGGGACAGCGGGTGCTGGACGTGGCCTCGGGTACCGGCGACCTCGCCGCGGCCTTCGCCGCGCGGGTGGGCACGGACGGGCGGGTGATCTCCACCGACATCAACAACGCCATGCTCAACCGCGGCCGCGACGCGCTGATCGAACGCGGCATCGTCGGCAATGTCGACTACGCGCAGGCCAACGCCGAACGCCTGCCCTTCGTCGATAATGCCTTCGATTGCGTGAGCATCGCCTTTGGCCTGCGCAACGTCACCAATATTCCCGGCGCGCTGGCCTCGATGCACCGCGTGCTCAAACCCGGCGGGCGTTTGCTGGTGCTGGAATTCTCCAAACCGGCGGCGCCGATCCGGCCGCTGTACGATGCTTATTCAAAAATATTGCCGTGGCTGGGCAAGGCGGTGACCGGCGACGCCGACAGCTACCGGTATCTGGTGGAATCGATACGCATGCACCCCGGCCAGGACGCGCTCAAACACATGTTATTGGAGGCGGGGTTCGCCCACTGCGATTATTACAACTTGAGCGGTGGCATCGTCGCCCTGCATCGGGGCTACAAATTGTGAGCTTCGGTGAACATGTCCAGTACGCCGGTTTCTGGCGCCGCCTGGCCGCCTCGCTGATCGACAGTTTGATCTTCGGTTTGATCCTCGGTCTGATGTGGCTGCTGCTGGGTTGGGGTGCGGCGCCGTCCACCGAGGTGGCGCCGGGGTCGCAGGTCTACGACGGAGCCGAGCTGCTGCGCGGTCTGGCGCAGAATGCCGTGTTCGCGCTGGTGACGGTGTTTTTCTGGCTGAGATTTCTCGGCACGCCCGGCAAGCTGCTGCTGGGTTGTCAGGTAGTGGACGCGCGCACCGGCGCGCCCTTGCGCACCGGCCAGGCGCTATTGCGTTATTTCGCCTATTTCGTGTCGGCCTTGCCGTTGGGTCTAGGATTTTTGTGGATCGCCTTTGACAAACGCAAACAAGGTTTTCACGACAAGATCGCCAAGACCGTGGTGGTGCTCGAGGATATAACGCGCGCACCGCTGCCGGAAATTGAAAAGGACTGGAAGTGATGATCCCTGCCTTGTTGCTGGCCGGACTGGAAAGCGCCATGAATCGCTATCTGGCGCTCGACCCCACCACGCTGGCGCGCCTCGCGCCGCTCAGCGGCAAGGTCGTCGCTCTGGACCTGCGCGGCCTCAATCTTACTTTTTATATGACGCCGCATGCCGGCGGTCTGCATCTGCTGGGTGATTACGCCGGCCGCCCCGACACCGTGATCCGCGGCGCGCCTTTCAGTCTGGCGCGGCTGGGTCTGGTGCGCGGCGAACGTGGCGCGGTGTTCAAGGGCGACGTGGAGATCCGCGGTGACGTAGAGCTGGGCCAGCGTTTCGAGGCCGTGCTGCGCGACATCGACATCGATTGGGAGGAACAACTCTCACGGCTGGTCGGCGATGTGGCGGCCCATCAGGTGGGCGTGGCGGTGCGTGGCCTGCGCGAATGGAGTGCCCAGGGTTGGGACCACCTCGGCCGCGACGGCGCCGATTATCTGCAAGAAGAAAGCGATTACTTGCCGCGCCGCGACGAGGTGGAAGCCTGGCTGGCGGCGGTCGATCACTTGCGCAGCGACGCCGACCGCTTGGCGGCGCGGGTGAAACGTCTCGCCACTGCGCAGCAATCTGAGAAATCTTGAATGACAGTCATCGTGACGGCGACGGAATTTTTGTCATGCTGATGTTTCAACCGCGCCAGTTATTGCGCCTGCTGCACATCAATATCGTGTTGTTGCGTCACGGTCTGGACGACATTGTGCTCGCCACCCATCTGTTCCGGCCGGTGCGTTTCATCCGGTATTTTCTCCCCTGGTATTGGGTGCCCCGCCAACTGCCGCCGCGCGGCGTGCGCATCCGCCTTGCGTTGGAAGAGTTGGGTCCGATCTTCGTCAAATTCGGGCAGATGCTCTCCACCCGCCGCGATCTGTTGCCGGACGACATCGCCGTCGAACTGACTAAGTTGCAGGATCGGGTGCCACCGTTTCCCGGCGCCGAGTCGCGTGCCATCATCGAAAGCGCCTTGGGTCAGCCGGTCACCGAGTTGTTCGCCCACTTCGAAGAAACACCGCACGCTTCCGCCTCGATCGCCCAAGTGCATCTGGCGCGCCTGCACGACGGTCGCGAGGTGGTGGTGAAAGTGGTGAGGCCCCATATCCAGGAAGTGATCGTTCGCGACATCGGTCTGCTGTATGTGGTGGCCGGTCTCGCCGAAGATTACTGGAGCGAGGGCCGGCGCCTGCGGCCGCGCGAGGTGGTGCGCGAATATGAAAAGACCATTCTCGATGAGCTCGATTTGCTGCGCGAGGCGGCCAACGCCTCGCAGTTGCGCCGTAATTTTCAAGAGTCCGGGCTGCTCTATGTGCCCGAGGTGTATTGGCCCTATAGCCGCCGTCAGGTGATGGTGATGGAACGCATCTACGGCACGCCTATCGGTGACATCGCGGCGCTGCGGCAACAGGGCATCGATCTCAAACAACTCTCCGAACGCGGCGTTGAAATCTTTTTCACCCAAGTGTTTCGCCACAGTTTTTTTCACGCCGACATGCACCCCGGCAACATCTTCGTCTCGCCGCAGGGGCAATACCTCGCCGTGGATTTCGGCATCATGGGCACGCTGAATCCGGTCGACCAGCACTATCTCGCCGAAAACTTCGTGGCCTTTTTCCGCCGCGACTACCGACGGGTAGCCGAGCTGCATGTCTTGTCGGGCTGGGTGCCGGAGGGAACGCGGGTCGATGAATTCGAATCGGCGATCCGCACCGTCTGCGAACCGATCTTCGAGCGGCCGCTCAAAGAAATCTCCTTCGGCCAGTTACTGCTGCGGCTGTTTCAAACCGCGCGGCGTTTCAACATGCAAGTGCAACCGCAATTGGTGCTGCTGCAAAAGACCCTGCTTAACATCGAAGGGCTGGGCCGCGACCTCTATCCCGATCTCGATTTGTGGCAGACCGCCAAGCCGTTTCTCGAACGCTGGATGAGCGAGCAAGTCGGTGTGCACGCCTTGCTGCGCGGCTTAAAAGAGAACATCCCGCGCTGGGCGGAACGCCTGCCGGAAATTCCCGCCCTGTTGCACGATGTGCTGAAGCGCGCCGAAACCGGTCAACTCAAAGTGACCAGCGACAATCCCGAGCTGCGCGAGCTGCACCGCAGTTTGCGCCAAGGCCAGCAGCGTTTGTACGTGGCCGTGGTCGGCGCCGCGCTGGTGATTGCGGCGGCGGTGGTGCTGGGTCTGGACGGCTACGCACCGTTGATGGTGGGCGATGCCCCGCTGTTCACCTGGGTGTTGGGCGGGGTGGGCGGCTTGTTGTTACTCTTGGCGTGGCCGAGCGGGCGGGATTGATTGCGTGCCGCGACGCTGCGTGTTGGCTTGCGTAGTGTTGAGTTCACGCCGATCCGTGTTCTTGTGTAGCTTCAAGGATGCGGGTTCCCGGTTTTCGCGAACGGCGCTCCACCCAGGCTACATATACTTTTTCTAGGAGACTACGATGGCAAAACCATCCACTCCCTCACTTGAAATCGTTGTGTCACGATCAAATAAGACCCTCACGCTCAGCGAAACCGTCGGCGCCACAAAGACCGTTCTTTTGACGGCCAGCGTGGTTTCTGGCTGTGAGGATAAAGGTACACCAGCGGGTTCGTACCAAGCTGGCAAGTGGATCAAGGACAAAACCAACCCGACACATGGACCTACGCCATGGTCTAAAGATCTTTGGGGCAATCCATACGGACCATACTTTCTTCCCCTGAACAATAGCAAGACCGGAAAGTACACGACCTACGGAATACACGGTACTCGTGGGCCACTAGTTGGTGGATTTGAAAAACCACCATTGCCCGAAGAACTCCTGAGGCTCTTCGTCGGCGACAATGAAGCGAAATACCTATACTGCTCACACGGGTGCGTGCGGTTATCCAATCAAAACGTAACGAAGATGTTTGAGTTGACGACGCAGGCCAAATATGCCGGCGTCACGATTGCGGTGACCATCAAATGATGACACCGCCAAAGAGGCTCGCTTGGATCATCATTGCTATAGCGGCGGTGTCGCTTTCATTCGTCGTAGGACGATGGAGCGGTTCTCTCCAAGCGAGTCTAAAGAGTGAGGCCGAGTACCCATGGGAGCTTCATCGGAAGATTGGCAGCATCGACATACCATGCGAAAACTTGCTCAACAGCCCATCTATCGGCCGGTTTTACGTTCAGCCACTAGACAACGGAGCTACTCTGATCATCGCCTCATTTGATAAACCCAGCGGAATAGTTACCGCATTTGCCCTGAGTGCGTCCGGTCGCATTGCGACTGATACCTGGCCACTTGAGTGCAAATAGCCCACGTAGGTTGATGTGACGAAGGAATCGCATCCTTCGCGGCCGATCCGATTCGCCATGTTCCTCGCATCCTGCCGCACGGCCCCTCTTTTGTTGCCACGGCTATCCATATCTCGTCGAATGAGAAATCGGCGTCAGTCTGTTGGACTCCGCTTTGTTTTCAATTCGCGTCCGTCGGACAAGTACAAAGTGTCTCCGTCCCAACCAGTATAGGAGGCAGGATTGCCAACCTGCGGCGGGATGCCGCCGGGGGGATCAAGTTGCATAAACCCCTCGAAGAGTGAATCGCCTGTGTGCTCGGCCCAGACCTGCGCCTGATAGAGATTTCCCCTAGGCTTTGTCGGCAGGACGACAAGAACCCAGACACCGCCATCAGCACCACCCACCCACAGGGCCTGTGCCGGCACTCCCGCGGGCCGCTTGGGTACTGTATCGGACGCCGGACAGGCCGTGAGGAAAATGACGACCGCCAATGCGAGCAGCCGCCCGAGGCATCGAGATCTCATTTCCCCGTACCTCCCAGTTCAGGAATCCGCTCCACTGTCAGACATCGCGATTTCGGGTCGTAGTCGAGATCGGAGAATTCATCGCGAAACTGGCCAGTACGATTGAGGTCGCGGGTCGACCATCCACGGTGTTTGTACCCCGGCCGCTTCAACCACGCCCTTCGCGAAATGGATGCAGCTATAGCGCGTGAGGTCATAAGGAACACGGCTGGGGTTGCCATTCTGTTTCTTGCGTGTATCAGCGTAGCTCAACATCGCCGGAAACGTTCCCTTGACCTCGATGTAGACACCTGAGATACGACCTTTCTGGCCGGCGGCCATCGAGATTTTGTGCAGTACCGCCTTGAGAGAGTCGGCGGTGGGTCGGCCGTTCGGCGCAATCTTCACGTCGGGGATTGAAGTGCGGCGAACCAGCCCTTTATTTTGGGGATCGTAACGCCCGTATTCGTAATACTTCGACAAGCCAGTCCCGCCATCGAAAAAGAGAACTCCGGCGTGGCCGAGCATCGGGAGTTTGTTTTGCGTCTTTCGAACCTTGAGTTTCTTAGGCAAGACGTCGATCCAAGGAAGAAGATCCGGTATCTCCACGGTGATCGCGGGCGTCCCCACGGCGATGAGGTAGTCGGGGAAAACGATGGGTATGACGACATCCATGTGACTGCCCTTTCCCTGAGCCAGAGTATAGACGGCGAAGACCGTGAACACCTGCGTGGTGAGACCCTAACAGCAATGCCATTACGAACACTATGAAAGAAGAGCCTTCGCACTCAGATAACTAGTCACGCCCAGGGTGGGCGTGAGCGAGTTGATCTGGAGTTAATGCTTAGGAAGAATAAATACCTTGCCTTCTTAAGTCCACTGGCACGAGCCGCATCGTTTTTGATCGATGCGATTCGCCATGCTCATCGCATGTTACCCATCGACCTCAATGCGGTGATCAGAAATAATCCGTCGTCTCCGCGCAGCGTCTCAGCTTTTGCACAAACTCTGCATTGCGTTATCGCCGGACGCCGACTATACCTATTGAGTTGGCATCTACGAACTTGAAACGAAACGCGATCGAAAAGAGGCACAACCCGCTTCATCCTTTCAAGAACATTGATACCGACTCAATAGTGCGTCATTCATCGGGCCAGTCAGGCCGCGCTTTTGATGAATGACGCAACTCAGCGGACAAGCTGCTCTGGATAACTCAGGAGGGAAACATGAAACACCAAGCATTGACGCGCATGGTCGCCGTGACGGGCACGCTGCTGTTACCCGGTATCGCGCACGCCGCGGCGTTCTTCGCCATCGTCACGCCCAGCACGGCGGACAGCGTGGGTTGGCAAACCGCGACTACCGGCAATGCCTCACTGGAATTTGTCACCGGTCCGGCCACGCCGCCCTTTGGGGCGGGCAGTCTGCAATTTGCGATCGGCAAGGGTCTTCCGGTGAAAAACAATGTCGACGGCGGCGCCCGCGCGGTGCTGGTCACGGGTTGGGCCATGCCGTTGCGCAGTCTGGGCGGGCTCACCTATTCCACTTACGTGTCGTCCCAGAAACACTGCGGCGGCAGCCGCAAGGCCGATGCCAAGGCCGTCGCGATCACCCTGGATGTCGACAGCGACGGCGACGGTGTCGCGGACGATGTGCTGATCTACCAGCCGGCCTATAACGGCCAGGTCCTATGCGACACCTGGCAACAATGGAACGCGACGGTCGGTTTGTGGTATTCGACCAACGGCGGCGTGTACGAAGCACCGGGCCGGCCGCTGGCCCAATACCTGTTTGAACATCCGCAGGCCAAAATCGTCCAGGATGCCGCGTCGAGCAAAGGCATAGCTTTGGTGGCGGGATACGGCCATGCCTGGAGAAAATTCGAGGGCGCCGCCGATGTCGTTACGGTCACTTCAAATGAAAGTTCGTGCTTTTGTACCGGCGACGGCGGCATGGCTTGTCTGCCCGGCCCGCAAGGCACCTATGATTTCGAACCGGACTTGGTGCCGCCGCCGGCACCTTGAGCGGTTATCCGAATAAAGGAACCTCTGATTTATTCAGAGCTGCCTGCGGCACAAGGATGTGCCACCCATTTTTTAATGGCGGCAGGCTATTGGAAATGACGCAAAAGAGAAAATCACATTTTTCGCCTTGTTTGCTCTGAAAATTCCAGGATGGAATTATTCAAATATTCCTAAAATGGAGTCCGGGTTGTGCGCACGGCGTTCAATTCCATCGTTCCACTCATGCCCGTGGTGATAAGAGGAGACATAGAGGCAATTCGCGGCCTGGGCGGTACTGTGCAGCACCCAGAGGAATAATAGTGAGACTAATTTAATGGGGCTGATCGGCCCGAGTGTTTGGCGAATTCGCGGAGAGAGCGGGGGTGGTTTGCACTGGAATCATTTCCCTATCGTTGAACGCCGGAGTTTCTGCTGGTTTTCCCATAACTATGTTTGATGGCTTAAACTGCCTTGCGCTGCATCCCTTGATCGAGATCATGAACAGGTTCTCAGGCCGCCAGCTGTTCCACCAGGGAGTCCAGTTCGGAAGAAATCGTGAAGAGTTGTTCCAGCGTAGCCAGAGTCCAGGTTTCGGTTAACCCCAGGCTGGCGAGGATTTCTTTGGGCAATTCGCAATTATTGTCGTCACCCAGCTGGTGGCGTGCCAGGGCGCGGTCGGCGAGCAAAGCCAGTTTTGAATAGGTAGCGTGACGACCTTCATAATCGGGATAGTGATGTTCCCGCGCGGTGATGATCACCTCCTCGGGCAGCCCCCAGGCTTGCATCAGCCACATGCCCAGTTGCTCATGGCGCACGCCCAGGAGTTGCAGTTCTAATTCCCGGGTCGAGTTGACGCCGCTTTCGCTGAAAAACTGGTTGAGTAAAGTGAATTCCTTGGGCGCGAGATGGCTCAAGGTCACGAAGCCGAGGTTATGGAGCAGTCCGGCGAGATAAGTGAGCCCCGCCGGCGGGCGGTGGGCGGCGGGTATGGCGGTGCTGAATTCCTGCATCAAGGTCGCGCTGTATACCGCGTGGCGCCAGAATGCGTTCCGACCGATGCGGCCGTCTTCCGGCATATTCAAGCGATTGCCGGTGGAGAGGCCCAGCGCCATATGGAGCGCCATGTCAAAACCGAGCACGAGGGTGATGGTCTTTTGCACCGAGGTGACTTTGCCGCCATAACCGAAGATCGACAGGCGGGCGTAGCGGACGATTTGCGCGGCGAGGCTCGGGTCTTGTTCCACCACCGTGGCCAGCTCCTGCGCGCCGGCCTGCGGATCGTTGCGCAAACGCAGCAGCGCGCGGGCCGCTTCCGGCAGTGTGGGCAGATCATCCAGCTGTTGGATACGTTGCCGGATCGTGCGCGCAAATTCATCTTTCCTGTTGGACATCACTTCTCCTTTTCGCGCCAGGGCCATGATCTGGGTGTCCACTCAGAATGCGGACTCCCTAGAGTTCGTACTTTTCTGAGATGAACGGCGCATCCTGGCTCGGCTAGATCGGTATTCCCGCTCGACGTCTTCGCTTGAGTTCAATTCTTAGGGCAGGCTGGAAACCTCTCATAGTTAAAGGCTCCTGGAATGTGGGGCACGCTGTTTGCGAGGCGGGGAAAACCAGTAGTACGAAAAATTACTCATTCGTTTTTCCTCTGAAACCCAGATGAAGGATATTGAGCTTCCCTACCACTCACAGGGGCGATAATCAGAGTATCGGAATATTGATTAAATCACTTGAGTATATTTTATTGATGCGATTTTAAACCGGCTTGTTTTAATGAGTGGGTCACTCCAGCAGAACGGCGCTGCCGGATGATATCCGCGGGTGTGAAGCAATCCGCCGTGCCGGAGTGCCGCTCAGTGGTGGGTGGTGGAAGCGTGTTCGATGACACCGGCACTGAAGAGTTGTTCTATATCGACCGGGTCGAAGGCGTAGCGTTGATTACAGAACTCGCAATGCACGATGACTTCACCCTGTTCCGCGAGCAGGGGTTTGATCTCGCCGGGTCCGAGCATGCGCAAGGTATGTTCCACCCGCTCACGCGAGCAGGAGCAACGAAAGCTCACCGGGATGGGTTCGAAGATCCGCACGTCTTCTTCATGGAATAAACGTTTGATGATTTCGCCGGCGCTGCAGCCGCTCAATTCATCGCCGCTAAGCGTGCCGCTGAGTTGTATCATGCGGTTCCAGGCGTCGCGATCCCCGCTTTCGGTGTCCGGGGTTTTTTGCAGCAGCAGGCCGGCGGCATGTTCTTCGCCGGCGCTGAGCCACAGCCGGGTGTCCAAGTGCTCCGAGCGCGTGAAGTAATCTTGCAGCGCGGCGGCCACCGTATTGCCGTCGGCGGCGACGATGGCTTGATAACGCTCGTCGCCCTGCGCCGGGGTGATGGTGATGACCAGCCGGCCTTGGCCGATTTGGCTGGCAAGCGTGCCGTATTCCACCGTGCCGTTCCAGCGCGCGGTGGCGCGCAGGCCGTAGTCGCTGTTGCATTCCACCACCAGCCATTCTATGGGTCCGTTGCCCTGCAGTTGCAGGGACAAGCTGCCTTGATAATGCAGGGTGGCGTTGAGCAACGCGGCGGCGGCCATCAATTCGCCGATACGGTCGCGCAGCGCGGGCGGATACGGGTGGCGGCTGAGCACCGCGCGCCAGCTGGCGTCGAGCTGAATGATGTGGCCGCGTATGGCGTGTTCTTCGAGTAAAAACGTTTGTAAGGTGTCGGCGCTCGAGCTCACGCGGGTTCCTGTCGGCTGTGAGTGGGTGTTTATGCCGAATAGCAGAATAACATGAGCGACCGACGTCCGGCGCGTAAACCCGCCGGCCGTCCCGCTAACAGCAATGCCGTCACTCAACATCACAACACGCTTGCCGGCCGCTGCCGGGCATGAGGGTCCAGCCGCGTTAGGTTAACCGCCCGTCTTGGCGGGCTGGGCGGTCTTGATGAAAGGCATGCGGGTTTTTAAAGGTATGGGGGTGCGGCCCAGCCTATGGTCGTAGATGACGGTGTAGGCGAATACCTGTTGCAGATAATTGCGGGTCTCGTAGAAAGGTACGTTTTCCACCCAGATGTCAGCCGGAATGAGTTGATCGGCGGCGGGCCGCCAACTCTCGGCGCGCGCTGCGCCGGCGTTATAAGCGGCGGTGGCGAGCACGGTGTTGTCGTTGAATCGGTCCAGGGTATGGCGCAGGTAGGCCACGCCCAGGCGGATATTGGTGCCGGCGTCAAACAAGGCCTGCGAGCCGTTGAGGCTGAGCTTGAGCGAGCGTGCAACATCGTGCGCGGTGCGCGGCAGCAGCTGCATCAGCCCGAGCGCCCCGACCGAGGAACGCGCGTCGGGCATGAAGGCGCTCTCCTGGCGGATGACGGCGAAGGCCCAGGCCGGATCGATGCGGCTATCGCGCGCCGCGGCCAGCACCGCCTCGGCATGGGCGATGGGAAAGCGCAAGGAAAGGTCGCCGTTGAACGGCGTGGCCGCCAGGGTGAAGACGGCGCGATCATGCCAGCCCCAGCGTTCGCCCAGTTTGGCGGCGTGGCTCATTTGGGTGGCGGTCATACTGCGGGTGGCGTAGGTCCACTCGCGGCGCGCCTCCGCGGCGCGGTTCAACAAAAACAGTTCGCGTGCCCGTTGGATGGCCGGCAGATTTTCCACGCTGGCCAGGTTCTCGGCGTTCACTGAGAGTGGCTGTGATTCCATGGCATACGGCGCATCGACCCGGTCGGCGGCGAGAAAGCCATAATAATTGCGGGTGCGCGCCAAGCGTTCGTAAACGATCTTCGCCTCAGGGCTGCCGGTGGCTTCCAAGGCGCGGGCGCGCCAATATTGCCAACGCGGATTCTGCTGCTCTTCCAGCTTGAGTTCGTCTATCCAAATCCGCACTGCGTGCCAATCCCCGAGGTTGAGGGCAACCCGTACCCGCCATTCGCGGAGCGTGCCGTCGAGTTGTTGCGGATCGAGGGCGGCCAGCCGGTCCAGCGCCTCGGGCTTGCCGCGCAAGGCATGGCCGAGAGCGAGACGGCGCTCTATCGCCGCGCGTTGGTCGGCGCTGAACGGGTAGCGGGTTTTCACCGCGTCCCACACTATTCCGCCAGCCGCCACGTCGCGTTGCGTCGCTTGCTGCACGGCATATAAAACCAGCGCGCGCGCGCGCGGACTGTCCTCCGCGAGCAGGCCGAGGCGGGTGACCTGCCCCGGGTTGTTATGGACGCTGATCCAGGTTTCGAACCAGATCTGGTCGGCGCTGGGCAGCTGTTTCGCCAAGTGGCGGGCCAGCGGCAATTCGCCTTTGTCCATCGCCAGTTCGATGCGTTGCCAAATCAGCGTCGGGGTCAGTCCGCCGGCTGCGCGCCAGGCGTCGAACACGGGATCGCAGGCTTGCGGCTGGCCGCGGCCGGTCAGCCAGAGTTTCTCCACCCCGTCCAGCGCAGCCTGGCGTTGGCCGGTTTGATACAGCGCTTGGCGTTGAAAACAGAGCAAGGCCGTGTCGCCGCCCGGCTGATAATGGCTGAGAAAACTAGCCCACTGCTTTTCGGTGGCCAGATAAGTAAGCCAGTGTTGGCGCAGCAGGGGCGCGAGTGGTGTTTGGGCAAAGACATCTAGAAAACGGCCGACTTCACTGTCGCGCGAGCTTGAAAGATTCCGCAGCAGTTCGGCATAGACCAGATAAGGATAAAGCGGGTAGCCGTGCAATTCGTCGGCGAGGGTTTGAAAACCTTGCATATCGTTGGCGGCCAGCGCGAGCTCCGCTTCGACGAAGCGGGCGCGTTGTTGCTCGACCTCGTTGGTTACGGCGGCATCGGCGAGGTTGACGCCGAGACACAGGGTCGCCGCGAGACAGAGCTCCTTTATAATCATCGGTGTTCCCAATAGCGGTCAGTGGCAGATTAATTGTGGCCCACCATGGAGTCATTGGATAGTTTTAAATCGCCTCCTTGCCTGGCGTGAGGATGCGACAGGGAAGATAGTAGAAGATACTAATTAATTTAAGCGCTTTCGGTGCGGCGGTGGCGGGCCAGGCCGCGACGGAAATGCAGGGTATCCTGGCGGTGGATGACTTCTTTCACGCCGGGCCGTTCGGCGAACTGGGCCAACGTGATGCCGTCGAGAAATTCGTAAATCCGTGAACTGAGATCGGCCCAGAGTTCGTGAGTGAGGCAGCGGTCGTTATTATCGCAGTTTTCCATGCCGCTGCAACGGGTGACATCCATCTTCTCATTGACGGCGCCGATGATGTCCGCCACGGTGATTTGCTCGGCCGGCCGGGCCAGCCGATAACCGCCGCGTGGCCCGCGGGTACCTGAAATGAGACCTTTGCGCCGTAACCGAGAGAAAATCTGTTCCAGGTAAGAAAGAGAAATTCCCTGACAGACGGAAATGTCCGCCAAAGTGACAGGCCCATGTTTTTCGTGAATCGCTAAATCCATCATGGCTGTTACGGCGTAGCGGCCTTTGGTAGATAACTTCATTGAGAGATACCTTCTGCTAAAGTTTTGACCGGGCCTTATTCCGACCTAATCAATCAACAAATGTATACAATACCCATGTCTGAAGGTCAACTATTGGATTGTTAATCTTTGTGTATTGAAGCCTTCGCCGTCCCGCCCCGACCAAAACACCTTGGACGCCAGGTCGTCGCGCCGGGCCGCTGCCGGCGATATTTATTCCCGGATCGTCCTTTTTCCGGTTTAACATAGCCACCTCGGTTACCCGTGGCTCTGGGTTTACCTGCCAGGCGCCGTGGACGCGGTGTCGAGCCGACATACTGAATTCACATAGGAGAAGTCATGAAGAACCCCCTGCTGATAGTTGGTCTGCTCTCCGTGCTGCTTGCCGCTTGCGGCAAGCAGGATGAGCAACAGGCGCAAACCTTACCGTCGCCCGCCCCTGCCACCAGTCCCGCTCCCCCGGCGAGCCTGACGCCACCATCCCCGCCCCCGTCCGAGGCCGTTCCGGACACGACAAACGACGTCGATGCCGCCGCGCGCGCGGTGATTCCGCCATCCGAGAATACGGCGCTGGAAAACGCGGCGCCGGCCGCTCCGCCAGCCACCGCGGAAGTGCCGGCCCCGGCGCCCGTTTCTCAGGTGATGAGTCAAGACGATGCTCTGGTGTTGGCTAACCGCAGCGGCTGTTTGGCCTGTCACGCGGTGTATAAAAAAGTGGTGGGGCCGGCTTGGCAAGACGTCGCTGCCCGTTATCGCGGAAAAGATGTCCGCGCGCAGCTCGTTGAAAAGATCAGTAAAGGCGGTAAAGGCAATTGGACCGATGTGACAGGCGGAATTCCCATGCCGCCTTATTCACCGCGTGTAGCGAATGGCGACATTGAGAAGCTGGTCGATTTTATCTTGTCGTTGAATTAACAATGCCGTTAGCCAAGACGCTTGTCTCAGCGACGGCGTTCTTGGCAAGCATGCACGCATCGGTTGTCCGTCTCTTTGCAAGATGTAGGAAACCGCTGAGCGTGGACGGTGCCGCTCATTGACGAGGAAGAGTGTGTTTCTCTTCTTTGTGTTCGAGACGTGCTTCGCCCCGATAGATTTTGATGGTGAGATATACCATCAGAACGACGGCGATGGTCGCTACGACTATGACCATGGTGGTAATGATCGATGCCATGACTATTCA
Source organism: Gammaproteobacteria bacterium (assembly GCA_023266095.1). Lineage (GTDB taxonomy): Bacteria > Pseudomonadota > Gammaproteobacteria > DRLM01 > DRLM01 > CAKKSB01. The sequence goes on along the minus strand of JAHFRV010000001.1, from coordinate 34,724 downwards.
CTCCTGGTAAGGTTGTTGATGCCTGCCGGCACACCTTGGTAAAGCGAGGTTTCATCTTAGCACTAGCTGGCTATTTTTTGCTGAAATTCGCGGTGGTTTTCATTCCAGCGCCAGCAGGCTGGCGGCCCTCAGTAAACCAATCACGGTTTTGGTGTCGCGCAGGGTGCCGTCCAGTGCCCATTGTTGAGCGGTGGACCAGGTTATCCAATGGCGTTCGATCAACTCATACGCTTCGGGGCGAGGCGCGACGAGTTGCAGTCGGCGGGCGAGGAAGAGTTGAATGACCTCATCGCAAAAACCGGGTGTGGTGAGTATGTCGCCCAAGGTCTGCCAATCCGTCGCGCGGACACCGGCCTCTTCCTCCAGTTCGCGCTGCGCGGTGCACAGTGCCGCTTCTCCGTCATCAGGTTTTCCCGCGGGCAATTCCCAAATCCAGTCGCCGGCGGCGTGGCGATATTGACGCAATAAACACACGCGCTGCTGATCATCGACGGCCGCCGCGGAGCTGCCGCCGCGATGACGGACGATTTCCAAACTGATGTCGCGGCCGCCGGGTAAGCGGGCGGTTTCCAGGCCGAGATCCACTACGCCGCCGTGGTAGAGAATGCGGCGTCGTTCGTTCATGCGTCACTCCGGAAGGGGTGGGCCATTGATTTATGGAAGACGCCGCGCCGCGTTTCGGTTGGCGGCGGATGCGCACACATGATCCGCTAACACGGTGACCGCCTGTTCGATGCCGCTGGGCACGGGCGGCGCGGCGGCGGGCAGATCGAGCAGCTGTTGCAATGATCGGGCGAGGTCGCCTTCCGCCAATGCGCGCGGCGTGACGGCCAGGCCGCGGCCGTGGCGATGCAGCCATTCCACCAGATATGGTTGCTCGGGCCAGTCATCGCGCGGGACATACAATACGGGAACGCCGTTGCAGACGGCCTCGCTGAAACTGCCGTAACCGGGTTTAGTCAGCAAGACGTCGCTGCTGCGCAGAGTATCGACGAAATCCAGTCCGAGTGATTCGAAGGCGGTCAGGTCGGCGCGCGGCGCGTGCCAGCTCCGCGGCACGATCCAATGCAGCCCCGGCCGTTGCGGCCAGCGACGGGTGTCCAATCGCAGGGGGATGCCGCCCAGCGATACCATTACAAATGTGTCGTGTTCGGCTGCACCGCAGCGGGCTGCCAATTCGGCGCGGCGCGGCGTGCCGAGGCGGGCGATGGGTCCGATGGTGCGGCGGTTGGCGAGTTCGCTCATGGGCATACTCGGCGCGGGTTGTAAAAATAACTCCGCGTCGTGGTAAGCAGCGAGCATCTGTTCGAGGACGGCCGGTGCTTCGGGTCGCTGGCCACAGACATGTCGATAGATGCCGGCCCAGTTCAGTGAACACAAGGCCACGGCCGGAATAGCCGCTTGTTTCGCCGCGGCGAGCAGGCGGTATGGCGCATTGACGAAAACCAGATCGGGCGCGAGCTTCGCAAGCCATTGCGCCTCCGCCGCGACGTCACGGTGCCAGTGTCGATGAAAGACCTGATAAGCCGCGGCACTGACGTCGGCATTCACCGACAAAGCGTTATTCATCAACATGCCGACGTCCGGCGCTTGGTCGATGTGAGTGAATTCACCGACGATACGCTTGACGAGCAGCGCGTGCGGCAAGGCGGTGTAGAGCGTGAGACGTAATTCAGGCCAGCGTTGCCGCAAGGCATTCAACACCGGCGCGGTTTGCGCCAGATGGCCGTAGCCGTGGGCGGTGATGGCGGCGAGCAGATGGGGCATGGCGGGTTTGATGCGCGGCTCAGTTGCAGTCGGTGGTGAGGGTGTTGACCTGAAAACGGATGACTTGCTCATGCCGAGGCGTGACCACGATGTGATAAGGCTGGCTGAACGCTTGGGTGACGATACAGTCCTTGCCGGGATTGGTGAGGCTGAGGTGCGCGGTCAATGCGCCACCCACGTTGTCCAGTTTGCTGATTTGCAGCTCAACACCGCCGCTGGCCTTCTGGCCGAGAAAGGCAGCGATGACCATGTCGCGTTCAAAGTCGATGTGCGGCAGCGGGGGAGGCGGGCTCATCACCGTGGTATGTTGTCGCCAGAGCGCATCCAGCGAGGCGGGGTCGCGGATCACCTCGAAACGCTGGGAGAGCACGCCGGTCGAACCGCCTTGATCGAGCGTGCGCAGCGGCGCATCCGCCGCGCCGCTCTTGTTGATTAAACAGCCGGCCAGCGGCAAGCTGAGCGCAGCGCCGGTGACCATGAACCATGATCCATGTTTCATAGGTTTGCTCACTGTAACCACGCGTACCAAAGCGGCAGGGTAAACAAACTGAGGGCAGTGGACAAGGTGACGGTGGTGGCGTAAAGCTGAGTGTCCAAGTGGTAACGATCACACAGCACCATGCCCAGCACCATACAGGGCATGGCCGCTTCCAGCACAGTGGCGATCAGCAGATCACCACTGAGTCCGATCAGGACTGCCACACCCCAGGCCACCAAGGGCATGAGCAGCAGTTGAATGATCAGCACCGGCACCACCAGCGGCAGACGTTGCAGATAGTGCGGATCCCAGGTGAGCGCCATGCCCAGCGAAATCAGCATCAAGGGCACCACGCCATTGGCGAGGGTTTGCAGCCACTGCTCCAAGCCCGTCGGCAGCGGCACCCCCGCTCCATTGAGGGTCAGCGCCGCCACCGCTGCCCACAGCGGCGGCACTTTGAGCAAGCCCACGAAGGGATTTTCACGTTCCTCATGCGCGCCGTAGGCGCGTGCGATGAGGATGCCCACGGTCAGCAGCAAGGGTGTACAGGCGAACAGATCATATTGGATGGCCACGCTGCGCGCCCACGGCCCGAAGGTTTTTTCCAACACCGGCAGGCCTAAATAGGTGACGTTGGGAAAGCCGGCGGCGAGCAACATGGCGCCGGTGATGGCCTTGGGTGTGGCGCGCAGACGGTAGGCGATATGGGCGGCGGCCAGCCCCGCCAGCACGCCGCTGGCGGCGACCAGGGCGATGCGCAACGCATCCCAGCTCAGCGGCGCGCGCCACAGCACCAGTAACACCAGCGCCGGTAACAACACGGTGTAGACCAGACCGGTGAGTACCCGACGCGCCGTGTCGGCACTCAGCTCCGGCGGTTTGATATAGCGCCAAGCGACGCCGCAGGCGATGAGCGCCGCCATTTGGATCAGGACTTGTTGCATGGCGGTGAAATTACGTTACGGGCGAGTAACCATGGTAGCGCCTGGCGTCTTCAAAACGAAGTTAATGCCACGCGTTAACGCGGGCGGTCGCCGAGTTTGAGCGTGCGTTGCGTGAAATCCTCGTCGGTAAGGCCCACGTTCACTTCGACGTGGCGCATGTCGTACACGGCCGAGGCTGCGTTGCGGCTGTTGTTCACCACCACCGTGCGCCAGACCCAGGCGTCTTTGACGCGTTCCCATTTCATGAACTGAGTCTTCATCAGTTCGCCGCGTTTGTCGTAGTAATCGATGCGCCGTTGCAGGCAATCCTCCCAGTCATCCGCTTTGTTGAACCACGAGACCCGTTTGCCATAAGTGGGATCCTGTTTGGGAATGCTCTCCACCAGATAATATTCAGTGTCTTCAAAGCGCGCGACCTCCTTGAAAATATGTTCGTCTTCGTCGAGGGCGCGGATGCGCAAATCCTCGTCGGTGAAACCCCAGTCCATATTGTTCGGATCGCGTTGCGAGATGCGCCGTACCATGCGCATCTCCGGCAGATAGACCCACTGGTCGGCGGCTTTCTTCAAGTCGCTGTAAGACCAGCGCATGAAATTGACACCTTTATTGTCCGGCGGAAATTGCGTGAACAGCACCACTTTGTCTTCGATGCCGTTTTTGCCCGCGTAATTTTTCCACAGCCGCAGGTATTCGCTTTTGACCTTTTTGCCGTTTTCATCGGTGAGGGCGATCACCAGTTGCGAACGTTGATCGTCGCCGGCGTATTTGTAATAACAGCGTTTGACGATCTCAGCGCCGCTCGGGGCGGGTTGGTCGGCATGGCCGGGAGGGGTGGTGAGGGTCAGGGTCAGCAAACAAGATAAAACGGTGCGCGAGTACATCGGGTGAGACTGCCTTGGTTATCAACTTAACAATCGGGCGCGGATGGTGGCGCCCCGCCGGGAGCGAACTTTAACGCATCGGCGCGGCATCGGCACCTGTTGGCTGGCGGGATACCGGCCGGCGATGTGGCACGGAAATAGGTCCGTCGGCTTGTAGGCTCGCTTAACGGGGCTGCAAACCCATTATCGCGGTGCGGCCTGCTGACGCAAGCGCATTATAAGTTTACGCGCTTCTTCCAGCAGTAGCACGGATGAAGCCGTTCCCGCCGCCAATGCCCACTCGGCGAAACTCAAAGCGCTGGTGTGAAAAAGTGTTTGCGCGGGCGGCCACTGCACCACCACGATTTGCAAGGCCAGCACGCCGAGCAGCGCCGGCCACAAGACGCGATTTTGAAAAAACAGCCGATTGAAGGCGCTGGCGTGTTCGGCGCGGGCATTGAACACATTGAACAATTGAAAGAACACGAAGGTGGTAAAGGCCAAGGAGGCGGCATGCGTCACGTTGCCGGAGTGCAGGCCGTAATGAAATACCGCCAGCGTACCGGCGGTCATGATGATAGCGAAGCCGGCCAACCGGCCCACGCGCCGCGCGGTGAGAATTTCCGCACGGGGATCGCGCGGCGGTTCTGTCATTAGCCCGGGACGCGCCGGGTCGAGGCCGAGCGCCAGAGCCGGCGGGCCGTCCATGATCATGTTCACCCATAATATCTGCAGCGGATTGAAAGGCACCGGCCAACCCAGCAATGCGGCGGTCAACACCGTGCCCAGCGCGCCGAGATTGGTCGCGAGCTGAAAGCGCACGAATTTGACGATGTTGTCGTAGAGGGTGCGGCCTTCCCGCACCGCGTGCACGATACTGGCGAAGTTGTCGTCGGTGAGCACCATCGCGCCCGCCTCTTTACTCACCTCGCTGCCGGTGATGCCCATGGCCACGCCGATGTCGGCGCTTTTGAGGGCGGGCGCGTCGTTGACGCCGTCGCCGGTCATGGCCACCACATGGCCGCGCGCGCGCAAGGCTTCGACGATTTTTACTTTGTGTTCCGGCGCCACGCGCGCGAATACCGTCACCTCTTCAATGCGCCGGGCGAGTTCGGCGCTGTCCAGTTTGTCGAGCTCCGCGCCGGTGAGGGTGCCGTCGCTCAAGCCCAGCTCCTTGGCGACGGCGGTGGCGGTGAGCTGGTGGTCGCCGGTGATCATTTTGACTTGAATGCCGGCGCCCTTGCACAGGGCGATGGCCTCCCGTGCCTCGGGGCGGGGTGGGTCCATGATGCCGGCCAGACCGATCAGACAGAGGTCTTCAATATAGCTATGGAGGTCGCCGGCCGGATTGAACTCGGCGGCGGCCAGGCGGCGCGAGGCGATGGCCAGCACCCGCAAGCCGCCGGCCGCCATGGCGTGGATTTCCTGCAACACCTTCTCGCGCGCCGTGGGGTCGAGGGGCGCCTCGGTTTCCATCAGCACGCGGGCGCAGCGCGCCAGCAGCACATCGGGCGCGCCCTTGACGAACACCGTCACGCCGTCACTGTGGCGGTGGAAGGTGGCCATGAATTTATTGGCGGTGTCGAAGGGGATCTCCGCGATACGCGGCAGATCACGGGCGGCGGCGTCGCGGTCCACCCCGCCTTTGGCGGCCCAGGCCGCCAGCGCGCCTTCAGTGGGGTCGCCGATCAGCCGGCCGTCGCGGATCCGGCTGTCGTTGCACAAGGCGGCGGGCAGCAGCAGCGCCGATAAATCAGCGGACGCGGTGCCGCCGTCCTCGCCGAGAATCTCGCCCTCGGCGGCGTAGCCCTCGCCGCTCACGGTGTATACGTGACCCGCGTAGCGAAAGGCCCGCACCGTCATTTGATTGCGGGTGAGCGTGCCGGTTTTGTCCGAGCAGATGACCGTGGTGCAGCCCAGGGTCTCCACCGCGGCGAGGCGTTTGACGATAGCCTGTTGCGCCGCCATGCGTCGCATGCCGAGGGCCAGGGTGATGGTGACCATCGCCGGCAGTCCCTCGGGTATGGCTGCTACCGCCAGAGTGATGGCGGTAAGCGCCGCCTGTCCCAGCGTCGCGCCTTGATAAAGTGCCAGGGCGAAGATAAGCGTCACGACCGTTCCGGCGATGACAGCCAAGCGTTTACCTAGCCGGTCGAGCTGGGATTGCAAAGGGGTGGCCGGTTCCGGAACGCTTTGCATTAGGCCGGCAATGCGGCCGATCTCGGTCGCCATGCCGGTGGCGGTGACCAGCATCTCCAAACGGCCGCGGGTCACCACAGTGTTCATATAGGCCATATTGGCGCGTTCGGCGAGCGGCGCGTCGGGCGGGACGAAGGCTTCCGCGTCTTTGGCCACCGGGTTGGATTCGCCGGTCAGAGTCGATTCGTCGATCTCCGCGGCGTGGCTTTGGAGGAGGCGGCCGTCCGCCGGCAGCTTGTCGCCCGCTTCCAGGAGCACGATGTCGCCGGGGACCAGGGTCTCGGCCGCCACGTGATGGTGGCGGCCGGCACGCCGCACCCGCGCCTTCGGCGCCAGCATTTTTTTCAAGGTGTCCAGGCTTTGCCCGGCGCGGTGCTCCTGATAGAAACCGAGCAGGGCGTTGAGCAGCACGACGATCAGGATGACCGCCATGTCCACGATGTCGCCAACCAGCAAAGCCACTCCCGCCGCGCCGAGGAGGATGACGATCAACAGGCTTTTAAATTGATCGATGAATTTGCGCCAGGCCGGGCGCGGTGGTTTTTCCACCAGACGGTTCGCGCCGTGGTGATCCAGGCGCCGCGTCGCCTCGGCGTCGCTTAAACCCTCGCTGCTGGTCACATCCAGACGCGCGACGGTTTCAGGTCCCGGCAGGGTGTGCCATGCCACTGGATGATCGGTATGGGTGGGTGTTGGCCTCTGCATGACTGGTATTTCCCGGCCTATCGCATTCCGTCGCAAGGCGCTTCGCGCGGCGATGCGTTGCGTAAGCGATGGGTGATTGGCTCAGTGCCTGTCTTCATTCTGCCACAAGCCCGCCGCCACAGCCGGGTACACCGTATTTTTAAATTGAAGTCCGTGGGCGGCGGGAATGACGCTAAATTTTGTGGTGATCGCGCCCGGCTGTTGCTGTTGAGCTTTGCGGGTGGCGACGCTGTAATGTGCCAGACTAGAGTTTAGGAAGCTCTGAATAGTTCCATCCTGGAATTCTCAGAGCTAAGGATCGCGAAAAATGTGATTTTCGCTTTCCTTCATTTTCAATGGCCTGCCGCAATTGAAAATGGCGGCACATCCCTGTGCCGCAGGAATCTCTGAATAAATCAGAGGTTCCTTTATGCTGTCCGCTTAACTGAGGTGCCCGGATGAAGCAGGTGTTGGTTCTACGTCACGCCATTGCGCAAGACCGCGAGGTCGCCGCCGCTAGCGGGATTAGTGATGCGGAACGTGCGTTGACCGCCAAAGGCCGTCAGCGCATGCGCGACGTGGCGCGCGGCCTTGCGGTTCTCGTGCCGGAACTCGAGCTGATATTCACCAGCCCATTGCGGCGGGCGCGGCAAACCGCCGAGATCGTCGCCGAGGCCTACAGCGGTTTGGCTGTGAAAGAGACCGTGGCGTTGAGTCCCGGCGCGCCGCCCGCGTCCTTGCACCGGCAGTTGGCGGCCGGTCCGCGTTGCGTGGCCATCGTCGGTCACGAGCCCGATCTGGGCGAGTGGGTCAGTCGCTCGCTGGTCCCCGGTCAGTCTTCGTTCATTCAATTTAAAAAAGGCGGCGCCTGCCTGTTGACCTTTCCCGCCGCCCAAGGCGCTCAGGCCGAGCTGCGCTGGTTTTGTCCGCCGGCCATCTTGCGTCGGGTGACCAGGCGATGACGGAGGCGGCGGCCGCGTACGCCTTGTTGAATGCGCCGGCCGGGATGGCAGTGAGGCGCCATGCCCTCGAACTCATGCGGCGTATCGACCGGGCCCACGCGCGTTGGCGGGTGTCGCCGCATCAAGAGGCTTTGCACGATTTTCGTGTCGCTGTGCGCCGCCTGCGCAGCTGGCTCGAGGCTCACGAGGAAGAGGTCCCGCTCTCCTCCAAGCTGTACGGCAAACTGCGCCGCCTGGCGCGTGAAACCAATCGCGCCCGCGATGCCGACGTGGCGCTGGCCTGGCTACAGGCGCACCGGGCGCAACTCAAAACCGGCGAACGCCACGGTTGGCGCTGGTTGCTGGACCGCTACCGGCAAGAGCGGGACGATGAACACGCGCGTTTACGCGCCAAACTTTCCAAGCGTTGGGAGCGGATGGAAGACCGGCTGAAATCCGCCTTGGCCGACCATCCCGTCGCGCAACATGCACGCTATGCCGAGTGCTGCGCGGCGCGCCTCGATGTGTATTATGAAACCTTGACCGCGCATTTGAACGCCGTGCGCGGCGTGGAGGAGGATGAAGCGATCCACCATGCCCGCATCGCCGCCAAGCGTTTGCGTTATCTGCTCGAACCCATGGGTCCCGCGCTGCCCGCGGCGCGGGCCATGATTACGCGCTTGACGGATATGCAAGACCGGCTCGGTCATATTCATGACATGAATGTATTGCATCATCGCCTGGGGGAGGTTGCGGTCGAGGCCGCGGCGGCGCATGCGCGGCGTTGTTTGCGCGCGGCGCTGGCGCCGTCCGGTGCGGCGGACTTAAAAAATTTGCGGCGGCGCGATCCGCTGCCGGGCTTGATCGCCCTGGCCTGTTTGGCGCGGCGGGAGGCGTATACAGGTTATGCGAGTTACACCGGCGACCTGGGGCGGAGTGACGGTGAGGCGCCGTTTCTCAAAAAAGACATGGACCCGTTGCGCGTCGCGTTGTTAGGGTTGCCGATTAAGAATGACGCCTCCCTTGCCGAATGATCGTTCGGCATGGCTGTTATAGGAGCTAGGAAATAATGCCACACCAGCCCAGTGAGATTGTCGCCGCTGTTGACTTGGGCTCGAACAGCTTTCATATGATCGTCGCCCGCGACGTGCAAGGCGACGTTAAGGTGCTCGATCGTCTGCGCGAACCGGTGCGCTTGGGCGCGGGACTCGACGCCGAGCAGAATCTCAGCGAAGAGATGCAGCGGCGCGCCCTCGATTGCCTGCAACGCTTCGGTCAGCGTTTGCGCGACCTGCCGCCCGGCAGCGTGCGCGCCGTGGGCACCAATGCCTTGCGCCAGGCGGTCAACGCCGGTGAATTTCTCGCGCGGGCCGAGCAGGCCCTGGGCCATCCCATCGGTATCATCGCCGGTGCCGAGGAGGCGCGGCTGATTTATCTGGGCGTCGCCCACAGCCTGGCCGCCGACGATAAACCGCGTTTGGTGGTCGACATCGGCGGCGGCAGCACCGAGATCATCATCGGCGCGGGGGTTACGCCGCGTCATATGGAGAGCCTGGATATGGGCTGCGTTTCCGTGAGTCAGCGTTTTTTCGCGGATGGAACGATCAGCGCGCGGGCGGTGGAGCGCGCCTTGATGGCGGCGCGTCTGGAACTCGAACCGGTAGAGGCGAGCTTTCGCGACCTGGGTTGGGTCAACGCGGTGGGCGCGTCGGGGACGATCCGCGCCGCGCATGGCATTGTGACCGCGGCGGGTTGGAGTAGCGACACCCTCAATCGCGGCGCCTTGCGCAAGTTGCTCGATGCGATGATCGACGCCGGTCATGTGAATAAACTGACCGTGCCGCGACTCAGCGCCGAACGGGCGCCGGTGTTGCCCGGCGGGGTGGTGATTCTGCTCGCCATCTTCGAGGCCCTCGACATCAAACAGATGGGCGTGGCCAAAGGGGCTTTGCGGGAAGGCGTGCTCTACGACCTGCTGGGCCGCATCCACGACCGCGATGTGCGCGGCGACAGCGTGGCCAGTCTGGCCCGTCGTCATCATGTCGCCGCCGAACACGCGCAACGGGTGCGGCAGACTGCCAAGCAGTGCCTGGCGCAAGTCGAATCGGCCTGGGGTTTCGTCGATCACGAGATCAGCCAATGGCTGGACTGGGCGGCGCAGCTGCACGAGATCGGCTTGAATATCAGCCATAACCAATATCAGCAGCATGGCGCTTATATCATCGAGAGCGCCGACCTGGCGGGGTTTTCCGCGCAGGAGCAAAAATTATTGTCCTTGCTGGTGCGCGCCCATCGCCGCAAATTTCCCGTCAAATTCTTCAAGGACATTCCCAACGGCACGGCGCGGCTCATGCAGCGCCTGGCGATCCTCCTGCGTCTGGCGGTATTGTTGCGACGCGGCCGCAGCGCCGGGTCGTTGCCCAAATTCACGCTGGAGGCCGGTAAAAAAAACCTGGATATCCTTTTTCCAGCGGGCTGGTTGGACGCCCATCCCTTGACGCGCGGGGATTTGGAGCAGGAAGCGAGTTATCTTGAAGCGGTGGGATTCGAACTGCGTTATCGCTGAAATCAAGCCTGTTCTGCGAGGTTTTGTAATAAACGGGCCTGCGCGGACAGCGGCGGCGCCTCGCCGATCGTGGCGCGCAGGTAACCGCCGTCGGCCTGCATCAGCCAGGCCTGGGTGTTGTCGGCGAGATAGGTGGCCAGGTCGTCGATGAGCCGTTGTTGGAGATCGGGCTGAGTGACGGGAAAACACACTTCCACCCGCCGGAACAGATTGCGGTCCATCCAGTCGGCGCTGGAGCAGAACACCTCGGGGTTGCCGTCGTTGCCGAAGTGGTAGACGCGGGTGTGTTCCAGAAAACGCCCGATGATCGAGCGCACCCGGATGTTATCCGAGACGCCCGCCAGACCGGGCCGCAGACTGCACATGCCGCGCACGATCAGATCGATCTCGACGCCGGCCCGCGAGGCTTGATACAAGGACTGAATGATTTGCGGTTCCACCAGCGCGTTCATCTTGGCGATGATGCGTCCGCGGCGGCCCTGCCGGGCGTGCTGGGTTTCCCGGCCGATCTTGGTCAGCAGGGCTTCGTGCAGGGTCAAGGGTGAGGGCAGCAGTTTTTTGAGGGTTTGCACCTTGCCCAGGCTGGTGAGTTGCAGGAAGACTTGATGGACGTCGTGACCGAGGTCCGTGTCGCGGGTGAACAGGCCGTAGTCGGTGTACATCCGCGCGGTGCGCGAGTGGTAGTTGCCGGTGCCGAGATGCACGTAATGGCGCAGGCGCTGTTGCTCGCGGCGGATCACCAGGACCATTTTGGCGTGGGTCTTATAACCCACCACGCCGTATACCACATGCGCGCCGGCTTCCTGCAGGCGATTGGCCAGGCCCACATTGGCCTCTTCGTCGAAACGGGCGCGCAGTTCGATCACTACCGTCACTTCTTTGCCCGCCCGCGCCGCCGCCTCCAGGGCATCGACGATGGCGGATTTGAGACCGCTGCGATAGAGAGTCTGCTTGATGGCGAGGACATCGGGATCCTCCGCCGCCTGCCGCACGAAGTCGATGACCGGGGCGAAGGATTCGAAGGGGTGATGCAGCAGGATGTCGTGTTTGGCGATGGCCTCGAACAGATTGGCGTTGCGGGCGATCGCCGGGCTGAGTCCCGGCGTGAAGCTGGGATATTTCAATTCGGGACGGTCCGCGAGGTCGGCGACGGTCTGCAGGCGATTGAGATTGACCGGCCCGTTGACGCGATAGAGGTCGTCGGCGCCTATGCCGAACCGGGTCAGCAGGAAGTTCGCGACCTGGTCGGAGCATTGGTCGCTGATCTCCAGGCGCACCGCCTCGCCGAAGTTGCGCGCCACCAGTTCGCCCTCCACCGCCCGCAATAAGTCTTCGATTTCTTCCTCGTCGACGAACAGGTCGGAGTTGCGCGTGACCCGGAATTGGTAACAACCCATCACCCGCATGCCGTGAAACAGTTGACCGACATAGGCGTGGATCACCGAGGACAGGAAGACGAAATCATGGGGACCGCCGCCGCTTTCCTCCGCCGGCAGTTGAATGATGCGCGGCAGGGCGCGCGGCGCCTGGAGGATGGCCATGCCGCTGTTGCGGCCGAAGGCGTCTTTGCCGGTGAGCTCGACGATGAAGTTGAGGCTTTTATTGAGGATGCGCGGGAAGGGATGGGACGGGTCGAGTCCGATCGGGCTGAGCACGGGTAACACGGTTTGTTCGAAATGATTGCGCAGCCACGCTTCTTGCGCCGGCGTCCAGTCGCCGCGGCGGATGCAGTTGATGCCTTGCTGCGCCAGGGCGGGCAGGATGACGTCGTTCAAGACCCGATACTGTTCATCCACCAGGGCGTGGGCGCGCGCGCCGATCAGTTTCAAGCTCTCCTGCGGCGATAGATTGTCGGGGCCCGCCTGGATGGAGCCGGCCTCCAGTTTTTGTTTGAGGCCCGCCACCCGGATCTCGAAAAATTCGTCGAGATTCGTCGAGGCGATGCAGAGAAAACGCAGGCGCTCCAATAACGGCACCCCCTCGTCCTTGGCCTGTTCAAGTACGCGTTGGTTGAATTCCAGCAGGCTCAACTCGCGATTGACGTACAGCTCCGGGGATTTGAGGTCAAGGTTATTCATTGGGCGGGATACAGCCAGCATTCTCAATGCAAACAATCCTATTCTAGGTTTATGTCATTAAGATGACACAAAGGGCTTGGTCGTTTGCCAAGCGGTTGCAATCCCCGCGCAGGATGGGAAGTGTCATATATCGGTCATATTGCCAGCCTAGAATTCCCATTTGCGAATTGTTCCTATGATTGATTCATCGACCATTATGCCCCACACCCAAGGCGGGGAGACCCCCGTTGTCACCGATGAGCTGGGCCATCTGCTCGCGGAAATGTCGGCTTTGCGGGAGAGCGTGATCGCCGGCGCCGCCACTCGCCTGCAGCGTTACGCGGCGCATTATCCTGACGGCGCCTTCAATGACAGCGCGGTGAACCTCGCCCATTATCTGAGCTTGCGCAGCCAGGATCTGCGGCCCTTGCAGGAGCGGCTGGCGCGGGCCGGCCTGTCGTCGCTGGGGCGGGGCGAGCCCCATGTCATCGCCAATCTCGAGCGGGTCATCGGCTTGCTGCGGCGGGCGGTAGGCGTGGCCGGTGACGAAGAGGGGGCGGCGGGATTCAACACGGCATCTCAGGCGGCCGGCTCGGGCATGCTGGAGCGGTACACCGACCGCTTGTTCGGTGCGCGCAACGGCGGCCGCCGCGTTCGCATCATGGTCACCTTGCCCACCGAGGCCGCCTGGGATTACGCGCAGGTTAAGGCCTTGGTCGATCACGGCATGGATTGCGCGCGCATCAATTGCGCCCACGACGAGCCCGCGTTATGGGAGGGCATGGTCAAACATGTGCGCCGCGCCGCGGCGGAGGTCGGGCGTGACTGCAAGATTCTCATGGATCTGGCGGGGCACAAGTTGCGTACCGGACCGTTGCGGGCCGGACCCGCCGTGAAACGGATAAAACCTCAAAAGGATAACTGCGGGCGGGTCGTGGCGCCGGCGCAGATTGCGTTTGTTCCGGAAAGTATGCCGGCCGGGAGCGCGGCGACGCTCGGTGTCGTCGCGTCTCATGTCCTGCGCCTGCCCGACGCCGAGCAGCGCCGTCTCGAAGTGGGCGATTGCCTGGAATTTCACGATGCCCGGCAAAAGACCCGCCATTTTGAGATTGTCGACAAAACTGAAAGCGGGGTGTTGCTGGCGCACTGCGCCAAGACCGCTTATCTGATGTCCGGCACGCCGTTGACGTGGCGGCGTTCGCAGTCGGCCGCGCACAACGGCGCGCGGACGCGGCAGTTGGCTTTATGCGAATTCACGGGTCAGCCAGTGGAGATCAAACTCTGCGCGGGCGATCATCTGTTGCTGACGCGAGTCGCCGTGCCGGGAGAACCGGCGCAAGCCGGGGGAGCGGAGACGGAACAGATTTGGCGCCCGGCGCATATCAGTTGCAGCGTGCCGGAGGCGCTCGGGCGGTTGGCGCCCGGTGATCCGGTATGGATAGACGACGGGCGTTTGGGCGCCGTGGTGGAGGCGCTGACGGAGGAGGGGGCCTTGCTGCGGGTGACCCAGGCCGGACCCAAGGGGGTGAAGCTGCTCGCTGAAAAAGGGCTTAATTTTCCCGAGACCCGCCTCGATCTGCCCTCCCTCAGTGAACAGGATCTCGGCGATTTGGATTTTGTCTGCCAGCACGCCGACATGGTGGGTTTCTCCTTCGTCGAAACCATGGAGGATATGGATAATCTGATGTCCGCCTTGGCGGCGCGCGGCGCGCCCGAGTTGCCCATCATCGCCAAGATCGAAACCAAGCGGGCGGTCGCCAATCTGCCGGAGATTATCCTGGGCAGCATCGGCCGTCATGCGGTGGGCGTCATGATCGCGCGCGGCGATCTCGCGGTGGAGCTGGGCAGCGTCCGTCTCGCGGAGATACAGGAAGAGATATTGTGGTTGTGCGAAGCGGCGCACGTGCCGGTGATCTGGGCGACCGGCGTGTTGGAATCGCTCGCCAAAAAAGGCATCAGCTCACGTCCTGAGATCACCGATGCGGCGATGGGCGTGCGCGCCGAATGCGTGATGCTCAACAAGGGCCCCTATGTGGTGGACGCGGTCAAGGTGTTGAGTAATATCCTGGTGCGTATGCAGGCCCATCAAAAGAAGAAGATCAGCCGGCTGCGGGCCTTGCACTGGTAAAGGTAAGTCGAAGTTTGACGGTTTTTCTGACGAGGTTCTTGCAATAGGGATGTTTGATCGGGTTGATGGCCGGACTGTTGGACCGCGCTGGGCCGTCAGGTGCAAGAGGCGGTGCGGAGGGCATCCGCACCGCTCTGGACTGCTTGCTTACTTGTCTACTTCGATGCTGGTGGTGTGTCCGTCCTTGACATGGATTTCGACCATGCCGCCTTCTTTGATGTCGCCTTTTTTCTTGGTGGTGGCGTCAAAGTGGGCGCGGTGCTCCACGCCATTTTTGTCTTTGACGACATAGAACTCGCCGTCGATTTTCACCAAAGTACCTTTGAAGTCGTCATCCGCGAACGCCAGTCCGGACAACGCCGTCATGCTGCCGGCAAGCACGGTCATCGCTAAGAATTTTCTCATGAGTGTCTCCTGTGGATGTGTGGAAATATCACGTTTGACGATTCCACCTTGCAAGCTGCGCTCAGTGAAGGTGAGTGAACAGAGGGTAATGCGCGGAATGGCTTGCCGAGGTGGAAACATTCCCTTGCTGAATGCCATATCACATTAGGCAGTGGGAAGCGGCTTGTCAAATGTCGCGCGAAGACGACGCGAGCGGTAAAGAAATGTCTCGGATCGACGACGGAATAAAAAAAACGATACCGTCAGTCGGGTATCTAAAAGAAACAGTTCAAGCAAGGACGGAACGGACGGCGGGTATTCACGCATTGGCCCGGGCCCGACCTCAGCCGGCGCCGTCCAAATAATGTTCGAACTTATGCCGCTTCTTGCCGTGCGGTTTTAAAACCTTCCACGAGCACCGGCGCGCTAGTGGTTTCGAGCAGCGGGCCGTGTTGCAGCGCTGTGGCCGGCGCCGGCACAGCCGCAGCTTGCTTATTGCGGGTGGGCAGCGCATTGATCAGCGAGCAATAAAGGGCCGCGACATAGGGCACGGATTGCACGGTCAGCACGACTGTCCACCACATGGCCTCTTCATGGTTCACGCCGTAGACGCTCAACACCGCGCCGGCGGAAATGATTAAGCCCACCAGCATGAATAACTCTTCGCGAGCCATGGCCAAGCCGCGTATCAGTGCGGGTTTGTCTTCGGCCTTGGGCGTGCGCAAGAAAGGCTGGCCGGAGGTGAACAGGCCTTGAATCATGGCGCGGCCTATGGTGTGAGTCAGCGACATGCCGGCGATGGCGGCGCCGATCCGCTGCGAGAGCGTGCAGGGTACCCGCAGGCTGTACAGCCACAGCGCGTGCAGCAGTTTGTAGGCGAACACCGCGAGGATCGGCACCAGAAAAGCCCATAACGGAAACTGCACATGCGCCGGCGCCAGTAACAGACCCAGCGTCCAGAACATCGCCGCGGCGGTGAACACCACGTGCAGGCCGTCGCTGAACCACGGCAGCCAGCCGCTGAGGAAGTGGTAACGCTGGCCGGCGGTCAGTTGGTTGTCTTTGCCGGACCACAGTTGGCGCGAATGGCGTTTGAGGATTTGTACGGCGCCGTAGGCCCAGCGGAAACGCTGGCCTTTGTAGCCGGCGTAGGAATGCGGGGTGAGACCCTTGCCGAAGACGTCGTTGACGTAGACCGATTCGTAGCCGCGTTCGAAGAGGCGCAGACCCAGTTCGGCGTCTTCGCAGATGCACCACTCGGACCAGCCGTTCAGCTCTTCGAGCGCCGCGCGGCGGATCAAGGTCATGGTGCCGTGTTGAATGATGGCGTTGCGCTCATTGCGGTGCACCATGCCGATGTGGAAGAAGCCGGCGTATTCCCAGTTGATCATCTCCTTGAAGCGGTCGCCTTCCCATTCGCGGTGATCCTGCGGCGCCTGCACGAAGGCCACCGGTTCGCGTTCGAAATACGGAACGAGGCTGCGCAGCCAGTCGCGCCGCACGAGATAATCGCTGTCCACCACGCCGATGATCGCGGCGTCCGCCGCGGTTTCCTTCAGGGCGAAATTGAGCGCGCCGGCCTTGTAGCCCGGCCACTGGCCCAGCGAGAAGAAACGGAAACGCGGTCCGAGTTCGGCGCAGTATTCCGCCACCGGCCGCCACACCGCGGAATCTTTGGTGTTGTTGTCGATCACCAGCACTTCAAAATCTGGGTAATCGAGGGCCGCGAGACTGGCTAAGGTTTGCTTAACAAGGTCGGGCGGTTCGTTGCAGATGGCGAGGTGTAGCGAGACTTTGGGCAACGGGTGTTCGGGCGCGGGATGCAGCGCGGTGAACTGCCGTTTGAAACGCCGCAGCCAGGACATTTCCACCAGTTCGAGGCCGTTGATGAGGATGACGGCGTACAGTGCGATCTGCGCCGGCAGCAACACGCCCCAGGCCACGGTGCCCAGCAGCGAGAGATCTTCGGTGAAGGGCGCGAAGGCGCTGAGCGTCAGCGCGCAGGCCACGCTCTGGATGAGCAGGGCGAAGAACAGCCGGCCGCGCGCGCGCAGATCGCGCCAGCGCATCAAAAACCAAATCATCGGCAACAGGGCGAGCAGCGCCGCGGCGGCGGCCTCGAGCGGCCAGTGCGGGTTGGCGACGATGGGGCCGGACATGGCGAATTTCTCGCGGCGTTCCACATCGTAAAGCCCCCAATGCGCGCCTACCGTGCCTTCAAAGGCCTGTTTCCACGGTTGATCGAAAGCTTCCATGATGAAGTAATCGAACTGTTCCTCCTGGGCCAGATTGAGGAACTGCCGGATGAATTGGGCTTCGGCGGCGAGGGAGGCGCGCGCGGATTGCAGGCGGTTACCGTCGCTGGGCCAGCCCACCTCGGCGATCAGAATGGGCTTGCCGGGAAATGCGCTTTGCAGTTGCCGGTAGCGCTCCGCGACGAAATCGATGGCGGTGTCGGCAGGCTCGCCTTCCCAGTAAGGCAAAATATGGGCGGCGATGAAATCGACGTTTTTCGCGAGCTCGGGGTGTTTGATCCACACATGCCAGGGTTCGGCGGTGCTTACCGGCAGTTTGGTCTGTTTGCGCACTTGTTTGAGATAAGTGGCGAGTTGGTCGATGGTGAGATCGCCGCGCAGCACGGCTTCGTTGCCGACGATCAGCCGGTCGATATTGCTGAACTGGCGCGCGTTCCTGATGAGATTGGCGATTTCCAAGCTGTTATTGGCGGTATCTTTGTCCAGCCATGCGCCGGCGGTGACGGTGAGGCCGTGTTTTTGCGCGAGGCTGGGAATGGTTTCCAGGCCGTCGGTCGAGGAATAGGTGCGCACCTTGTGCACTTTGGTGGCGATGAGTTTGAGGTCGGTGTCGATTTCCTGCGCGGTGGGGTAATGTTCTTGCAGCGGGTCGTCGTCGCGATGGTAAGGGCTGAAGGAGACGCCGTTGATGACCCCGGTCCAGGTCGCTGCCGGTTGCGGCCGGTTGAGGCTGGCCCACAGCACTAGATTGGCCGCGACCACTAAAATCAGAATAGTGAAACTGGATGCGCGCATAGTGTGGTAAATCCGGAGGTGCTGCATACGCCCGTTTCCGCACAGCGCCACGCGCCAACTCATGGCCGGTGTGCGGGGAGGTGTGCTGCGTTGGTGGGAAACTGATCCCGGAGACTCGGGATTACGGGATGACTGCGAACCCCAAACTGAAGGTTGGCCGGGATATCTCTCACCGGCCTCATAGCCGACGATCGGCGCGCATTCTATCTCGAAGCCGGGTATTAAGGGAAGGGCAAGTCGTGTAGGGTTGTCGTTTCGCTGGACGACTGGCAGCATTAGGCGCGCATCGCCTCCATCGCTGCGTAACGGATGCAAGCCCGCGCGCCACTTATGAACGTTTTTAATGACTCATGACCCCATGTCCAAGCCGCCAGTTGCCAGCGTCTCCCGCGCAGAGGCTTTGCGTTTTTGGTTGAAGCTGGGATTCATCAGCTTCGGTGGGCCGGCCGGCCAGATTGCCGTCATGCACCAGGAACTGGTGGAGCGCCGCCGTTGGATTTCCGAAAAACGCTTTCTGCATGCTCTCAATTATTGCATGGTGCTGCCCGGACCCGAGGCGCAGCAACTCGCGACCTACATCGGCTGGCTGTTGCACGGCAGTTGGGGCGGCATCGTCGCGGGTACGCTGTTTGTGCTGCCTTCGCTGCTGATCTTGATCGTGCTGTCCTGGTTGTACCTGGCCTTCGGCGACGTGCCCGCTGTGGCGGGGGTGTTGTACGGCATCAAGCCGGCGGTGACGGCCATCGTGTTGTTCGCGGCTTACCGCATCGGTTCACGGGTGTTGAAAAACGGCGTGTTGTGGGCGGTCGCGGTGTTGGCCTTCGTCGGCCTTTTTATATTTAAGTTGCCATTTCCGGCCATCATACTCGGCGCGGCCATCATCGGCTGGTTGGGTGGCCGTCTCGCGCCGGAGCGGTTCCATATCGGCGCTGGCCACGGCGGCGGTAAGGTCCAAGCCGCTGCCCCGGCCCTGATCGACGACGATACGCTGATTCCCGCCCATGCCCGCCACTCGCGGGCGCGCATGCTGCGTTACGGCGCGGTGGGGGCGGCCTGCTGGCTGGGCGGCATGGGTATGTTGCTGGCGTGGTTCGGTTGGCAGGCCACCTTCACGCAAATGGGCTGGTTCTTCACCAAGGCCGCCTTGCTGACCTTCGGCGGCGCCTATGCGGTGTTGCCCTATGTGTATCAAGGCGGGGTCGAACACCACCAGTGGTTGAGCGCGACGCAAATGATCGACGGCCTGGCCCTCGGCGAGACCACGCCGGGCCCGCTGATCATGGTGGTGGCCTTCGTCGGTTTCGTGGGGGCGTGGCAGCACCAGGTGTTCGGGCCCGAAGGGCTGGTGCTGGCCGGGGCGGTGGGCGCGCTGGTCGCGACGTATTTCACCTTTCTGCCGTCGTTCCTGTTTATCCTGCTGGGCGGACCTTGGGTCGAATCGACCCGCGACGACCTTAAATTCACCGCCCCGCTCAGCGCCATCACCGCCGCGGTGGTGGGGGTCATCGTCAATCTCGCTCTGTTCTTTGCTTATCACGTGTTCTGGCCGCAAGGTTTCGCCGGGTCGTTCGATGGCGTGGCCGCGGTGATCGGTATTCTGGCCTTGCTCGCCTTGTTCCGTTTCAGGTTGGGAGTGATTGCCGTCATCGCGGCCTGCGCCGTGATAGGCTTGGGCGTGCGCTTGGCGGGGGTGTGATTAACACGCACTCTGCGTAGGCGGCATCGCATCTTGTCCGCCGATGTTGCAGTAAATCGTGTATCGGCGTTTTAGTCACAACGCTAATTCAGGTATAGCGCGGTTAAAAATATCCCGTGCCCGATCGAGTTTGAATTCACTTGTTCCAGCAAGGCTTCCGGGTTTCGTTGTATCGATGAGCCGTCTGAGGCGCTCAGTCGGCGCAGAGGATGCGCCAAACCTCCGGTTTACCGTTCTCATCAGTCTTGCCGTCACTACACCTTAAAAAATATGCGAATTGGAAGTATTTACTCCACGTTGTCCTTACTTGGCTGAAGCTCGCGGTACCCGAAGTGGGGTAATATCGTACGAGCCGGTCTAATGCCGCAGCGTGGGCACACTTCTCAAGATCTCCGAGTTATCGCCAGCGGGACGAGACGCCAGTTCAAGCTGGATGTGCTGCCCGGCCGGACCGCTGGCATGATTGAGTATTTGCGCCGACCGGCCGTCCCGCGCGGTTTCCACCCGCAGCCCCACCGCCGCCGCGGGCGGACGCGCGGTATGTGCGTCACGAAACAGCAAACACCACGCCTTGCTGGCCGCGGCGGCTTCTTGCAAGCGGCGCAGGGTGGATTCATCGCCGCCGGCGGGCCAAGCCAGAACCGCGCCGCAGGTGCCGGCACGCAGCGCCATTTCCACCGTGCGCAAGCCATCACTGCCGGGACGGGGATGGACCAGCAATATGCGGGATAGGTTGACGCCATGAGCAGCCAGGGTGGGGGCGATGGGGATATGGGGCGGCGCGATCCAGGCCAGCCAGCGACCTTCTTGGCTGAGCCGCGCCAGGGCGGGCAGGGCCACGCTGAGTTCGTCGCTGCCGGTTTGGTGATACACGATCTCGGTCAGCGCGCCGAGGGGCCAGCCGCCGCCGGGCAACGCGGCGTCGAGGGCAGGATAGCCGGTGGGCAGGCCGGCCGGGACGGGGCGCGGGTCTCCGCCGTGCCGGAACGTGAATGGCGAGGCAGTATCGAGGCTGTTGTGCAGGTTGCTCATAAAGGGCTTCCTTGGCGTATGACGCCCACGCCCAGGCCTTCGATGACCAGGGGCTGATAGCGCAGGTCCACTTCAATAGGGGCGAAATCCGGGTTTTCCGGCAGCAGGCGCAGCGCGTATTTTTCACCGCGGCGGCGGTCCAGACGTTTGACGGTGACTTCATCGTCGAGCCGGGCGACCACGATCTGGCCGTGGTGGACCTCGGTGGTGCGGTGCACGGCGAGCAAGTCGCCGTCGAGTATGCCGGCGTCACGCATGCTCAGGCCGCGTACCCGCAGCAGGTAATCGGCGCGTGGTTGAAAAAGACTGGCGTCGATCTGGTAATGGGTTTCGATATGTTGTTCGGCGAGAATGGGGTTGCCCGCCGCGACCCGCCCGATCAGCGGCAGGCCGCTCTGGGTTTGCAGCAGGCGGATGCCGCGGGAAGTGCCGCGCAGGATCTCGATGTGACCTTTGCGCTCCAGCGTGCGCAGGTGTTCTTCGGCGGCGTTGGCTGAGCGGAATCCGAATTTCTCGGCGATCTCGGCACGGGTGGGAGGAAGGCCGGCATCCTCCATGCGTGCCCGAATCATCTGTAGAATTTCAGTTTGGCGGCGGGTCAGTTCTGACATGGTGTTCTCCTGAGGAGCTGTATTTTTATACAGTAATTTTGTTTTTGGCAAGCACAAATTTCCAAGCGGGCTTTTGGCGTGTTCCGCCCCAAACTAGAGCGTTATGCGTATTTATCGCGCTTATACGGTGCTTTCAGGGCGTTTATAGCGCTGAGATATTGTTTAACTAATTGATAATTATAATCGTCTATTTTGGTGCATTTATTGCTCGCTATTGTGCAAAACTGTTCAAAGGGAGACATGATGGACGCGTTTAAATCCGGTGGTGATGTATTGTTTATCTTGATGGGCGCGGTCATGGTGCTGGCCATGCACGCCGGCTTCGCCTTTTTGGAGGTGGGTACGGTGCGCAAGAAGAACCAAGTCAACGCGCTGGTGAAGATCATCGCCGACTTCGCCGTGTCGACCCTGGCGTATTTTTTTATCGGCTACGGCGTCGCCTACGGGGTTTCCTTTTTGACTGGTGCGCCCACGCTGGTGGAAAAGAGCGGCTATGATCTGGTGAAGTTCTTTTTCCTGCTGACCTTCGCCGCCGCCATTCCCGCCATCATCTCCGGCGGCATCGCGGAGCGCGCCAAATTTTACCCGCAGCTGGGGGCCACGGCCCTGCTGGTGGGACTGGTTTATCCCTTCTTTGAAGGCATCGCCTGGAACAGTAACTTTGGGGTTCAAGCTTGGCTTGAGGCGCAATTCGGTGCGCGTTTCCACGATTTCGCCGGTTCGGTGGTGGTCCATGCCATGGGCGGCTGGTTGGGTTTGGTCGCTGTGCTGTTGCTGGGCGCGCGGCACGGCCGTTACGGCAAGGACGGGCAGATGTCGGCGCATCCCCCGTCGAGTATTCCTTTCCTGGCCTTGGGGGCGTGGATACTCACGGTGGGTTGGTTCGGTTTCAATGTCATGTCGGCGCAGAGTGTGGAGGCGGTCAATGGATTGGTGGCGATCAATTCCTTGATGGCGATGGCGGGTGGCGTGCTGGCGGCCTTGCTGGTCGGACGAAACGATCCCGGTTTCGTGCATAACGGGCCGCTGGCCGGTTTGGTGGCGGTGTGCGCCGGCTCCGATTTGATGCACCCGGTGGGGGCCTTGGTGACCGGCGCGGTGGCGGGTGCTTTGTTCGTGTGGGCCTTTACCTTGACCCAGAACAAATGGAGGATCGACGACGTGCTGGGTGTGTGGCCGCTGCATGGCCTGTGCGGGGTATGGGGCGGTATCGCCGCAGGAATTTTCGGCGGGACGGCCTTGGGCGGGATAGGCGGTATCAGCTTGCTGTCACAGCTGATCGGCACTTTGCTGGGCGTGGTGGTTGCGCTGCTCGGCGGCTTGTTGGTTTATGGGGCTTTCAAACTTTTTTTCGGTTTGCGGCTCACTCAGGAGGAAGAATATTACGGGGCGGATTTGAGTATCCATAAGATCGGCTCCGAACCGCCGTGAGACACTCGCCCTACGCCGCGCCCGCGGCGGCGGCTGGAAAAGCATGCCGCGAAGTAGTACTTTAATCGCCCCTTTTCCGAGTTGGGTCATGACTAAAACGCTATACATCAAAACCTACGGTTGCCAGATGAATGAGTACGACTCCGCCAAAATGGCGGAGGTATTAGCGGCGTCTCATGGCCTGAAGGTGGTAGCCACCGCCGAAGAGGCGGACGTACTGCTGCTCAACACCTGTTCAGTGCGTGAGAAGGCCGAAGAGAAAGTGTTTTCCCTGCTCGGCAAATGGCGGGAGCTGAAAGAGCTGCGGCCGGGCCTGGTGATCGGTGTGGGCGGTTGCGTAGCCAGCCAGGAGGGCGACAATATCCGCCGTCGCGCGCCGTATGTCGATATGGTGTTCGGTCCGCAGACGCTGCATCGTTTGCCGCAGATGCTGACGCAAGTGCAAACCGAACGCCGTCCGGCGGTGGACATCAGCTTTCCCGAGATCGAAAAATTCGATCATCTGCCGGCGCCCCGCGCCGAAGGCCCCGCCGCCTTCGTGTCGATCATGGAAGGCTGCAGCAAATACTGCACGTTCTGCGTGGTGCCCTACACCCGCGGCGAAGAGGTGAGCCGGCCCTTCGACGACGTGATCGCCGAAGTCGCCGCGCTGGCCGAACAGGGGGTGCGGGAAGTGACTTTGTTGGGACAAAACGTCAACGCCTATCGCGGAGCCACCCACGACGGCGCCGAGGCGGACCTGGCGCTGTTGATCACCTATCTCGCCGCCATCGACGGCATCGAGCGCCTCCGGTTTACCACTTCCCATCCGGTGGAATTCTCCGAGCGGCTGATCCAGGCCTATGCCGAGATCCCGCAACTGGTGAGCCATTTGCACCTGCCGGTTCAGAGCGGCTCGGACCGGATTCTGGCGGCGATGAAGCGCGGCCACACCGTGCTCGAATACAAGGCCAAGATCCGCAAGTTGCGCGCCTTGCGCCCCGATCTGTGCCTGACTTCCGATTTCATCATTGGCTTTCCCGGCGAGAACGACGCCGATTTTC
Organism: Gammaproteobacteria bacterium; assembly: GCA_023266095.1. Taxonomy (GTDB): domain Bacteria; phylum Pseudomonadota; class Gammaproteobacteria; order DRLM01; family DRLM01; genus CAKKSB01. Next base: position 10,853 of record JAHFRV010000001.1, on the reverse strand, counting down.
AGGCCACCATGGATCTCATCGAAGAGATAGGTTTCGATAATTCCTTCAGCTTCATTTACAGCCCGCGCCCCGGCACCCCGGCGGCCAGTTTTCCCGACGACGTGCCGATGGAAGTCAAAAAGCATCGTTTGGCGATCTTGCAGCGGCGGATCCGTGAGATGACCGACGCCACCAGTCAGGCCATGGTCGGCAGCGTGGAGCGCGTACTGGTGGAAGGGCCTTCGCGTAAAAATCCACACGAACTATGCGGCCGTACCGAAAACAATCGGATGGTGAACTTCGCCGGTGATACCCGCTGGGTGGGTCAGTTCGTTTTCGTGCGGATTACCCAGACCATGTCCAATTCCTTGCGGGGAGAATGGTTTGGCGCGGCCGAGACACGAGCGAATGGACGAACGGCTCATGGCTAGGCAGGGCGACGGGCCGTCCCCGGCGTTGCGCCGAAGACGGTTTTCGACTATCTTAACTTTTAAGTCACTATTTCTATTTCAAATTTGAACGTTCACGCCGACTCAGTCGATTTCACCCTCGAACCCGCTGACAACGAGCGCCTCGCCAACTTGTGCGGGCAGTTCGATGAACATCTACGTCAGGTCGAAGGCCGTTTGGGTGTGGAAGTCAGTAACCGGGGCAATCGTTTTCGGGTCATCGGCGATGCCGGTTCGGCACGCGCGGCGGGTGACGTCTTGAAATATCTCTATTCGGAAACCGCCAAAACCCGTTTGACGCCGGCCCGCGTGCATCTGGCTTTGCAACATGCGGGTGTTGAGCCCCCGCCGGCACGGCTGGTATCGGACAAAAACGACGTGGTGGGCATCGCTACGCGGCGCGGCATCGTCAGCGGCCGCGGCCCCAATCAGCAACGTTATCTGCAAAGCATCGCCAATTACGACATCAGCTTCGGCGTCGGTCCGGCCGGTACCGGCAAGACTTATCTCGCCGTGGCCGCCGCGGTCCAAGCCCTGGAACAAGACAAAGTGGGTCGCCTGATCTTGACCCGCCCCGCGGTGGAGGCCGGCGAGCGCTTGGGTTTTCTGCCCGGTGACTTGATACAGAAGATCGACCCCTATCTGCGGCCTTTATACGACGCATTGTACGAGATGCTGGGCTACGAGCGGGTCGCCAAATTGATGGAGCGCCACATCATCGAAATCGCGCCGCTGGCCTATATGCGCGGCCGCACCCTTAACGACGCCTTCATCATTCTCGACGAGGCGCAGAACACTACCGTCGAGCAGATGAAGATGTTCCTCACCCGTATCGGCTTCGGTTCCAAGGCGGTGATCACCGGCGACGTGACCCAAGTGGATCTGCCGCGCGGCCGTCCTTCGGGCTTGCGCCATGTGGTGGAAGTGCTCAAGGACGTGGACGGCATCAGCTTTACCTTCTTCAAAGCCGCCGATGTGGTGCGTCATCCGCTGGTGCAAAGCATCGTCACGGCCTACGAGGCCTTCGAGGAGCGCGAGGCCGGCTCGACTGGCGAGCGCAGACCATGAACCTCGTCGTCGATGTGCAATATGCGCTCGATGACGCCGTGGAAAACAGCCCGGGCATGCCCGGGCCGGCGCAATTCGAAGTCTGGGTGGCGGCGGCCCTGGCCGGTCAATGCGAGGCCGCAGAGCTGAGTATCCGGGTGGTGGACGAGGCCGAGGGCGGCGAGCTCAACCAAACCTACCGCCAGCGGCCTGGCCCAACCAACGTGCTGTCATTTTCTTCAGATAGTCCGGTTGAACTCGATATTCCGCTATTGGGCGACGTGGTGATATGCGCGCCGGTGGTGGCGCGCGAAGCCCGCGAGCAGAACAAGCCCGTGCTGGCCCATTGGGCGCATATGACGGTGCACGGCACGTTGCACCTGCTCGGTTACGATCATGAAACACCTGCCGAAGCGGACGAGATGGAAGGCCTGGAAGCGCGCATTCTGGAGGACTTGGGTTATTCTGATCCTTATGTGGCGGAGCGTGCGGCGATCCCCGCCTGATGTCGATGTTTTTAGTCCGGCTCTTTTATTTAGACCGGCATGATACGTCCCCTCATTGAAGAGGGGCAGCGAGGGAGGCGATGAACACGCATTCATGAGTGATTCATCCTTATTTGTACCGCTGGCTTTTAAGAAAAGTGCGGGATGTAACGGGTAGCCGGTGCCGGATTCCGGTTAGGCGCCGTCAACCCGTAAGCGATGCGGAGCGCCGGCACCGGTTGACCAGGTAATGAACAGTATTTGTCGAGTGGAATTAAGTAGCAGTGGCTTGGGGATTTATGAGTGAAGAACGCACAAGTAACGGCGCACCGCCGCGCTCGTGGTTAGATCGTTTGAGTCTCGCCCTGCTGGGCGAACCCAAAGACCGCGAGCAGCTGGTGGCCTTATTGCGTGACGCCCAGCAGCGCGAGCTGTTGGACTCCGACGCCTTGGGAATGATCGAAGGCGTATTGCAAGTCTCGGAAATGCAGGTGCGTGACATCATGGTGCCCCGCGCGCAGATGGTGACCGTCGAGCGCGATGCTACCCTCCCGGAAATCCTGCCCCTGGTCACCGAGTCGGCCCATTCGCGTTTCCCGGTCATAGGCGACAGCCGTGACGAGATAGTCGGCGTTTTTCTGGCGAAGGATTTGCTCGGCTATTTCGGACCGGACGGCGAACAGCGTTTCAACGTGCGCGACATCCTGCGTCCCGTGGTATTCATCCCCGAAAGCAAACGGCTCAATGTCTTGTTGAAGGAATTCCGCGCCAACCGCAACCACATGGCCATCGTAGTCGACGAATATGGCGGAGTGGCAGGCCTGGTGACCATCGAGGACGTGCTGGAACAAATCGTCGGCGAGATCGTCGATGAACACGACATCGAAGAAGACACCTACATCAAGCGTCATAACGATAATGTTTTCGCCGTGAAGGCGCTCACCCCCATCGAGGAGTTCAACGACTATTTCCGAAGCGAGTTCAGCGACGAGGAATTCGACACCATCGGCGGTTTAGTGATGCATCGTTTCGGCCGCCTGCCGCGCCGCGGTGAAGTCATCAATCTCGACCGGTTCCGTTTCAAAGTGCTCAACGCCGACAACCGCCGCATTCATCTGCTGCAAGTAACGGAACGTCGCGGCCAAAGCGCGCCGGGAACCTCACCCACCCAGCTTGAGCCTTGAATTTGGCCGGGCGCGGCGGATTGGTATTGAAACTCATGGGGGTGACATCGGTAACTCGCCAGGCACGGTAATGATTAATTTTGCTGTAACGGACGCGGTCCTTTAGCCGTGGGCCGAGATGAATTACCTGAACACATTTCACCCGTGCCCTGTGCCGTTGCCGGTGACAAGAAATAATTGACTCAGCCTTATATCATCGCCGGATTGATCGTCCTCATCAGTGTGCCTTGAGATGCCATCAGCCATGAATGTTGTCACGCCCTCGCCCGGCCGGGGAATCGCCGCGCTGTTGCATGGTGGATGGCGGGGTCACCTCCTTGCCTTGCTGGCGGGTGCGATATTGCCTTTGGCATACGCGCCTTTCGATTTCATATTCTTGGCGGTGTTGGCACCCGCGTTGTTATTCGCCCTGTGGTTGCAGGTCTCGCCGCGGCAGGCCTTGGTGCGCGGTTATCTGTTTGGTGTGGGAATGTTCGGCGTCGGCGTCAGTTGGGTGTTCGTCAGCATGTACGAAAACGGCGGCGTCGGTTTGGCGATGTCGCTATTCCTCACCAGCGTTTTTGTGCTGTTTTTATCGCTGTTTCCCGCAGTGCTGGGCTATGGCCTTGCCCGCCTCTTGCCGTGGCCGCATCCCGCCGCGCAGCGACTCAAATTACTGCTGTTGTTTCCGGTGGGCTGGGTTTTGTGGGAATGGGTGCGCGGCTGGTTTTTCACCGGCTTTCCGTGGTTGGCGCTGGGCTACAGTCAAATCGACGGCCCGCTCGCCGGGATTGCGCCGGTGTTAGGTGTGTATGGCGTCTCGCTCGCCGCGGCCTTGAGCGCGGGATGGCTGGTATTGCTGTTATGCGGCGGCTGGGTCTGGCGGAGCGCCGCCGCACTGGGTTTGGCTATCGTGTGGGGCGGCGCCGTGGCGCTCAATAACCTGTCGTGGGTGCAACCCATCGGCCAGCCGCTCAAGGTCAGCTTGTTACAGGGCAATATCCCGCAGGATCTGAAATGGCTGTGGGATCTGCGTGATCCCACGCTGGAGCTCTACACCAACCTCACCCGCGCGAGTTGGGACAGCGATCTCATCGTCTGGCCGGAGACGGCGGTGCCGGCGCTCTACCACGAGGTCGCGGATTTTTTCGATAGCCTCGCCGCCGAGGCCAACCAGCATGGCAGCGCCTTATTGATGGGCGTGATTTATCAAGAGCCCAATGACGGGCCGTATTACAACAGCGTGGTCAGTGTCGGCGGCGCGACGCCGCGGCAGTTTTATCACAAACGCCATCTCGTGCCGTTCACCGAGTATTTGCCCTTGGAGGGCGTGCTGGGCGGCCTCGTGAAGTTCATGCAGGTGCCCATGTCGGATTTCAGCGCGGGTGACAACGCGGCGCCCTTGGCCGTGGCCGGTCAGCGCGTTGGAATTTCCATTTGTTATGAAGATGCCTTCGGCGAGGAAACCATCGAGGCCTTGCCCGAGGCGACGTTATTGGTCAACGTCACCAACGACGCCTGGTTCGGCCACTCCATCGCCCCGCAACAGCATTTGCAAATGGCGCGCATGCGCGCCTTGGAAGCAGGCCGTCCTTTATTGCGCGCCACCAACACCGGCCTGACCGCGGTGATGGACGAACGCGGCCGGGTGTTGTCACAGGCGCCGCAATTCGAGGTCTATGCCCTGCACGACACCGTGCAACCCATGCAAGGCCTGACGCCCTACGGGCGTTTCGGCAATATGCCGGTGGTGACGGCGGTGTTGATTATTATGGTGGGTGGATGGCTGATATTGCGCCGTGTGAAACCTCGATAGGAGAACAGCCCTACCCATCCGCCTGACGCGCGTTGCTTGCCTTCACTCCGACGAATCTCCAACTTTAAGCTGCCATGCAGCGTGGCAAGCGACACATTTTGCCAGGGTGCCGGTGAGCATCTTCAAAAGTGCCGGCGTGGCTTGGCCGCTTTCCGCGACTTGGGTGAGTTCATCCATATCTTGATGAACGCTCATGCCCAGTGTTTTAAACGGCAGCGGTAGTTTCGCCATGAGCGCCGGGTTTGCATCGGCCGCGGACGCCATACCCGCCGAGCGGGCGGATTGAATGATTTGATCCCTGTCTTCCTGTGTGATGCCTTCCAGGATTCCATGAGTCGCCGCTAACAGGCCGCGCATCTCCTGCAGAATCAAATTCCGCTCATCGGCCTTAAGCACCACCGCCGTGCGATTATCCGTTCCCACCACGGTAGTGCCGCGCACGAAAAACCAGGCAAAGACGGCAAGGGTAATAACCCAGAGCAAAATGGCGATCATGGCAATTTTATTGGATTTCATTGGTTAAACACCTGGCTCACGTGAGCATTGTGCAAATTCATTTCCACCCCTTGCGCACGAACCGCGCCCCATGACACTGGGGGCACGGCGGAATGTGACCGGTGGCGTGGAAGTGCAACACCTCGCCGCAATTGGCGCATTGCAGGCTGCCGACGGTGGTGATTTCGCCGCTGTGATATTCGGCGGCGTGCTGGGCGCGCTGCGCCCATTGCAGCAAAGCCAGTTTGGTTTGATCGGCGGCGGCGGTGAACATCTCCAGCAAGCGGTCTTCGATCAGCTCCATGTCGAAGTGAAACCAGTCTTTGACTTCGTTGCCGGTCTCCGCCAAGTACTCACCAGCGTCTTCGAGGTCGCGGCGCAAGTAGGCGCCGATCAGCTCTGCCTCGTCGCGGGTCAGTTCGCCGAGTTCCACCGCGGTCGCTTTGGCCTTATCGATACTGGTTTTGAGCATGGGCGCGGTTTTATGGCCGGTCTGCTCCAGCAGGTCTTTGACCCGTTCCATCATCCGATTGTAGGCGTGGAGCAGTTTTTCGCCTTGGCTGGGGTGAGGCGTGTGAGGTGACATGGTGGCTCTTCCTATTGCGTGATGGGCCTGGGGTTAGTGTGGCCTAAACGGGGTCGGGTTTGAAGGTGGCGTGGCGAGTTCGCGGAGGTGGTGGAACCCACGTCTGGCCCCAGCGGCTGTGCGACTCGATGGCCCGATGCGGTTTGTGTTGTTGCCCCCGCGAGCGCTACGGTATCCTTCGTTCTTTCGCAATTCCGGGCGGCAGGTTACTCGATGGATGAATTTTACGATCCGCGTCAAGTGGAAGAGGGCGCGCAGCGCTATTGGGACGAGCAGCAAAGTTTTAAGGCCGTGGAAGACCCCGCGCGGGAGAAATTCTACTGCCTGGCCATGTTCCCTTACCCCAGCGGCCGCCTACACATGGGCCATGTGCGCAACTACACCATCGGCGACGTCATCGCCCGTTATCAGCGCATGCGCGGCAAAAATGTGTTGCAGCCCATGGGCTGGGACGCTTTCGGCCTGCCCGCCGAAAACGCCGCCATCCAAAACCACGTGCCCCCCGCGCAATGGACGCGGGAGAACATCGCCTATATGCGCGGCCAGCTCCGCCGTCTCGGTCTGGGTTATGACTGGGACCGCGAGCTCGCCACCTGTGACCCCAAGTACTATCGCTGGGAGCAGTGGCTATTCCTCAAGCTCTATGAAAAAGGACTGGTCTATAAAAAGACCGCGCCGGTCAACTGGTGTCCCCACGACCTCACCGTGCTCGCCAATGAGCAAGTAATCGAAGGCCGCTGCTGGCGCTGCGACAGCCTGGTCGAGCGCAAAGAAATACCGCAGTGGTTTTTGCGCATCACCGCCTACGGCGACGAACTGCTGAGCGAATTGGACAAACTCGACGGCTGGCCCGAGCAGGTGCGCACCATGCAGCGCAACTGGATCGGCCGCTCCGAGGGTGTGGAAGTGCACTTCGGCATCGAGGGTAGCTTCGCGCCGCTGAAAGTCTTCACCACCCGCCCCGACACCTTGCTGGGCGTCACCTATGTGGCGGTCGCGCCCGAGCACCCGCTCGCGCTGGCCGCGGCGCAGGATAAACCCGCCCTGGCCGCCTTCATCGAAGCGTGCCGTCATCAAGCCACCGCCGAGGCCGCGCTGGAGACCATGGAGAAAAAAGGCATGGCCACTGGCGCCGTCGCCATCCATCCCATCAGCGGCGCGCGCTTGCCGGTGTACGCCGCCAACTTCGTGTTGATGGGTTACGGCGAGGGCGCGGTGATGGCGGTGCCGGCCCATGATCAGCGTGATTGGGAGTTCGCTAAAAAATACGGCCTGCCCATCACCCAGGTGATCGCCCCAGCCGACGGTGACGCGGTGGACTTGGACGCGGGTGCCTTCGTCGAAAAAGGTGTGCTGATCCACTCCGGCGCCTTCAGCGGCTTGAGTTCGGAGCAGGCCTTCACCGCCATCGCCGATCATCTGCACGCGGCGGGCAAAGGCCAAAAGCGCGTCAATTTCCGCCTGCGTGATTGGGGTGTGTCGCGCCAGCGTTACTGGGGCGCGCCGATACCCATCATCAATTGCGCCGCCTGCGGCGCGGTGCCGGTGCCCAACGATCAACTGCCGGTGGTGCTGCCGGAAGACGTGGCCTTCGACGGCGTGGGTTCGCCCATTAAAAAAATGCCGTCATTTTACCAGACGACCTGCCCGACATGCGGCGGCCAGGCCGAGCGCGAGACCGACACCTTCGATACCTTCATGGAATCGAGCTGGTATTACGCGCGTTACGCCTGCCCCGACAACGACCAGGCCATGCTCGACGAACGCGCGCGTTACTGGTTGCCGGTGGATCAATACATCGGCGGCATCGAGCACGCGATCCTGCACCTGCTCTACGCGCGCTTCTATCACAAGCTGATGCGCGACGCCGGGCTGGTGGATTGCGACGAACCGTTCACGCGTTTGCTGACTCAAGGCATGGTGGTGGCCGAGACCTATTTCCGACAAAGCGGCGAAGGTAAAAAAAGCTATTTCGCGCCGACCGAGGTCACGGTGGTGCGCGACGACAAAGGCCGGGTGGTGAGCGCGGTCGCGGTGAGCGACGGCCAGCCGGTCAGCGTCGGCGGCATCGAAAAGATGTCCAAGTCCAAGAGCAACGGCGTCGATCCGCAATCCATGATCGAACGCTTCGGCGCCGACACCGTGCGCTTGTTCATCATGTTCGCCGCGCCGCCGGAGATGTCGCTGGAGTGGTCCGACAGCGGCGTGGAAGGCGCGCAGCGTTTCATCCGCCGCTTGTGGAAACGGGTGGCCAGCCATCTCGCCGCCGGTCCCGCACCGGCCTTGGTGATTGCTGAACTCAATGATGTTCAACGCGCTTTGCGCGGACAGACTCATCAAACCATCGCCAAGGTCAGCGACGACGTGGGCCGCCGCACCACCTTCAATACCGCCATCGCCGCGGTGATGGAACTGCTCAACGCGCTTTATAAATTCGAGGACGAAACGCCGCAAGGCCGCGCGGTGATGCAAGAAGCCCTGGAAGCGGCGGTGTTGTTGCTGGCGCCGGTGATTCCCCATGTCGCGCACAGCCTGTGGCAACAGCTCGGCCACAGCGACGCGGCGGTGGCCGCGCCTTGGCCGGTGGCCGACGAAGCCGCGCTGGTGAAAGACAGCGTGGAACTGGTGGTGCAGGTCAACGGCAAATTGCGCGGCCGCATCAGCGTGCCCGCCAACGCGAGCAAGGCCGATATCGAAGCGGCGGCGCTGGCCGACGAAAACGCTCGGCGCTACATCGAAGGCAGCACCATCCGCAAAATCGTGGTGGTGCCGGGACGCTTGGTGAACGTGGTGGTCGCCGAATAAAGCAATAACGAATTGAAGGTCCATGTGAAGCTATCCCCTCTCCGTTGACGGGGAGAACGAAGCGAGGGGGTGCCGCCGATAGAGGAGAGGGTAATCTGCTTTTCATCAGAGATTGCGCGGAGGTAATAAGCCGATCTTATGTCACGATGATTTGATAATGGAAACAGCAGTGATAAACGCACAGCTAAAAATGACGGTTCCGCGGCGGCAAAGTTTTTTCTTGCGGTTTGCGGTTTGCTGTTTATTGCCGATGTTGAGCGCCTGCGGTTTCCATCTGCGTGGCAGTGACCATGGCGGTGCGCCTCTGCCGCCTATCGCCATCACTGGTGAGGCGGGCGGTTTGCAGGGTGAATTGCGCGCGCGGGTGCGCGCGGCGAGTGGCATGGTGGTGGCGACGCCTGCCGAGGCGCAGTGGGTGGTGCGGGTAGTGAGTGAGCGCAGTGAACGCCGGGTGCTGTCGGTGGGTTCCACCGGCAAGGTGGAGGAATATGAAATTTATTACGCCGCCGATTTCACCATCGAAGACACCCAAGGCCAGGTCCACGTCGGTCCCGAGACCTTGAGTCAAGTGCGCAGCTACGGTTTCAGCGAAAGCGAGGTGCTGGGCAAAGACGCTGAGCAGGAAGCCCTGGTGAAAGACATGCGCCGCGAAGCCGCCTGGCAGATCGTGCAGCGCTTGCGTTCCTTGCCGGTGACGCCATGAAGCTGCGTCCCGAACAACTCGCCGCGCACCTCAACAAAGCCCTCGCGCCGGTCTACTTCGTTACCGGTGATGAGCCGCTGCTGGTGGCGGAGTCCTGCGACGCCATCCGCGCCCGGGCCCGCGCCGTCGGCTGCAGCGAACGCCTGGTGTTCAATGTCGAGAGCGGCTTCGATTGGCAAGACTTGCTGGAGGCGCGCGATAACTTGTCGCTGTTCGCCGAGCAACGCTTGATTGAGCTGCGTCTGCCCAGCGGCAAACCCGGCGACGCCGGTTCCAAAGTGTTAATGGACTATGTCTCCCGCTTGCCGCCAGGCGACGTGCTGTTGGTGATCAGCGGCAAACTCGACAAAGACAGCCAGCGCACCAAGTGGTTCGGCGCCCTCGATCAGGCCGGCGTGGTGATACAAATCTGGCCGGTGGAAAGCGGCGCGTTGCCGGGCTGGATCACCGCGCGGATGCGCGCCAAAGGCTTGCAGCCCAGTGCCGAGGCGGCGGCGCTGCTGGCCGAGCGAGTGGAGGGCAATCTGCTGGCCTGCGCGCAAGAGATCGAAAAATTGGCCTTGCTGCATGGCAGCGGCCCGCTGGAAGTGGATGACGTGGCCGCGGCGGTGGCCGACAGCGCGCGATACAGCGTCTACGACTTGGCGGACCGCGCGCTGGCTGGTGACGCGGCCGCCTGCGTGCGGGTGTTGCACGGTTTGCGCGGCGAAGGCGAAGAGCCGGTGTTGATATTATGGGCGCTCAGCCGCGAGATTCGCGGCTTGGCGCAGATGCGCGCCGCGCTCGCCCAAGGCCAACCCGTCGACCGCGTGTTCGCCGACTTCAAAATATGGGACAAGCGCCAACCGCTCGTACGCGCCGCGTTGAAACGCCATCCGCTTGCCGCGTGTCAAGCGCTGCTGGGTCAGGCAGGCAACCTGGACCGTGTGATCAAAGGCGCGGCGGCGGGCGATGCGTGGGATGAATTGTTGCAACTGACCTTGGCGCTGGCGGGGGTGGAGGTGATTAAGCGGGGTGGGGCGCAAGCCGCGGGTTGATAAGCTGCGTGATGTTTCAGGTATGAAGGCGGGTGCGACGCCATAGGAATGTTGGATCAATATGATCCCTAGAGAAAACGACAATTTACCGCCCGTATTACAGTGTGAGTTTCATCAAGCCGAAAAAAAGAAAAAGCGGGCGCAATGCCCGCTTTTTCTTTTCAGAAGTAAACAAATCTTAATGCGTTTGCTTGCGCTGGCGTTTGCCCGCGAAACCCACACCCAGCAAGCCCGCACCCAGGAGCAGTAAGGTGGAGGGTTCCGGAACAGTGCCGCCCCCCCCCCCCC
>JAHFRV010000028.1:40023-41221 GCA_023266095.1 Gammaproteobacteria bacterium | reverse complement strand
CACCGTCATGCGCTGTATCAACAGTACATCGTCACCCAATGGGGTGGTGAGGATGAGCGTCCTCCCGAGTAACGTCCCTGCCATGGTGATCGTCCTAGGCGTGTCTGTTTCGATTGTAAAAAAAACGTCGTCGCTTGCACAGCGCTAAGAAATAGCTCATCGGAACGCGCCGTGCGCCTTATCGCGCAAGGAATGCTCAGAAAAAAGCGGCGGCATTCTAGCAGGCAGGGTAGCGGTCTTGTCCCGCATGGTTTTTTTACTGTGATTAAAGCGCCCCACTCTCCATTCCGATAACGGCTCCAGCGACGTTGGATGTCGCGTTGTATGGATTCATGTTGAGGAGTGCGGTTCCATGGTGCGGAACGAGAGCATTGCTCCGCTTCGGCCATGGTGGCTTTTCTCCGCTTCGCGGGGAAAGATGCGCGGCGTCGCCGTCATCGCAGCGGTGCTATTTATCACAGTGAGTGGCGGGTCGGGTCTGTCGGGTGCGCAGGCCGCGGCAACCGTGGCTACGGGGGTCAAAGCCCTGGCGCAAATTGCGCAGACCGACCGGCGGGCCGCCCCGCTGGCGCGGGGTTTGACTGCGCCGGCAGGCGACGCCGCCGCCGTGCGTTTGGTACAGGGCACGGTCTATCTCGATCCAGGTCGCATACCGGTATTGCACGGCGAGAGCGGCTATGTGCTGCTGCAATTGCGGGGGCCGCTCGAGGCCGAACAGCAACGGCGATTGACTGAAAACGGCGTGACCTTGCTCGACTACATACCCGATCACACCTGGAAGGCGCAGGTGCGCAGCGCGTCGCTGGCGGCCGTCCGCCGCCTGGATTTCGTTTATGCGGTCGGCTCGCTTTATCCAGGCGATAAATTGCCGGCTGCTATTCTGGCAGGAGATTTCCATCCCCGCTCGCTCAATGCCGACGGCAGTTTGAGTCTCGAAGTGTATTTCCATCCCGGTGTCGATTACGCCCGTGCGCTGACCAGGCTCGCGGGAGTCGGAGCCGTTCCCGTCCAGGCCGGCTTTTTGAGCGGCCAGCATCTCACGGTGCGCCTGCCGCAGAATCGGGTGATCGACCTGCTGGCTCTCGACAGCGTGGCGTGGGTAGAGGATCGCGAAGCGCCCAAGGCCGGTGAAAACGCGGGCGCGGCAAGCTTGTCCCACGTGGACGGTTTGTGGCGGGCGCCGGCTAATCTCAGTGGT
>JAHFRV010000028.1:0-40013 GCA_023266095.1 Gammaproteobacteria bacterium | reverse complement strand
CATCGGTATGTGGGACGAGGGTCTGGTGGATGTCAGTCATCCCGATCTGGCGGGTCATGTGGCCACCGGCGAAGGTGGGCAGGTGGTGAGCCATGCCACCCATGTGGCGGGCACCTTGTCCGGTTCAGGTGCCGGCAATAGCAGCGCGCGGGGCATGGCACCCGCCGCCGCGGTATGGTCCTATGATTACTTCGGTGATCCGGTGGCGGAGCATGTCGCCGCCCGCAAGGACCGCGGAATCGCGGTGGCCAATAACTCCTGGGGTTATCTGGCCGGCTGGCAAGCCAACTATTACAGCGACGGTTATTGGGTATGGTTCGGCGGCGCCGCCAACCAAAGCGATCCGGATTTCGGCGGTTATTCCTCGCTGACTCGCAATTGGGACCGGCTGGTGTACGACACCGACCTGGTCGTGGTGAAGTCGGCGGGGAATGACCGCAACGAGGACGGGGCCGCGGGCCGCGCTCATCGCCACTATGGCGACAGCACGACGCTGTATTACGATCACCACGACGCGGACGGCGATTATCGCAGCATCGGCCAGATCGCCACCGCCAAGAACGTGATCACCGTGGGCGCGGTAGACCATGCCGGCGCCATGACGGCCTACAGCGCCTGGGGTCCCACCAGCGATGGCCGGCTCAAACCGGATGTGGTGGCCAAGGGCCAGGATGTCTATTCCACTTACCTCGGAGGGGGTTATACCTCCTTGAACGGCACGTCGATGGCGAGTCCCACCGTCAGCGGCGCTATCGCCCTGCTGCTGGAAAGATATCGTAAAGTCACCGGCAGCGTGACGCCGCCGCCGGCTCAGCTGATCCGCGCCTTGGTGGCCAATACGGCTGCCGATCTCGGCACGCCGGGACCGGATTACGCCTACGGCTGGGGTCTGCTTGACGCGCAGGCCGCCCTCAAGGTGATCGACGCCGACAGCGGCGCAGGCCGTCGTTTTATCACCGGCAGTCTGGCGCAGGGCATCGCCCAGCATTATGACATCGAGGTCGGCGCCAACGCCGGATCCCTGAGAATCAGCTTGGCGTGGACCGATCCGCCGGGTTCTCCCGCCGCCGCCGCCGCGCTGGTGAATGATTTGGACATACGGCTAATTAGCCCCGCCGGCACGGTGCACTATCCCTACAGCCTAGCGGGGTTGCGCGACCCCGCCGCGCCGGCCACCGCCCTCGGCCCCAACACCGTCGATAATCTCGAGCAAGTATTGGTCGCCTCGCCTCAGGCCGGGTTGTGGCGGGTGGAGGTCATCGGCAGCCGGGTGCAAGGTGTGCAGTCCTATGCCCTGGTGAACAGTCTCGATATGCCGACGGATCAAGTCCCGCCAGGCGGCGGCTACGTGGTCGTCAATCAAGGCGGTGAGTATGCCCTCTCGGCACAAGCCATGGTGTTTTTGGCGGGATATGACAATCAGGGCGTGACCGGTTATTACCTGTCGGAAAATCCGGCGCGGCCGAGTTTGAGCCAATTCATCGCCGTGGATACCGTGGCCCGCTTGAGCCTTAGCGTGCCGTATACGCTGCCCTCCGGCGACGGCAACAAGACTGTTTATCTTTGGTTGCGTGACGCCTCCGGCAATATCAGTGAGGCGGCGTCGGCTACGGTGAAACTGGATACTTTACCTCCGGACGCGCCCCGGCTCAGCGTGAAATCCAGCACGCAAGGCGCGCGGCCGCATTGGGAATGGACCTCGGGCAACGGGATGGGCAGCTTCCGCTACAAACTCAATGATGCTGATTTAAATGTCGGCGCCGGGGAAACCCGCGATCTCGCCTTTATTCCCGGTGCGCCCTTGAGTCCGGGCACGCATATTCTGTATGTGCAGGAACGGGATGAGGCAGGACAATGGTCGGCAATCAGTCAAATGAGTATCACGATCACGGTGCAGGAATGGGACTCGCCGCAACTCGGCGCCGGCGCAGTGCCGTTACCACCGATGCTGCGGGCCTTGACGCCGGTGAATGATCCTTTGCCACGCTGGCTGTGGGGTTCGATGAACGGGGGCGGTGTTTTCCGCTTGCGTTTGAACGACGCCGATCTCAGCAGTGCGACGGAGACCACCGCGACCGCCTTCCTGCCGCCGACGAAGTTGGCCGATGGTATGCACACGCTTTTTATCCAGGAGCGAGGGGCCAACGGGTTGTGGTCGCCGGTGGTCTCCTTTACGGTCAGAGTGGATACCGCCGCACCGGTGACCACCGCCAGCCTCACCGCCGCGGCAGCGACCTCCACCCAGTGGGTGAGTCTGCATTGCGACGACATCGGCGCCGGTTGTGCGGCCACGTATTACACCTTGGACGGCAGTGTGCCCACACCTCAATCGGCGCGGTATAACGGAATGATTCCGGTGAGCGCCAGCACGACACTGCGTTTCCTATCGTTTGATCAGGCGGGCAACGCCGAGCCGGATCGCGTCGAGAGGTATCTGATCAACGAGTCCGCCCAAGCCGTCACCGGTGGGGGGGGTGGCGGTTTGTTTAGGGAATTGCTGCTGCTGATTTGTGCTTTCCCTCTGCTGGCCGCAAGGCGAAGAGTGGTTTTGCCGGTGGTGACCGGTGCTGGGCGATGAAGTGGACGCGCGAGGCGGTTTTATTGGCTGCGGGTGCTGACCACGTCGAAGCGCAGGCGTTGTTCACCGCGCAGTTGCACGGTGGATTTGAAGTAGGCCCGCTCACGGACATCCCGTGCCTGGCCGGGCGGGATTTTCGGTTTCAAGGTGACGTTGGTTTGATCGACGACCTCGCAGCGTTCGGCGTTCAGGCAGTCTTCAACGGAAATACGTAGCACCACTTCCATGAGCGTGTATTGCGGGGAGTGATTGCGCAAACGTCCCGAGAGGTCTTTCAGGCCGCGCCCCGCATCCGTTAAACGCATCTCGGCCAATTCCACCTCGGCGGGCGCGATCCGTTGCTTGGACTGGGCCAGCTCGTGGTCTTGGTACCAGGCGAAGAAGGCGATGATGCCGACGATAACCACCAGCGCCAGGGGCAGGGCACGCCGCAGGTCTTTTTTGGTGATGAGAACGGCGAGAAGTATCACCGTGAAAATCAGCCCGAACATTCCCCAAATCATGCCGTGTCATTCCTATGTGGCGAGGCGCCGCCGAAGTATAACAGCCTTGGAATCCCCGCCGATTCATCGCCCGAGATAACGCCGTGGCCATCCGTCGGCTGGTGATGCTGTTTTACAGTTTGGTGCGTCAGTGAAGGCGGAATGGGTTTGCGGTAGGTTTGAATCACGCCGCGATGTATCCATCGCGGCCAAATCAGGCGAGGACATCCAATCTCCGAGCAGGCCGGGCCCGACTTGCATCGGCTACCCCGGCATCATCGCTAGCTCCGCGCCGTTCGCCGCGCCGCCGTTCGTGTTGGAGGCGGGTGTCCAGCAATACCGCGTGACGCGCCCAGCGGCGTTGTTGATGGCGGCGGTCGGTGCGGCGGCGGTTCGGCTGGCGTGCCCGTGGCCGGTCCGCCGCCGCGGGTTCGGCCGGCCGTTTTTCCAGGTTGGGAATGGCGGTGACCGGCGCGACCGCGCCCGCCGCGCGGGCGGCATTACTTTCTTGAAGGCGGTGCAATCCGGCGTCGTCGCGGGGGATGGGGACTATCGTCATGGAAATCATCTCGCATTACAGACTATCTACCTATCAGATCAGCCGGGGGCCGTCAACGGGGCGGTCTCAGCACCTGTCCATGATTTCGCCGAAGGGCGCGGCGGAGTCGTGGCGAGCGTGCCAGTTTGCACCGACTTGCCCTCATCCGGGGATATTTATTGTAGTATTCATAGGCCGCGACACGTGGCCCCAGCTTGAAGCCAAGTTTACAATCTCCGCGGGCGCACCGCCGGCCGGGCCGATGGTTCAAAACCGGCTTGTCTTTCGGGCAAGCACGGACGGATTCCCTGCCCGCGATCGTAATCAATGATATCCCCAGCGTGTCGTGTCGCTTGGGTACGTGGTGCTTCAGCGTGTAGCCAAGCTAACCGATAAGGCAATAGGCTCACCCGTAGCCATCCGGCCGCGCGCGGGTCAAAAAGGAGGCGTGTTGATGATTCATGACAAGACCCATGCCGGGCGATGGGCAGGCTTGGCTTTGCTGCTGTGTTTATTGAGCGCATGCGCCATGGTGGGACAGAAAAAAGGGGCGGCACTGACTCCCGGTATCCAGCTCTATGGGCCGATGAGCGTGGAGCAACTGGCGCGGCTGCCACCGGCCGAGCAAATCCGTTATTTCACTGATAATGTTTATTTCGCCGCCACCCATCGCGGCGGCGCCGGCGAAGCACGGGCCGAAGCCGCTTCGGTCGCCTTGCGTCATCTGCAAGACACCCTCAACAAAGAGGACTTTCTGCGTTTTTGGATAGGCGTGGACGGTGATTTTTTCGGACGCGTGAACGCCGCCTTGGAATTTCCAGACTACACCCGGCCCCAAGCCGCCCCGGATCAGCGGCGGGTACGTACGGCCTACAATCTCGCCGCACGGCATTTGGAGGTGGTGAAGAATCTCGGCGAGGCGCGTCAGCGCGCCATGGGGTATTTGATCGAACTGGCCAGTAAGGGGGGAAGCGAGGCCTGCTTTGCCTTTCACAAGGCCTATAAAGATTATCCCAATCCGTTGCACGCCGACACCGAGCTGACCTGGCCGCACGTGGACGGCAAACCCTTTCGCAAGTCGATGTGGGCGGGCACGGGGGAGGCGACGGTCGGCGGCAAGGTTGTGCGGATCGCCATTCCTGCCGAAGTGGTGCTGGGATGCCGTACGATTTTGCATCCGCCCGCCACGGTGACTGCGGGGGTGGTGGAGGATGTGAAGCAGTTTTTTTCCGGAATCAAGCTCGGGCGCGACTTTAACCTGACTGGATATAACCAGCGCAAAGAGGCGTGGCGGCGCGATATTGCCCAACAGGCG
The DNA here is from genome assembly GCA_023266095.1 of Gammaproteobacteria bacterium. Classification (GTDB taxonomy): domain Bacteria; phylum Pseudomonadota; class Gammaproteobacteria; order DRLM01; family DRLM01; genus CAKKSB01. The sequence goes on along the minus strand of JAHFRV010000028.1, from coordinate 35,100 downwards.
CTGGTGGCCGCGGAAAAGCTGCGTTTAGAGAAGATTCGTATCGTCAACGTGGTGGATGTGTATCAGATCTATCCGCCCGAGCTGGATTATGAATACGAGTTGGCGGCCAGCAATGGCACCTTGTCCGAGATGGTGGCGGCCGGCATTCTCGGTGAGCAGGACGCCTTCGTGGTCGAGCAGCGTATTCATGAACGCGCCGTGCTGCTGACCGGGGTGGGCATCACGCCGCAAGGCACCCCCATGGCGTTTCTGCACATGGTGTCGGACCGCACCCCTAAAAAATAATCCGCCGTGGACGATGGGCGTCGCAACGTCGCCCATCGTCATTAATTGGCCAGCAACTCGACGTTGTCCGGCACTTCGATCTCCACCGCGATGGGCAGGTGATCGGAGATGGCGTGATTGAGCACTTGCAGATTGGTGACCTTCAGCGACGGCGTGGTGAGGATGTGATCGATGTTGCGGATCGGCCGCCAGCTGGGGAAGGTGTGGAGGATCTGGGTGGGTTCGCAGAGATTGGAGACGGCCAATAAACGGTCCATTTCCCGGCTCTGCGGCGCGCAATTGAAATCGCCCATCACTACCGCGTGCTCATAATCGCAGACCAGCTCGCCCAGAAAATCCAGCTGCCGTTCGCGGGTGCGTCGTCCCAGGGCGAGATGGACCAGGATCAGCATGATGGGGTTGTCGTGGTGGCCGAAGCGCACGGCCATGGCGCCGCGACCGGGGATGATGCCCGGCAGTTTATGCTGTTCGATCATGCTGGGACGGATCCGGCTCAACAGCCCGTTGCTGTGTTGCGCGAATTTGCCGAGGTCGCGGTTGGTCTGATGGCACCAGAACGGGAAGTGGCCGCGCCGGGCCAGGTATTCCACTTGATTGATGAAGTAGCTGCGCAGGCTGCCGGCGTCCGCTTCCTGAATGGCCACCACGTCGTAATGCGAGGCCAGCCGGGCGATGCGGTCCAGGTTGTCGAAACTGGAATAGTGGGGCAGCACGTGTTTCCAGCTGCGGGTGAAGTAGTGATGGGGCCGGGTCGAGGCCACCGCGGTTTGAATATTGTAAGTGAGCAGCCGCAGTCGTGACTTGCTGTGGCCGCTGATGCTGCCGGGATGCGCGTTTTCCTCACGCAGGGCCGAGAGGGGTGGGCTCATAATTGAAAGATCGCCTCGCCGAGTTTGGCAGTCAATTTCAGGTTCTCCGTATAATCGACCGGGCAGTCGATAATATTTACCCCATCATCTGCCAGCGCTTGTCGCAATCTGGGCATCAGCTCCGCCGCGTGATTGACCCGGTAGCCCTTGGCGCCGAAAGACTCGGCGTATTTCACGAAATCCGGATTATTGAAGTGTACATAGGCCGGCCGGCCATAAGTAGTCATTTGCTTCCATTCGATCAGCCCGTAACCGCCGTCGTTCCAGATGAGCACCACCATGGGAAGCTTGAGTCGCACCGCGGTCTCGATTTCCTGGGAATTCATCAGAAAGCCGGCGTCGCCGGTCACCGCCACCACTCGCCGTTCGGGAAAGGCGAGTTTCGCGCCGACGGCGCCGGGCACGGCGATACCCATGCTGGCGAAGCCGTTGGAGATGATGCAGGTGTTGGGATACTCGCAACGGAACATCCGCGCCATCCACATCTTGTGGGCGCCGACGTCGCAGATCACGATGTCGTCGAGATCCATGGCGGTGCGCAAATCCCAGATGATCTTCTGCGGTTTGAGCGGAAAGGCGTCGTCGTCGCGGTGTTGATTCATATCCTCGATCAGCGCCTCGCGCAACGGGCGCAGGGGGTGGCCTTGCTGTGGCGTCGCGCGTTCGGCGATGCGGCGCAGGCTGTGGCGGAGGTCGCCCACCACGCCGACCTCGACCGTGTAATGAGCATCGACCTCGGCGGGGCTGGCGTCGATGTGGATGATCTTGCGGTCGCGGGTCGGGTGCCAGAGACGCGGGTGGTATTCCACCAAGTCGTAACCGACGCAGACGATCACGTCGGCGCGGTTGAAACCGCTGTTGACGTAATCCTGCGATTGCAAGCCGACGCTGCCGAGGGCGGTGGGGTGTTTGAAGGGCACCACGCCCTTGGCCATGAAGGTGTTGGCCACCGGGATATTGAGCGCGGCGGCGAAGTCGGCGAGTTCCCGCCAAGCCTGGGCGCGGATCACGCCGTTGCCGGCGAGAATGATGGGATGACGCGCCTCGGAGATGAGCCGGGCAGCGGCGTCCACCCGGTCGGCGGCGGGCTCGGGCATGGTGGGCTGCTGCGCGCGCAGGGGCTCGGCGTCGATCTCCATGTCGGCGATATTTTCGGGAAACTCGATGAAACAGGCGCCGCTTTTTTCAGTCTGCGCCAGTTTGAAGGCCTTGCGCACCACCTCGGGCACGGTGTTGGGTGTCAGCAGACGGGATGAATATTTGGTGACTGGCGCGAAGATATTCTGCAGATCGAGTACTTGGTGCGATTCTTTGTGCAGGCGGCTGGTGTCGGCCTGACCGGCGATGGCCACCAGCGGTGCGTGATCCATATTGGCATCGGCGACGCCGGTGAGCAGATTGGTGGCGCCGGGCCCGAGGGTCGACAGGCAAACCCCGGCCCGCGAGGTGAGGCGGCCGTATACGTCGGCCATGAAGGCCGCGCCCTGCTCATGGCGAGTAGTGATGAATTGGATGGACGAATCCAGCAAGGCATCCATCAAGGCGAGGTTCTCCTCGCCGGGGATGCCGAAGATATATACCACGCCTTCGTTTTCAAGGCATTTGATGAACAGCTTGGCGGTTTTCATCGTGACTCTATCAGTGACTCTGGCCGACTCAGCCTACACGAAAGAGGGTGATCCGGCCCGCGCCGCCGGTTACAAACCTTTGCGTTCCTTGTCGATGAGGAAGTCCATGGCCTTGATCATGGTGTTGAAGTTGCCTTCGACCTGGCCGCTGTTGAGGATGTATTTGCCATTGATTACCACCGATGGCGTGGCCTCGGTCATGTAACGGCGGCTCATTTCTTTGGCGCGCCGCACCTTGGTCTCCACCGAGAAGGAATTGAAGGTCTTTTTGAAGTCGTCATTGCTGACGCCCTGTTCGGCGAAGAATTCCATCAGGCGCTCTTCGGTGTCCAGCCGGCGTTTTTGCGCGTGGATGGCATCGAACAGCGGTTTGTGGATTTTGTCGAGCACCCCCAAGGCTTCGGCGGTGTAGAAGGCGCGGGCATGGATGATCCAGTGTTCCGCCAGGGTGGCGGGCATGCGGCGGTATTCCACATCGGCCGGCAACTGTTTTGCCCAGCGTTCCAGGTAAGGCTGGAAACGATGGCAATGCGGGCAGCCGTACCAGAACAGTTCCACCACTTCGATCTTGCCTTTGCTCTCGGTGGGCTGGGCGGGAACGATGCGCGTGTAATTGCGGCCTTCCTGGAATTCGGCCGCCTGGGCCAGAGCGGGGATCAGCAACAAGGGTAACAGCCAGCGCAAAGAGAGTTTCAGCATTTCATCACCTGTTTTTGTCATGAACCAGAGGTCGGGTGGTGGACAGTTTTCAATGTGCTTGGTTCGGCGAGAGAGCAAACGACTTGCCGATCCGCGGCGCACGCTCGATAATGCCTCGCACTTGGACGGCTCGCCGTCCTTAATCCGGCCCCTAAGCCTATGCAAGTCGAGGGGGGAGCGCAATACTCTCGCGCCGCTCCGACGGGATGGGTCAAACATAGAATGGAGCATGACGCATGGCAGACAAACGAGCCAAACTCACCCAATTTTTGAACCAGCAATATTTGTGTGAAACCCTCACCGTGAAAGAGGTGGAGACACTCTTGGACTACACGGAGCTGGCCTCTTATAAAAACGGAGCGGTGATCGCCGACATCGGCGATGTGGGTGAAGCCTTGTTTTTCGTGATCAAGGGCGAGGCGTCCCTGTTGCATGATGACGGCGGCCGTGAGATCGAGGTGGGGCGTATGAAAGAGGGCGATCTCATGGGTGAGATGTCGTTCTTCGACCGCCATCCCCGCTCCCTGCGGATGCGTTCGCTGAGCGACGACACCCAATTACTAAAATTGTCGCGGCCCATGTATAAGCGCCTGCGCGTCGAACATCCCTATATCGCGGTGAATCTTCTGGAACACGCGATCATTAGCCTCGATCGACTGGTGCGCCGGGTGAGCGAGGACGAGGCCACCCTGGCCCGCTATATTTACGGGGCCGGTAAGAAATAATCATGACCGATAAAAAAGCGGCGTCTCGCCGCGCCGCGCCGCGCCGGGAATCGCCTTTCCGGTTGACCACCTTCATTTTGGGGGCGGCGCGCCCCGCCCAGTTTCCTGCCGACGCGGGCTGGGAAGTGGCGCTGGCGGGCCGCTCCAACGCAGGCAAGTCCAGTGCCCTCAATGTGATTGCCGGTCTGCGTGGTTTGGCGCGCATCAGCAAGACACCGGGCCGCACCCGCGAAATCAATTTTTTCAGGGTGGATGAGCAGCGCCGTTTGGTCGATTTGCCCGGTTATGGTTATGCGAAAGTGCCGACACCCATGAAAGAGGCCTGGCAGCGCCTGATGGAGGCTTATCTCGGCGGACGGCGGTCCTTGCGCGGATTGATAGTGGTGATGGACAGCCGTCATCCGCTGACCGATTACGATAGACATATGGTGGCGTGGTGCGTGGAACGGGGCATCGCCGTGCATATCCTGCTCACCAAGGCCGATAAGCTGAGCCGGGGCGCCGCCAGTGCGACCTTGCATAGCGTGCGCGCCACGGTCCTGCGGGAGTATGGGGTGGAGGGCCGGGTCAGCGTCCAATTGTTTTCAGCATTGAAACGCAGCGGCGAAGAAGAAGCGCGAGATTTATTTTCGCATTGGCTGGAAATAAAAAAAAAGGCCCCGGTCAAGAAGAGGGAGGAGGGACCGGGGCCTAAGAGACCCGGCTTGGGGAAGCCAGGTTAGAGGGGTTTCCCGCTCAGGGAGGCGAGCGGTAGAGTACGGTCCAGAAACCTAGAAACCGTACTCACAGACTGAGAGTACTTGGTTATGCAAAAAGTTCATTACTAGCCACCCAATTTTTTAAAACAAAAAAATCGTCAGTGAATCTAGGGCCTTAATGGGCCTCGTCCCAATTCTGGCCCACCCCGAGATCCACCACCAGTGGCACTGCCAACGAGGCCGCCCCCATCATACAATCGCGTATGGCGGTGCTGGCCTGGGTAACGTCGTCCTCAGCCACTTCGAAGACCAGTTCATCATGTACCTGCATTATCATTTTAGCAGCGACCCCGCTTTCCGCTAGCCAGGCGTCGGCGCGGATCATCGCCCGTTTGATGATGTCGGCGGCCGTGCCCTGCATGGGGGCGTTGATGGCCGCGCGTTCGGCGTATTGGCGGCGCTGGGCTTGGCGGGCGTTGATATCGGGTAAATAGAGGCGGCGGCCGAACACGGTCTCGACGTAACCGCGCGCTCGCACGTCGGCTCGCATGCGTTCCATGAAGGCCTTGGCGCCGGGATACCGGGCGAAGTAGAGATCAATGTAGGTTTGCGCGGACTCGCGGCTGGTGCCGAGCTGGCGGGCGAGCCCATAAGACGACATGCCGTAGATCAGGCCGAAATTAATGGCTTTGGCGTTGCGGCGCTGGTCGGCGCTGACCTCGGCGGGCGGCACGCCGAAGATCTCACCGGCGGTGGCGGTGTGGATGTCGATGCCGGTACTGAAGGCGTGCAGTAAGCGTTGGTCGCCGGAGAGGTGGGCCATGATGCGCAACTCGATCTGCGAATAGTCGGCGGCGATGATCACATGGCCCGGTGGGGCGATGAAGGCCTGGCGGATACGGCGACCCTCGGCGCTGCGGATCGGGATGTTCTGCAGATTGGGGTCGCTGGAGGAAAGCCGGCCCGTCGCCGCCACGGCCTGATGATACGAGGTGTGGACCCGGCCGGTACGCAGGTTGATTTGTTCCGGCAGCCGATCGGTATAAGTCGATTTGAGTTTGCTCAAACCCCGGTAATCCAGGATGAGCTGGGCGAGCGGATGGTGTTCCGCTAATTCCTGTAACGCCTCTTCGCCGGTGGACGCTTGACCGGTCGGGGTTTTGAAAGACACCGGCAATTGTAATTTGTCGTAGAGGATTTCCTGGATCTGTTTCGGTGAGCCGAGATTAAAAGGTTGGCCGGCGACGGCGTGGGCTTGTGTTTCCAGAGCGGCCATTTGGGTGGCGAGTTCGCCGCTCTGTCGGCGCAACATGGCCACGTCCACCAGCACGCCGGTACGTTCGATACGTGACAGCACCGGCACCAGCGGCATCTCCACTTGCTCGAACAGCGCTTTTACCGCCGGGGTCTTTTCGAGCTCCGGCCATAATCGGTGATGCAAGCGTAGGGTGATGTCGGCATCTTCGGCGGCATAGGGCGCCGCCTCTTCAAGGGCGATCTGGTTGAAAGTGAGTTGCTTCGCGCCCTTGCCGGCGATGTCCTCGAAAGCGATGGTTTCATAGTCGAGGTATTTTTTGGCCAGCGAATCCATGTCGTGGCGGCTGGCGGTACTGTTGTGGACGTAGGACTCCAGCATGGTGTCATAGCGGATGCCCTTGAGGGAGATGCCGTGATTGGCCAGCACGCTCATGTCGTATTTGAGATTGTGGCCGAGCTTGGCGCGGGCCGGGTCTTCCAGCAGCGGTTTGAGTTTGGCGAGGGTCGAGTCGCGCGGAAGTTGTTCTGGCGCGCCGGGATAGTCGTGAGCGAGCGGAATATAGGCCGCCTCGCCGGGGGTGACCGCGAAGGAAACGCCGACGATCTCGGCCTGCATATAATCGAGGCTGGTCGTTTCGGTGTCGAACGCGAAGAACTCGGCCGCGCGCAGCTTCACTAGCCAGGCGTCCAGCGCCTCGTTGGTGAGTACCGTATCGTAATCGGCGGTTTTAGCGGTAGGTATGGCGGGCGCCGCCGAAAGGGGGGTGTCGCCGTCTTGCGCTGTCTGGTCTTCCTGCAATTGACGCAGCCAGGTCTTGAATTCCAGTTGTTGATATAGCTCACTCAAGGCCGCGGTATCGGGCGCGGTCCGCCGCAGATCGCTGGGGCCGACGTCGAGCGCGACATCGCAATGGATGGTGGCTAATTGACGGGCCAGCGGCAGCTGTTCGAGATGGGCGCGGAGATTGTCGCCGGCGCGACCGGGGATGTCGCCCGCGTGGGCGACGATGGCGTCGAGACTGCCGTACTGGGTGAGCCACTTCACCGCGGTCTTGGGGCCGACCTGCGGGATGCCCGGGATGTTGTCGGAGCTGTCGCCGATCAGGGCAAGATACTCGACGATACGCTCGGGCGGGACACCGAATTTGGCGATCACGCCTTCGCGGTCGAGCACGGTGTTGGACATGGTGTTGATGCAGGTGACCTGTTCGTTCACCAGTTGCGCCATGTCTTTATCGCCGGTGGAGATCACCACCGACAAGCCCTGCGAGCCGGCGCGCAGGGCCAGGGTGCCGATCACATCGTCCGCCTCGACGCCGTCCACCACGAGACACGGCAGGCCGCTCGCGCGCACCGCGGCGTGCAGCGGTTCGATCTGGCTTCTGAGATCATCAGGCATGGGCGGGCGCTGTGCTTTATACTGTGCGAACAGGTCGTCGCGGAAGGTCTTGCCTTTGGCGTCGAACACCACGGCCACGTAATCCGGGTCGTAATCGCTCAGCAGCTTGCGCAACATATTGAGCACGCCGTAGACCGCGCCGGTGGGTTCGCCCCGGCTGTTAGTGAGGGGCGGCAGCGCATAAAAGGCGCGATACAGGTAGGATGAGCCGTCAACGAGTACGAGGGGCTTGGGCTGTTGTGCGGTCATGGCGGTCTGCTGATTGAGGCGAGACGGGAGATTGTACTAAAAATCTTCCTTAGCCACGCCGATAGTAGTAACAAGGAACCACTATAAGAGATGAGTATGGACGACAAACACCGAGCGAATCACCCCAGCATGATGCCTGTCAACGATAGCATGCTGAGCCGGGAATCTTGGAAGATCTTTCAAATCATGGCGGAATTCGTCGAGGGGTTCGAGCGCTTGGCGCAGATCAAACCTTCAGTGAGTATTTTCGGCTCCGCGCGCACGCCGCCGGATCACCCTTATTACAAACTCACCGAAGACATCGCCCGCGCTCTGTCCGACGCGGGGTTCAGCGTGGTCAGCGGCGGCGGTCCGGGTTTGATGGAGGCGGCCAACAAAGGTTGTTTCGCCGGCAAGTCGCCCAGCATCGGCCTCAACATCGTATTGCCGATGGAGCAGAGCACCAATCACTATCAAGATATCTCATTGCACTTCCGGCATTTCTTCTCGCGCAAGGTGATGTTCGTCAAATATGCCTCGGCTTACGTGGTGCTGCCCGGCGGTTTCGGCACGCTCGACGAACTGGCGGAAATCCTCACTCTGGTGCAAACCGGTAAGACCCGCCGCATCCCCATCATTCTGGTCCACAAACCGTTTTGGGAAGGTTTGATCAACTGGTTCAAAGCCACGCTGGTAACGGAAGGTACCATAGATGAGTCCGATCTCAATCTCATCCAGGTGTTGGACAAGCCGGAAGAAGTGGTGGATGCTATCTTTAATCATTATGAAAGCCGTGGTTTCGAGCCTTCCGCGGAAGAGCAAGAGATGCTGCTGGATTTGTAATCCACATCAATTAAGGACGATTCCCGTGATGTCTGTAATGCGCTGGCTAGTGGTGGCCGGGCTGTTTTCGACGACGGTGTATGCCGTCGAGCCGGATGTCGTGCCCGGCGGTGAAAACCTAGAGCCGGAGGTGACGATTATTCAGCGGGGTGGCGAGGCCATCGAGGAATACCGCATCGCCAACCAGCTTTATATGATTAAAGTGACTCCCGCCCAAGGTGCCCCCTATTATCTGGTCGATACCGACGGGGACGGTAACCTCGAAACCCGCGAGCGCGAACTGGACCCCGAGGTAATCCCCCCGCGTTGGGTCTTGTTCCGTTGGCGTTGAGAACCCGGTCTGTTTTTTCTCGTCGTTCTTTTCCCATTTTGAAAGTGCGCGCGGCATTTCGCGGCTACGTATGGGATGACGTTATAGGCGCAAGTTAATTAAGAAATATCATTTGGAGCCATTAATCATCCGTCCCTGTTCATCTTTTTAGATTATTCACAATATCTGTGGATAAGTATGTGGAAAAAATGCGACCAAATCCTGGAAATAGCCGCCGATACTGGGCTTAGAACAAATGACGCAATCTCCAGCAATTCATGGAATTGCTAATAAAACAAATAGTTATAATTAGAGAGGATGACAAAGCATAAAACTCTTGAATGAGATGGGCTGCTCAAAAGTTGAGCTATAAAACTGTGCGTAAAGCAAGCCCGTACGCCATGAGAACGTCATTTCTAAGTCACATAACTTTCAATAAATGATCGGTAGGCGGCCGCTGGTCGGGGCCTGGTTTCTTTGATGTATTGATCGCCACCGCATTGCGTTTGAGGGCGAGACGTGTTGTAACTTTTATCTTGTAGACTTGCGCCTTGGCTCGGAGGGCATTCAATTAAATTGATTTTTTGTCGATCTAAGGGTGAAAGGCGTATTATGGACAGGTTTTTCTTAGCGTGAAATTAGGATCGGCCGGGGGCAAAATCACGGTGGCGCTGGACTGGAAACAAGCCTTGAGTATCGTGGCGAACGGAGCTGCGGCAAGCCGTCTGCCGGTATTGGCGACGGGGCTGGCGGTCACTTTATTGGCCTACAGCGCCGCGCGTATAACGTGGCTGTTTTTCCCGCCCCCGCCGGAGGCCCCGGTTACGGTGTCGGTGGATGTGGTGCAGCCCACCACCGCGCCGCGGCTGGATGCCCTGGCTTTGAGTCAGGGGATTGCGATCCGCCACTTATTGGGCAGTTCGCAAGTTGAGGCGGTGTCGGCCGGTAACGCGCCCATCCCCGAGACGGCGCTGAATTTACAATTGCGGGGGGTGGTGGCGTCCAGTAATCCTAAGACTGCCAGCGCGATCATCGCCGATCCCGCCGGCAAAGAAGAATACTTCCAGATAGGAGATCAATTGCCAGGCGGGGCGGTTTTGCACGAAGTCCATCCCCAGCACATTGTTTTATCGCGCGGTGGCCGCTTCGAAACATTGGTATTACCGCAAGCGGTGATGCAGATGGGTGCCACACCGATGCCGCCAGCGGGGGTACTGAACCCGCAAGTCATGCCGGACTCGCTGCCGGACAATCCGACTGTGGCGCCCGATGCGGGCGCGGCGCTCCAGCAATTGCGCGGCCAGTTTTTGCAGGATCCACAGGCGTTGGCCACCTTGCTACAGGGGGAACCCTTCCGCCAGGGTGGACGTTTCGTGGGTTACCGAGTGCGGCCCGGCCAGGACGCGGCTCTGTTCGCTAAGTTCGGTTTGCAGAGCGGTGATGTGATCACCGCCCTCAATGGGGTGAGTGTGGTGAACCCGCAGGGGCGATTGGAATTAATGCGTACCATTGGCTCGGCAGAGCAGGCGAATGTCGAGCTATTGCGCAACGGGGCGCAGTTTTCAATCAGCATACCCATAGGCGAATAAATAAATAGCCTGAGCGCGGGGCCGGATAAACCCCAGTTCCCGTGTCGATCGATAAAGTTCAGAAAATGACAAACGGCCGCTTGCAGAGCTAGAGGTAATCGACAAGATGGATAGTTGCAGCAATAACAACAAGCGATTCCGCATTCTGAGTCGGGGCTGGGCGTGGAGCGCATTGTTGGCTTGGCTGGCGCTGGCGGTGCCGTCGGCGAGTGCCGAGTCGGTGACCCTCAACTTCAAAGACGCCGAGTTGGACGCGGTCATCAGTTGGGTGGCGGAACAGACCGGCCGCAATTTCGTGGTGGATCCGCGGGTCAAGAGCAAGGTCACCATCGTTTCCGGCAAACCGCTCAACAAAGACGAAATCTACCAGGTGTTTCTCTCGGTGCTGCAGGTGCATGGCTTTGCCGCCGTGCCCGCCGGCGGGGTGATCAAGATCATGCCCGACGTCAACGCCAAGCAATCGGGCGTGCCGGTGTCGAGCGGCCGCGATGGTCCGCGGGGCGATGAGATGGTGACTCGCGTCATGATTCTGAACAATGTGCCCGCCGCCCAGTTGGTACCTATTCTGCGGCCGCTGATTCCCCAGCAGGGGCATATGGTGGCCTATCCGCCTAGCAATGTACTCATCGTCTCCGATCGCGCCGCCGCCATCGACCGCATCGCCGAGATCATCGAACGCATCGACCTGCCCAGCGTGGAAAACGAGATTGAAGTCATTTCGCTGCGCTATGCGGCGGCGGTCGAAGTGGTGCGCATCCTTAGCGCCCTCGAACAACAAAATCAGCAAAGCGCCCAGCAGCGCCAGGGTGGCGAGCTGCCGGACTCGCGTTCGACCCTGATGGCCGACGAACGCAGTAACAGCATTTTATTGAGCGGCGGCAAATCCAACCGCCTGCGTATTCGCGCCATCATTTCCCACCTCGACATTCCGCTGGAGCGCGAGGGCGACATCCACGTGGTCTATCTGCGTTATGCCAACGCTAAGGAGCTGGTACCGGTGCTCACCGGCATCGGTCAGAGCGTGCAGCAGGAGGAACAGGCCAAAAAAGGCGCCACCGCCGCCACCGCGGCCGGCAAAGGCGCGGGCTTCACCGTTCAAGCCGACGAAAGTACCAATGCGCTGGTGATCACCGCGCCGCAGGAAGTCTACCGGTCTTTGCAGGCGGTGATCCGTCAGTTGGATGTGCGGCGTGCTCAAGTGCTGGTGGAGTCGGTGATCGCCGAAGTCTCAGTGAAGCGCGCCGCGCAATTGGGCGTGCAATGGGCGGTCGACGGTACCTCGCGCGGCAACAGCCCGGTGGGCGCCACCAATTTTGGTAATGGTACGGGTTCCAGCATCAGCGACATCGCCGGCGGTATCATTGCCGGTAAACCGAGTTTGCCCGAAGGTTTGACCTTCGGCCTCGGTCGCTTCAACAGCGGTCTCAATTTCGCGGCGATAGTGCGGGCCTTGCAGGGCGACGGCGCCACCAATGTCTTATCCACGCCGACCCTGGTGACTCTCGACAATCAGGAGGCGGAGATCGTGGTCGGCCAGACCGTGCCGTTCGTCACCGGCTCTTTCACCAGCACCGGCACGGGTTCGGCGCCGAACAACCCCTTCCAGACCATCAACCGCGAGAATGTCGGTCTCACCCTCAAAGTTAAACCGCAGATCAACGAGGGCAATACCATCCGTCTGGAAGTGGAACAGAAGGTCGACAGCTTGGCCGCCGGTGTCGCGGGCGCGGCCGATTTGGTCACTAATACCCGGTCGATCCGCACTACGGTGCTGGTGGACGACGGTGAAGTAGTGGTACTGGGCGGCTTGATCACCGACGATCTCCGCGAGAGCGTGCAAAAAGTGCCGGGCCTGGGCGATCTGCCGGTGCTGGGCGCCTTGTTCCGTTATAAATCCACCTCCAAGGACAAGACCAATCTCATGGTGTTTTTGCATCCGGTCATCATGCGTGACGAAAGCCTGCTGGCGCAGTCCTCCGGCAACAAATACAACTTGATGCGCGCCAAACAACTGCAACTCCGCGAGAAGGGCGTGGCTTTGCTGCCGGATGAGGAGTCACCGTTGATGCCCACCTTGGACGAGCGCATGGATTTGCCGGCGCCTTTTGCGGGAGGCGCGCCGGATCCGCGTCGGCCGCGGGATGAACCATGAGTGTGATGCCCGACGACATCACTCCTGACGCCGCCGCCCCCGCCGCCGAGCCGCCGGTACAACGTCGCTTGCCTTTCGCCTTCGCCAAGCGTCACGGCGTGCTGGTCAATCAGTGGGACAACGGCCGCGCCATGGTGTGGTGCCGTGCCGATGTCAGCGCCGCCGCCCTCGCCGAAGTGCGCCGTTATCTCGGCGCGCCGGTCAGCTTGCTGACTTTGGACAGCGACAAGTTCGATTACCTGCTACGCCAGGCCTACGAACAAGGTTCGAGCGAAGCCATGGACATCATGGGCGACCTGGGCGACGACATGGATTTGTATCGCATCGCCCAGCAATTGCCGGAACCGGAAGACCTGCTGGAGAGCGAGGACGACGCGCCCATCATCCGCCTGCTCAACGCCTTGCTCACCCAGGCGGTGAAAGAAAACGCCTCCGATATTCACATCGAACCCTACGAACACCGGCTGGTGGTGCGTTACCGCGTCGACGGCATACTGCGCGAGGTTCTGGAGCCGCGCCGGGTGCTGGCGCCGTTGATCACCTCGCGCATCAAAGTGATGGCCAAACTCGACATCGCCGAGAAACGCCTGCCGCAGGACGGACGCATCAGCCTGCGCATCGCCGGCCGGCCGGTGGACGTGCGTGTTTCCACTCTGCCTTCCGGCCATGGCGAGCGAGTGGTGCTGCGCCTATTGGACAAACAGGCGGGGCGTTTGGATTTGGAACAGCTCGGCATGGCCGCCGATGCCTTGGTCCTGATCGACAAAATCATCCGCCGGCCGCACGGCATCATGCTGGTCACCGGCCCCACCGGTTCCGGTAAAACCACCACCTTGTATGCCGCGTTGACCCGGTTGAACGACCGGCGCCGCAACATCATGACCGTGGAAGATCCGGTGGAATATTACCTCGACGGCGTCAGCCAGACCCACGTCAACACCCGGGTGGAGATGACCTTCGCCCGCGGTTTGCGCGCCATTTTACGTCAGGATCCGGACGTGGTGATGGTGGGTGAAATCCGCGACCTGGAAACCGCCGAGATCGCGGTGCAGGCCAGTCTCACCGGTCACCTCGTGCTTTCGACCCTGCACACCAACAGCGCGGTGGGCGCGGTGACCCGTTTGCGCGACATGGGTGTGGAACCGTTTCTATTGTCGTCCAGCCTCATCGGCGTGCTGGCGCAGCGGCTGGTGCGTTTGTTGTGCCGCCACTGCAAGCAGGCTTATACCGCGACGGAAGTGGACTGTGCGCGTTTCGGTTTCGCCGCCGCCACGCCGCCGACGTTGTACAGTCCGGGCGGCTGCAAGGCCTGCGGCCATTCCGGCTACAGCGGCCGCACCGGCATCTACGAGATGCTGGAAGTGGACGAAAAAATGCGCGGCATGATCCACGACGGCGCCGGCGAACAGGCGCTCGAAGCCTATTCACACGCCCGTCACCGCAATCTATTTCAGGACGGCATGCGGCGAGTGCTGAACGGCGACACCTCGCTCGAAGAAGTGTTGCGCGTCACCCACGAGGACTAAGATTTGGGCGCGTTCGAATACACGGCGCTGGACCCCGCCGGCAAGGAACGCAAGGGTGTGCTCGAGGCCGACACGCCGCGGCAGATCCGTCAGCAGTTGCGCGAACAGGGCTGGTCGCCGCTGGCGGTGGTGGAAGTGCGGCAGCGCGAGGCACGCAATCAAGTGCGGCGCGGGATTTTCCAGCGGCGGATCAGTCCGGTCGATCTCGCTCTGATCACCCGCCAATTCGCCACTCTGGTGCGTTCCGGTCTGCCGGTGGAAGAAGCGTTACAGGCCTTGTCGCGCCAAACCGAAAAGCCGCGCTTGCGCAGCATGCTGATGGCGGTGCGGGCGCGGGTCATGGAAGGTCATTCCCTGGCAACGGCCTTCGAAGATTTCCCCCATGTGTTTCCCGACCTCTATCGCGCCACCGTGGCGGCGGGCGAACAGTCGGGTTATCTCGACAGCGTGCTGGAGCGTCTCGCCGATTACACCGAGACCCGCCAGACCCTACAGCAGAAAACCACTCTTGCCTTGATCTATCCGCTGCTGGTGTTGACGGTTTCGCTGCTGGTGGTGGCCTTTTTGATGGTGTTCGTGGTGCCGCAGATCGTGCAGGTGTTCGAAGGCATCGGCCAGAAGTTGCCGCTGTTGACCCGCTCGCTGATCGCGGCGAGTGACTTCACCCGCGCCTACGGTTTGTGGGTGTTGATCGCCCTGGTCGCGGCGCTGATACTCACCCGCATGATGTTGCGGCGCGGCGGCCCCAAGCGCCGTTATCACCAATTATTGTTGCGCGTGCCGATGATTTCGCGGCTGGTGCGCGGGCTCAACACCGCGCGCTTCGCGCGCACGCTCAGCATACTCACCGGCAGCGGCGTGCCGGTGCTGGAGGCCTTGCGTATCTCCGCCAGTGTAGTGAGTAATATTCCGATGCGCGCGGCGGTGGACGAGGCGGCGCGGCGGGTGCGTGAAGGCGCGGCCCTGCACGCCGCGCTGGAACACAGCGGTTATTTCCCGCCGATGACCATCCACCTCATCGCCAGCGGCGAGTCCAGCGGCAAACTGGAAGAGATGCTGGAGCGGGCGTCGGATGCGCAGGAACGGGAGATGGAGGTGCTGATCACCACCATCACCGAATTGTTCGGACCGCTGCTGATCCTGATCATGGGCGGCATGGTGCTGGTAATCGTGCTGGCGATATTGTTGCCGATCTTCGATCTCAATCAGCTGGTGAAATAGTGCGGCGGCGGCTTCACACAGGCGTCATTGTCGCCGTGGTATGCTCAACGGCGGTCCGAGAGAGGCAAAGCAACAGGTGTGACATGATGAACAAGCAAACAACCCGTGTTAAACATTTTTCGGTGGCGCGCGCGGCGCAGCGCGGTTTCACCTTGATCGAGGTGATGGTGGTGGTGGTGATTCTCAGCATCCTCGCCGCCATCGTGGTGCCGCGGATCATGGACCGTCCCGACACCGCGCGCATCACCAAGGCCCACGCCGATATCCGCGCCCTGGAGAGTGCCCTCAATCTCTACAAGCTGGATAACCACGACTATCCCAGCACCGACGCCGGTCTCGAGGCGCTGGTGGAGAAACCCGCCGATGCCAAAGCCTGGAAAGAGGGTGGTTACATGGACCGCCTGCCCAAGGATCCTTGGGGCAATCCTTATCAATATCTCAATCCCGGCGCGCACGGCGCGGTCGATATCTTCAGTCTGGGGCGGGACGCGCAGACCGGTGGCGAAGGCATGGACGCCGATATCGGCAACTGGAGCCTTGAATAACGGCGTGTGCCAGTGATCAGCCGCTGCCCGTCTTCTTCCCTGCCGCGCCGCGCGCGCGGCTTCACCTTGCTGGAAGTGTTGGTGGTGATGCTCATCATCGGCGTGCTGGTCAGCTTCGCGGTGTTGTCGATCAGTCGCGGCGATACGTCGGTGCAGGATGAAACGCAACGTCTCGCTGCTTTGATCCGCCTCGCCGGCCAGGAAGCGGTGTCGCAAGGCCAGGAATTCGCCGTGGAGTTCGACAGCACCGGCTACGCTTTTCTCAGTTTCGACGGCGAGAAGTGGCAACCGGTCGCCGACGACGAATTATTGAGGCCGCGCAGCCTGCCTCAAGCGCTGGTGATCGATATCGAACTGGAAGGCGAGCGCCTCACGCTCGCCGGTCAGTCACAAGAAGAAGAGGAGGAGAAAGCAACCCTGCCCAGGCTATTTCTGCTCTCCAGCGGCGAGATGTCGCCGTTTGATCTCACTGTGCACAAGAGCGGGACCGGCGGCGCTTATCACATCATCGGCACGGCCCGCGGTGACTTGCACGTGAAGGCGCCCGCCGATGACTAAGTTGCCGTCCCGCGTCGGCGGTTTCACCCTCATCGAAATTCTGGTGGCGCTGGCGGTGATCGCCACCGCGGTGGCGGCGGTGGTCGCGGCGGTCAGCGCCTTCGTCAATAACGCGGGTTATCTGCGCGACCGCACGCTCGCCCATTGGGTGGTGATGAATAAAGTTGCCGAACTGCAAGTGAGCGGTGAATGGCCGAATCCCAGTGTCCTGCACGGTGAAAGTCTGATGGCCGATCACGTCTGGTCGTGGGAGGTGAAAGTCTCCACCACCGACGATCCCGATGTGCGGCGCCTCGACGTGACCGCCTATGCGGACAAACGCCGTGAAAACGCCCTGGCCGACGCGGTGGCGTACCTCGGCAAACCCGCGCAGCCGGTGTCCGAATGACGGGCCGCCGCACTCAGTTCGGATTCACCTTGCTCGAGCTGCTGGTGGCGCTGGCCATTTTCGCCGTGCTGGCCGCCATCGCCTATACCGCGCTCAATCAAGTCTCCAGCACCCGCACCCACATGCAGGCCAAGGCTGAACGGCTCACCGCACTGCAAATGGTTTTCACGGTGTTGGGGCGCGATATCGAGCAGGGCATCGCCCGCCGAGTGCGCGACGAATTCGGCGACGTCGAACCGGTCATGAAAGGCGGCGGCGTCGGCACCAATCTGCTCAGCTTGACCCGCGCCGGCTGGCGCAATCCGCTCGGTTTGCCGCGCAGTCATTTGCAACGGGTGTCCTATGTTTTCGCCGACAATAAATGGGTGCGGCAAAGCTGGGCGGTGTTGGATCGCGGCCCCGGCGTGTTGCCGCATGAGGAAGTGATGCTGGAGGACGTGAAGGCGGTGGAACTGCGTTTTCTCGATCAGACGCGCCAGTGGCAGGGATTCTGGCCGCCGCCCAATCAGGAGACGTCTTTACCGCGCGCGGTAGAGATCACCATCGACCTCGCCGATTGGGGACGAGTGACTCGTTTGTTTCGGGTGCCGGGGCCATGAGGGCGCGGCGAAAAACTATGCGATACTGCGCCGCAATGCCCGCCGCGCAGGGCGGTGTCGCGCTGATCACCGCGGTGTTGATCGCCGCGGTGATCGCGGTGATCGCGATGTCGATGGCGGCGCAGCAAAAGCTCGATGTGCGGCGCACCGCCAATGTCATCGAAGGCGAACGCGCCTACGTGTTCGCCCTGGGCGTGGAGAGTTGGGTGCGGCAGGTGCTGGCGAAAGACAAACGCGACAATCAGACCGATCATCTCAGCGAGCCGTGGGCCTTGCAGCTGCCGCCCATCGCGGTCGAAGGGGCGGTGGTCGGTGGACGCCTGGAAGACCTGCAAGGCCGCTTCAATCTCAATAATCTGGTGAAAGACAACAAGGTCAGTCCGCTCGACATGCAGCGCTTTCAAAATCTGCTCACTGTATTGAACGTCGATCCCAACCTGGCCAACGCGGTGTTGGATTGGCTTGATCCGGATGCCGACGTCACCTTTCCCGGTGGTGCCGAGGACGGCGAATATCTACGCGGCGCGGTGCCTTACCGCGCCGCCAACGGACCGATGGCCAGTTCCAGCGAATTGCTGTTGGTGCAAGGTGTCACGGCCGATATCTATCAAAAGCTGGCGCCCCTGGTCAGCGCCTTGCCGACCCGCACTGACATCAACGTCAATACCGCGCCCAAGGAGGTGTTGATGGCCTTGGCGCCTCAGGTGAGCGAGGCGGATGCGGAAACCTTGATCGAGGTGCGTGAGAAGGACGGGTTCGGCGCGATGCCAGCTTTCATGCAGCAGCCGGCCTTGGCGGGTCGCGGGGTGGATGCGGCCGGGCTGACGTTGGCCAGTGATTATTTTTTATTGGACGGCGCCACGCAATTCGGACGGGTTAAGATACGTCTGTACAGCGTGTTGCGGCGCGGCGGCGGTGATGTGCAGGCGCTGGCGCGAGGACAGGGGACATATTAGTGCGGGAACTCTTTTTCATACGCCTCGGCGGCGATACCCAACGCGTCAGCTGGCTGGACACCGGCGGGCAGTTCGTGGAAGGTCCACTTCAGGAAGCGGCGGCCCAGATCGGCGCGCGGCGGGTGGTGGTGTTCGTCCCGGCGGCGGATATCACCTTCCGGCAGGTGGCGGTGCCCACCCGCAATCGTGCCCGGCTGACGGCGGCCGTGCCTTATCTATTGGAAGATTTGCTGGCCGACGACGTGGAGGATCTCCATTTCGCGATCGGCGAACGCGGGGCGGATGAACGGTTGGCGGTGGCTATCATCGCCCGCGCCCGTCTCGACGCATGGCTGGCGGCATTACATGAGGCGGGTATCCAGCCCGCCGCCCTGGTGCCCGAAGTGCTGGTCCTGCCTTATCAAGCCGGCGCATGGACCTTATACTGCGAACCGGAACAGGTTCTGGGGCGTACGGCGGCGCAAAGCGGTTTCGTATTCGACGCCGACAATCTGGCTTTTGTTTTGGAGCGGACCTTGGCCGAAGCCGATCCCCGACCGGAGAGCGTCTGGCTCTATGCCGCCGGCGGCGCGGTCGATGTCGCGGCGGCGGTGATGACGGAAGCTGGGGTAATCATCCAACCGCAGGCCGACCCCGGCTCGTCGCTGGCGTTGTTCGCCGGCCAGTATCACGAGCCAACCAGTCTCAATTTATTGCAAGGCGTCTACAGCCGCCGCGAGCAGTTGGGTAAATTATGGCGACCGTGGCGGCCGGTGCTGGTCCTGCTGGCATTGTGGGTGATTACGCAATTCGGCCTGAAGCTATATCAACACAACACATTCGGCACAGAGCACGAACGGCTGCGCGCCGAAGTGAATCAGATTTATTTGAACACCTTTCCCGATGCCAAGCGGGTGGTGGACGCCCGCGTGCAGATGGAACAACGGCTGGCGGCTTTGCGTGGCGGCGGCGGCCAGTCCGCCGGCTTCATGGAATTGATGGCGGCCTTGGGTGATTCGCAGGTGGCCAACAGCGGTGTCGAACTGCGGCGGGTGGCTTATAAAGATGGTGAATTGAACGTGGCCTTGACCATCGGTGATTTGCAACGCCTGGAACAATATAAGAACCAGCTGGTGAGCGGCGGCTTGAGCGTCGAGATCCAATCCGCCACCGCGCGCAATGACCGGGTCGAGGCCCAGTTGCATATCACGAGGAAGGCATCATGAAAGCTTGGTTCGCCTCCCTGGCGCCGCGCGAGCGGGTGATGGTGATCGCCGCCGCACTGTTGTCGTTTCTTGCGCTGAGTTATTTGCTGTTATGGGAACCCTTGGCTAAGGACGTGGCCCGTCTCGAACAGGCGGTGCAAGAACAACGTCTACTCAAACAGTGGATGGAACAGGCCTCGGTTGAAGCGCTCCGCTTGCGCAGCAACGGTATGGGGGCCTCGCCGGTGACTGCGAATTCATCCTCGCTGTTGTCGGCGGCGGACGAAACGGTGCGGGCCGCCCAGCTGGGACCGGCGGTCAGACGCATCGAGCCGGAGGGCGACAATATCGTGCGGGTGGTTCTGGAACAGGCGGCTTTCGATGACGTGATGTTGTGGCTGGGTGGTTTGCAGCGCACCCATGGCGTCAGCGTCGTCGATTTCGCGGTGGACAGACAAAGTGAACCGGGCCGGGTGAACGCCCGCATCACCTTGAAACGGGGGTCGTGATGAAGCGCGGCTTGGCTTATCTCGGTCTCGGACTGGGGATGTACCTGGTGTTTTTGGTGACGACCTTGCCTGCGCCCTGGGCCTATAGCTGGGCGCAGACCCGCTTGGGCGGCGTGGTCTTGTCGGGTTTGAGCGGCAGCGTGTGGGACGGCCGCGCCGTGACCGCGCAACTGGGACAGACCCGTCTGGAAAAATTTCATTGGCAGTTGAATCCCTGGGCGTTGCTGTTCGGCAGACTCGGCGCCGATTTGGAATTTGCTTATCGCGATGAGCCCGCCGCCTTGTCAGTCAGTCGCGGCTTCGGTGGCCGCTGGCATTTCAGCGACGTGGCCCTGCGCATGCCCGCCCGCGCGCTGGAGTCGTGGCTGCGTCTACCCGCCGCGGAGTTGAGCGGGGTGCTCGACGTGCAGCTCGACAAGCTGGTGATCGACCAAGGCCGCATCACCACCGCGCAAGGGGTGATGGCCTGGAACAACGCGGCGGTAGTGAAACCGGTGACGGCGGACTTGGGTGGTTTCACCGTAACACTCGACAACGCGGATGAGGGCATCAAGGGTGTGCTCAAGGATCAAGGCGGCGCGGTGCAGGCCGACGGCGTGTTGAATCTCAAGCCGGACGGTAATTACGATTTCACCGGTACCCTGGTGTCGGGTGATCCGCGCCAGCCGGCGATTGCCCAGGGTGTGCAGTTGTTCGGTCAGCCGGGCGGTGATGGTCGGGTGAAGCTGAGCATACAAGGCGCTCTGCCATTGCTGCTGCCTGGCGCGGGTTGAGCCGCGGGAATGTGGCTTTGTACAGCGCACGGCAGTATCGGCGAATTTGCCCCCGGCGCGGCCGCGTTGCGGACTGACACGGTAATTTAACCATGTTGATTCTGTTTATGTTGGCGATGTTGGTGGTGATCGTGCTCGCCGCCGAGGTGTTCGTGAATGCCTTGGAACATTTGGGCGAGCGTTTGAAAATCTCCGAGGGGGTCACCGGTTCCTTGTTCGCCGCGGTGGGCACCGCCATGCCCGAGACCATGGTGCCGGTGTTGGCCATTTTCGCCGGGACCGACAATCAAACTTTGAACCACGAGATCGGCGTCGGCGCGATCTTGGGTGCGCCCCTGATGCTGGCTACCTTCGCCATGGGTCTGTTGACCATCGTGACCTTACGTAGCCGCGGTATGGGTGGATTATTCACGCCGGAGCCCACCGGCATCCACCGTGACTTGAATTTTTTTCTCGCGGCGTTTTCCCTGGCGGCGCTGGCCATGTTCGTGCCTCACGATTATCCCGCCGTGCGCCTGGCCATCGGCATGGGTTTGGTGCTGATGTATTTCATTTATATCCTGCTCACCCTGCGTGCCTCCGCGAAATTGGTGGAGGAAGGCCACGGTACCGAGGCGGGCAAGCCGATGTTGCTGACCCGTTTGGGTCTCCCGCCGGGGATGCCGGTTATCCTGGTACAGATGGTGTTAGGCCTGGCCCTGTTGGTGGCGGGGGCCAAGGGTTTCATCCACGGCGTGGAGGCGACCGCGGCGTGGCTGGGGATGTCGGCTCTGTTGTTGTCTTTGATCATCGTGCCCATCGCTACCGAATTACCGGAGAAGGTCAACAGTGTGTTGTGGATACGTCGGCGCAAAGACACCCTGGCTTTCGGCAACCTCACCGGGGCCATGGTGTTTCAGGGCACGTTACTGCCCGCCATCGGCATCATGCTCACGCCGTGGGATCCGCGTATCGAGGTATTGGCGGGGGTACTGATTACTTTGGTGGGCGCGCTGTGGCTGCGGGTGTTATTGGCGCGGGGCGGTTTGCGGGTGTGGCATTTGGCGGTGAACGGCGGTTTGTATGGCGTGTATCTGGCGATAGCGTTGAGTTGACGCTACGCGCTCCACCAACCCGGTTTAATGATTCGCGATGTAAAGACAGCTACGCCCGTGCGAGGTTTTTTCATGGGGGAAATCATGAGTGAGGCCTCATGGTTAAAGGAAAGCGAAAAAGGTGATTTTCGCTTTCCTTACATTTTTGATGGCCGGCGCCGCGCCAGGCCATTTTCGCCCGCCATCGTTTTGGTGACGGCCAGATTTAGTAGATGACTACCCTGGTGCCGAGGCTGACCCACTGGGCCAACTTATCCACTTGTTCATTGGTGAGGGCGATACAGCCTTCGGTCCAGTTGGCCTGCTCGTGCACGCGGCGATTGCCGTTGCCGATGCCGTGTATGCCGATGTTGCCGCCCAGTGGGGTATTTTGCGGGGGGACGTCGCCGCGGTATAAGGCGCGACGGATGGAGAAATAGGTGTCGAAGTCGATGAGTTTTTGCTGAAAAGCCTGTTCGGCGCGCTGGTGATTGGGATAGTCCAAGCCAAAAAACAAGTGAAAGCGGCTGTTGGGGTTGATCCAGGCCACGCGAAATACGCCGAGCGGGGTTCTGCCGTCGCCCGCGGTGCGTTGCGGGTCGTAACCGTTGCGGCCGAGGGAGATGTTCTTAAAGGTGTATTTGACTCGACCTTCTTCCATGACGGTGAGCGTTTGTTCGCTGGTGTCCACCATCAGCCAAGGACCATGGTCGGATTGGGCAACGATCTGGCAGCTTGCAGTGACCAGCAGTGCGGCAAGATAGGCCCGGATCCGTTGCATGCTAATGATCCTGTTATTCAAGTGCATCAAACTCCGAATGTCCTGGCGCCAGCCTCGCCGTGGGGACGGCAGGGGTATGATGGCACGCAGCTTACCCAGTAATAGGAGAGTCCTACAAGCACCCGCGCCCGACGAGGGTCGTAATTTTTAGCGGCAATGGGCCGTGATACTTGATACATTATGCAGGGTGTCGTCCCTGCTTTGAGATGAACTTCACACCTGCAAGTCAGGTCGTTCATAGCAGTGGCGGCGGCGTTCCCATCCTTACTTCTTCAAGCTTTTAAATCTATGACAGCCTGTTTTGCCCACTATACGTTTTCCCTGCGCCGCTGCTGCGCGACCTTGCTGCTGGCGGCTGGTTTGAGCGCCGGCGCTCAGGCGGCGGTGTATCCTTTGCCGGCGGATGGCGACGCTTTGATCGGCAAAATACAGGAAACCCAGGTGCGGGCGGGGGAGACCCTGTTGGACATCGGTCGGCGTTACAGCGTCGGCATCGATGAGATGACCCATGCCAATCCAGGGGTCGACCCGTGGCTGCCGCCGGTCGGCCATAGCGTCGTGGTGCCCACCCAATATGTATTGCCCAACGCGCCGCGGGTAGGCATCGTGGTGAATCTGCCGGAGCTGCGCCTTTATTATTATCCGCCGGCCAAGCCCGGTGAGCAGCGGGTGGTGATGACTTATCCCTTGGGCATCGGTTCGGAGGGGCGCGCCATTCCTTCCGGCAGCACCACGATCATCGAAAAGAAAGTGGATCCGCTGTGGACGGTGCCGGAATCGATCCGGGCGGAACACGCCGCGGAAGGCGAGTTTTTACCCAAGATCGTATTGCCGGGGCCGGATAATCCCTTGGGTAAATACGCGCTGCGCCTGGGCTTCAATAGCTTTCTGATTCACAGCACCAACCGGCCGTTCAGCGTGGGCATGCGGATCAGCCACGGTTGTTTGCGCATGTTTCCCGAAAATATCGAAGAGTTTTATCCGCAGGTTGCCATCGGCACGCCGGTGCGGATAGTGGATCAGCCTTACAAGGCCGGCTGGCATCAGGGGGCGCTGTATTTCGAGGCGCATCCGCCCATGGCCGAGGCGGGCCACAGCCCCACCACTAATTTGACGCCCATGGTTGCGGCCATCACCAGTACGGTGGAGGCCAAGTTGGATGATCGCGCCTGGCAGTTGGCCGCTCAGCTGGCGAGCCGGCGCGCGGGTATTCCCGCCCAGATTTTTGTGCCGGCACCGCAGGTGGCGTCGTCAGCCCAGGCCGCAGCCTTGAAGACGCCAAATCAATCTTGGCTGGTCCAGGTGGGCGTGTTTCGCGATATCCGCAAGATCAAACAGGTCACGCAGCTGATGCGGCGCATGGAATTGCCCGTGCTGGCGAATAGCCGTGATGAAGCCGGTTCGTGTCGGGTTTTGGTAGGACCGTTCCTTTCTCGGGAAGAAGCGGTGGTGACCGGCCAACGCATATATAAAAATGCCGGTCTGGAGAATCTGCTGGTGCCTGCCACACGTTTCGGCACAGCGACAGCCTGCGCGCTTAATTGAAGCGCGATTCCTGGCAAATCAACCAGCTTACCCGATATCAGGCCAAATCCGGCCGCGTATTTCGTCGGCCTACAAACCTACCCGCCCGCGGCGCGCTATACGCCGCGGTGAGGGAGGTCGGGCTTCACGCACTCCAATCGGCGTAGAGCAAAATTACTTGCTCATGGCCTTCTTGAACATGCGGTCGGCCTTTTCATTGGCAGCATCAGCGGCGGATTTGGCGGCAGCCGCATCCTGCTGTGCTTGGCCGGCCATGCGTTTGGCTTCACTGGCGTCGGCCTGAGCCTTGGAGGCAGCTTCGTTGGCGCGGTCGGCCGAGCCTTTGGCGTCTTGGGCCATGCGTTTGGCTTCGTCGGCACTCTTTTGCGCGTCGGTCGCGGTTTTTTGCGCGTGGTCCACTTGTTCTTTAAGTTGGGTGTTGCTTGCACAGCCACCCACCAATAACGCGATTACTGGCAATGCCACTAAGGCAGTCCGTTTCAACATGACAGTATTCCCCTTCGGATTTGCTTGTTGGTTGGTAAGAGTCGAAAACAAAGACTTTGACACCGCCGGGCACAGCGGTTGATATCCGCGGTTCCCGAGTTACCGGTGAGCGCGAAGTGAGTCGTGCGGAGTGTCCCTTCAAGACTCGGTCTTGCGCAGGGCAAATTCTAAGGATTCCCGACGCCGTCGGCAACAGGAGACTGGGATTTTAAGCAAAGTTTTAGTTAGTACGCCCAGAGTCAGAATATTCCTTGACAAAAGCGCAGGCTTTCATTGTATGGCAGCCCATGCTACCCGCGCCAAACCGTAGCGGTTTAAGCCGCCGGTTATTCGCGTGCAGCCGCAAGCCAAATTTGCTGTTGCGCCGCGCCGACGGTTTGGACGGTGCGAGTGTGGTCGTGGTAATAACGGATGGCAACTTTGTCCGTGATCAGGTGATGTTATCACTGTACTGACGCATGAATTTTGGTTTCATAAGGCTAGGTAATTAAGAGATAAGGAGATGTGTCATGGAAGCCACCTGGTATGAAATCCTCGTTTGGACCTTGGTGCCGACCTTTATCGGGCTGCTGGCCTCGCAGATTGATGTGCTCGGTGCGATCAAGGATCATTTCCACTTCAAACCGAAGGCCGGAGTCTGAAAACAGTCTGCCGTCGTGCTTACGATGTGTGACTGTGGTGAGAAGAAAGGGGGTGAGTTTATGAACAAGGAACACCTGATCACGAGCAGCGATGCGCCTCTCGTCATTGGTCTTGCTGTCATCACGGTTTTATTGCTTATGCTCGGTTCGTGGCTGTCGATGACGTCATAAGATGTCGAGATCATAAAAATGCCGATATTTGCTGGATGGATGCGATGAGATATGCCGCCCGTGACGGGAAGAGAGCTGGGCTCGGCGCATCCACCAGCAGCGAGAAAGGGTAAGCACTCAATCGTGGTCTTATGAGGCGCGATATGTCATCGCCATACCCCGCATAAAATGGCGAGCTTATTCAGTTCAGAGAAATCCTCACGCCGTTCATTTAAGCCGCTAATTGGGTTGGACACTGATTTCATGCGTTCACGCATCCGATTAAAACGCTGCGCAAGTAGGCGACGTATCGCTTGAGGGATCATGCAGGATCAAGGCAGCAACGCCAGGTCGGGTTGGCACCGTGCGTTTCAGTTGCAATACGGCACTGTCGGTGCCGATCCCATAAATTGAAATGCTGTTGGCTCGCACGTTGGCGATGTAAAGATACCGGCCGTCGGGATGCACGCTAACCGCGAAGGGCCCGGAGTCGGAATCGTGACTCATGAGGTGGCGCAAGCCGCCGTCGCGTTTATTCAGCGCGTATGCCGCCACATCATCGGTGCCGAAATTGGCGCTGTACAAATGAGCTTGGGACGGCGAGAGCGCCAGGGCGTAAGGGTAGAGTGGCGCGGCAAACTCACCGAGCGGCAGCAAAGCACCGCTGTCAGTGTCGATGCGAAAGCTGTGGATCGTGCTGGAAATGCCGTTGGCGATGTAGAGATTATCGCCGTGTTTATCCACTACGATGGCACTGGGCTGGGCGCCAGTCGCTACTTTGCTCAACAGAGTCAACTCGCCGCTGTCGGCGTCGATGCCAAATACCGCGGCCGTATCTGATAGATAATTCGCCACATAGGCGTAACGGCCGCTAGGTTCGATAGCGATGGCGAGTGGGTAATCGCCGCTGGCGTATACTCCGATCTCGTGCAGCCCGCCATCGCGGCTGACGCGGTAGGCGGATAGGCTGTCAGTATACGCATTGGCGACATAGAGATAACGGCCGTTCGGTGTTATCGCCACCGCCTCGGGTATTTCCTGAGTGGCGACATCGGGTGGTTGATGCGTGAGACCGCCGGTGATTTTGTCGATGACGTAGCGCGCCACGGTATTGGCATGCAGATGGGTGACATACAGGTAATCACCGCTAGGGTGTATTGCCAAGGCCCGCGGCCCGTCCCCCGCCGCCACGTCGCCCAGCACGGTTAAATTGCCGCTGCGGTCGTCAATTAGATAGATGGTGATGCTGTTGTCGTAAAGATTGGCGCTGTATAGGAACCGCGGGTTAACTTGACTCGCGACGCCGTACGGCGCACAGCTGAAATTCAGCAAGCACAAGCAGCATAGCCCTATCGCGAAGCGAATGTCCATCGGGGTCCGTCCGTGTTAAATGACTGCCCAATTTCTGAACATCCGTCCATGGATTTTCTCAGGGCCGAAAGACGAAGCGGTGATTTTCGCTTTCCTTGGTTTATTCCACCATGACCATGATTGAAGGGTGGCGGCGCAGTTTGCACAATGCAGGCACTGAAAATCAGAGATTCCTTAGCTTAAGTATAGTTCGCAGTTGGGGATGGGGCAGGTCAGCGGAAAATATAATTCCGCCCGAGGTTTAAACACACGTATCGACAACAGCGTGTACGCTTGATTCGTCGGTTGGCGGTCACCGGTACTCATGACGGCAACCCTGCACGCGTCAGCCTAGCTCGGGATTACTGGGTCGCACGGAATTAAGACATCGCCTGCAGTTTCGCGTAAGCCAGCACCAGCCACTTGCTGCCCGCGGCGGCGAAGTTCACCTGGACCCGCGCGCTGCTGCCTTGGCCTTCATAGTTGGTGACGACGCCTTCGCCGAAGGTGGCGTGCGCTACCCGTTGGCCCAACCGTAAACCGCCTGGCACGTTTTCCGGCACCGCCGCCGCGTAATTCGCTAAACCGCCTGGAGGCGTGATGCGTGCGTGCGAGCGCACCTCTCGTATCAATTCCACGGGAATCTCGCTCAAGAAACGCGAAGGACGCGGAAAGGTTTCGCTGCCGTGCAGGCGGCGGCTCTCGGCGTGGGTGAGATAGAGCTCACGCTCGGCGCGGGTGATGCCCACGTAACATAAACGCCGCTCCTCTTCGAGCCGGCCCGGTTCCTCGATGGACATCTGATGCGGGAACAAGCCTTCTTCCACGCCGCAGATGAACACCAGTGGAAACTCCAAGCCTTTCGCCGAGTGCAGCGTCATCAACTGCACGCAATCGTCCCATTGATTGGCCTGACCTTCACCCGCCTCCAGCGCGGCGTGAGTGAGGAAGGCGGAGAGCGGATCGAGTTCACTTTCTTCCGGCGCCGGGAATTGCCGCGCGGCGGTGACCAGCTCTTCCAAGTTCTCCACCCGCGCCTGGCCGATCTCGCCCTTTTCCTTCCGGTAGTGGTCGAGCAGGCCGCTGTGATGAATGACGTGTTCGGCCTTGTCGCCCAACTCCAGTTGCACGGTGTCGGCGGCGAGGCGTTCGATGAGATCGACAAAGACCTTGAGCGCCGAATTGGCCCGTCCCGTGAGATCGGGGGTGGCGAGCAAGGCGCGGCAGGCGCTGAACAGCGGAATCTGTTTTTGCCGCGCGAGATCGCGCACCGCCGCCACCGTCCGTTCGCCGATGCCGCGGGTCGGGGTGTTCACCACCCGCTCGAACGAGGCGTCGTCGTCGCGGTTGGCGATGAGGCGGAGATAAGCGAGCGCGTCCTTGATTTCGGCGCGCTCGAAGAAACGCAGGCCGCCGTAAACGCGATACGGCATGCCCACCGCCAGCAACGCCTCTTCCAGCACCCGCGATTGCGCGTTGGAGCGATAGAGGATCGCCGCCTCGGCGCGGCGATTGCCTTCCTCCGCCCACCGCCGCAGACGCTCGACGATGAAGCGCGCCTCGTCGAATTCATTGAAGGCCGCGTAGAGCAGGATGGGCTCGCCTTGTTCGCCGCGGGTCCACAGCTCTTTGCCGAGGCGGCCGCTGTTGTGGGCGATTAACGCATTGGCGGCTTCGAGTATCGTGCGGGTCGAGCGGTAGTTCTCTTCGAGACGCAGCACCCGCGTGCCGGGAAAATCCTTGCTGAAGCGTTGAATGTTTTCGATGCGCGCGCCGCGCCAGCCGTAAATCGATTGATCGTCGTCGCCCACCGCGAACAAATAACCGCGCTCGCCGGCCAGCAGCCGCAGCCAGGCGTATTGCAAAGTGTTGGTGTCCTGAAATTCGTCGACCAGAATGTGCTGAAAGCGTTGGCGGTAGTGGGCGAGCAGCGCCGCATTGTCACGCAATAACTCATGCGCGCGCAGCAGCAGTTCGGCGAAATCCACCAGCCCGGCGCGCCGGCAGTTGTCCTCGTAGGCCTGATAGATGCGCAGCATCTGGGTGGTGAACAGGTCGCCGCGGGCGTCGATGTGCTGCGGGCGCAGGCCCTCCTCCTTGCGGCCGCTGATGAACCACTGCACTTGTTTGGGCGGCCACTGCGCCTCGTCGATCTCCAAGCTCTTCAGCAGACGGCGGATCAGCCGGTATTGATCGTCGGAATCGAGGATTTGAAAAGTCTGCGGCAGATGGGCCTCGCGCCAGTGGGCGCGCAACAAACGGTGCGCGAGGCTGTGAAAAGTGCCCACCCACATGCCACCCACCGGTATGCCCAGCAGTTGTTCGGTGCGGCCGCGCATCTCGGCGGCGGCCTTGTTGGTGAAGGTCACCGCCAGCACGCCGTAGGGCGAGGCGCCTTCGACGCGGATCGACCAGGCGATGCGGTGCACCAGCACGCGGGTCTTGCCGCTGCCGGCGCCGGCAATCACCAGCACCGGCCCGGCCGGGCTGGTCACCGCGTCGCGCTGGGCGTCATTGAGGGGGTCGAGCAGATCGGAAACATCCATTGCGGCATTTTAACAGAAGGCCGCGCCGGACTGGGCGCGATCTACCTTTATCCGTGCGCGTCGATGCCGATGTATCCGGCTTGTGCCCGCACCCGTTCCATCCAGCTCAGAATATTGGGGAAGCTGGAGAGATCAAAGTCGCCTTCGGGTGCGACATGGGTGTAGGCGTAAAGGCCGATCTCGGCGATGGTGTAGCGCCCGGTGACGAAATAAGCATGTTAGCGAGATGTGAGTCGATCAGCCGCAATGCCGCGTAGCCAGGCGCGCGTTTCTTTTCCAAGTCGTCGCGGTATTTCTCTTCCTTGCCCAGTAGCGCAATCCAAAAACGGGAGGTGGCGATATAAGGCTCGTGACTGTATTGCTCGAAAAACAACCACTGCAATATTTGCACTTGCGTCAAGGGCGTATCGGGCAGCAGCGTGCTGTCGCGGGCAAGATAAAAGAGGATAGCGTTGGACTCGGCCAAATAATTATCTCCAGTACTGGGATGCGGTCGTTGCGATTCTTGGTCAGGAACTCGGGACTGCGGCTTTCACCTTTGAGAATGTCGACCTTCACCAATTCATAGGCTATGCCGAGCTGCGCGAGAAGCAAACGCACTTTGTAGCCGTTGCCGGAGTCTGGGAAGTCCTAGAGTTTGAGTATGATCAAGTTCCTGGGTGCTTGTGAATGAGTGAGACGTTTGTCGAACCTTACGCGCGTTGCTGTCCGAGTTGATGGCGTGGTTATGTTTTGCGTTGTTTGTATTTTTCATAACGGGATAGCTGCTTCTAGGTTGGACCGACAGAGCGCTAACAGCTCGTTGAAAAATGTCTATTGAGACTTCCATAAATTATGACGCTCACCAGAGCGTAGCCTGCATCCAGCAAGCGGCGATGATCGAAGGGCGTTTTTGAGCGCGCTTGAGTTTGTTGCGGGCGGTCGTGGGCAATGCTCTCAGACGGCACGCAGTGCATCGATGCCGCACACATCCCAGCCGCGCCTTCCAGGTGTATATGGTTTGCCGGGCCACTTTTATGTCTCGCCGTTCAATGCCCGGAAGGAGACGTGCAGGCCAGGAATAAAGTTGTCATGCGTTTAGGCGGCTGAAACGCCTGAGAGTGATGCATCGGGGTGGAAACTCGTGGACGCTGTTTCCCCTCCCTAACCTGGAAAGTGTTACACCCTGTTTGACAGACGGGAGAGTATTCCTTGCCGTCCATCGCTTCGTTGACGCCGCGGCTGCATGGCATGTGTGAACACGTAGTCGGCCACGCGGCGGCCTTGTACGATGCCCTCGGTCTTGTCGAAGGCCCAGTGGATGCCGAGATAGATGCGGCTCTGCCCATTCTCCTCTTCCGCCTGAGAGAGATGAGAAGCTGCGCTCCACCACCGGCCGCACGGTTCCAGTGTTGTCCCGGGTCACACCATTGAACTCGTCCGAGACGAAAGCGAAGGGGATGCGATCGGTTCGATAGTAATTGCGAAGCATCTCGAAGAGTGCGCCTCCGAAACCGGCATGCCCGGACGGGTAGGCCGGAAACGGTGGTGTAATATTCGGCCCAGCGAGATTGCTGGCCGGTGCTCCGAGCGGCAAATAAGTTTTGTCTCCGGCCGTCGCAGGATTGCCGTCGCCGAAGCCGGTCGGGCCGGTTTGTTCATCGGCTTCGCGAATGCCGGTTACTGGCCGCCAGTACTGATAATAGTATTTGGACTCCCACACGGCGGTTCCGGTGTCCGCCATCGCGACGTTCACCAGGGCCAGCAGCCGTGCGAGTTCCAGGGCATTGGTGTCCGTACCCATCTGGTGGGCGATAGGCATGGCGATCTGGTTGTAGAGCCGTGGCGGAGCGCACAAGCTCGGGGTTCCATCGTATGCCCAGTAGATCCCGATCTGGGTTTGTTCCGCGGTGCGTAAGGTCGGCGTCACGACCCCATCTCCTCCCAGCGCCTTCACTTCGTTAAAGGCTATGGTGTATTCAGGTCTGTCCATCCTGGGCGGCGGCGGAACCCGGAATTGTTCGGAGGTCTCCAGTACGAAAGGTTTTCACCTCAGACCAATGGGCCCCTAAGGCCAGCGGGGTCGCGCTGATAGGACCCTGGCGCCATTTTCCAGGCTCGTTGCTCATGAGAAAGTCAATGCCGATGTGCGGCTCTGGATGTTGTGAGCCATCATGGGCTCGCGCCGCCAGAATGGCTGCCGCGGCCCATCTGCCTAGCCTGATGCCGTTGGTCTTCGGCTGCCCGTTTGGAATGGCGATAAGATCAGCGTAAGGTGGGCGTCGAAGCTCGCGGCTTGCGAGGGGTAGAGTGCGACCAGCGTATCGTGGGCGGCTTGGGCGATGGCGGCTTTCATCGATGTTCCAGCCGGAGCAGACCCTAGCCCGGTGTAGCTGTTGTACTTGTGCTCAATAGCGTTGATCGCATCGAAGACGGCGAGATGGATGATAGCCATCGCTCGGCTCGATCGTCCCGGTCCGATTTGTTCGCCGAACACCCGGTTCTCCCCCGGCGCGACGGGTGTGTGGTCGAGCCCGGTCGCATCGATAGCGACCTCGTTCCAGTGCTGGACCATGGCAGCCGTATCGACGGCAGGCCGTGGCCGACGGCGAGAATCAATCGGAGCCTGAGAGGTTTGACTCGGATCGGTTCCAAAGCGGGGCCCGAGCGTGTCCTGGATACCGTCGGAAAATCCTTCTGCCCGGATAGCACTGATGGGCGCGATTAACAGCATAACCACGAGCGCTACGATAATCCTGCTGGATTGGATCATGATCAATCCACTTTGCTTAGCAGAATTGTTTTTTGGATATTCAGTTTTATTGTACTGCGTGGCCAGGAAGCCACGCAGTGGAGTGCTCCAATGCACCGTATTGCTAGCTAAGTTTACGGTGTTCTAATGGGGAGCCTCTTAATAAGTCTTTTTGTAATGGTGAGTGAAAAGGATTTATTCAGATAGACATCGGGCAATGTGCGTGCGACTCTGAGATTATCACTCCCAGTCAAAAAGTTAATGGAGTAGCAGGAGTGGGTCTATATATGTTTGTAAAATTTTTCGACATGAAGTGCAGGTAACTGAGCCAGTACTGGATTTGTTGAAGAAATGAAATTTGTTGGCTTACATTGTATGGATTGGTGGGCCCGCTCGGACTCGAACCGAGGACCAAGGGATTATGAGTCCCCTGCTCTAACCAACTGAGCTACAGGCCCGTAAGGGTCGGAAGTATAGCGCGCGGCGGTGGTCCTATCCAGCAGTCTAAAAGGCTAGGCAAAAAGAAGGGAGGCCGGGCCTCCCTCGATTGAGCAATAAGAATTTTCTCAGGCGGAGTCGAGGAAGCTGCGCAGTTGTTCGGAACGGCTGGGGTGCCGCAGTTTGCGCAAGGCTTTGGCCTCGATCTGCCGGATGCGTTCGCGGGTAACGTCGAACTGTTTGCCGACTTCTTCCAGAGTGTGGTCGGTGTTCATACCGATGCCGAAACGCATGCGCAACACTTTCGCTTCGCGCGCGGTGAGGCTTTCCAGTACCATTTCGGTGGTTTCGCGCAAGCCTTCGAAGGTGGCGGCATCGGGCGGTGAGAGGTCGTTGGAGTCTTCGATGAAGTCGCCCAAATGCGAGTCTTCGTCGTCGCCGATGGGCGTCTCCATGGAGATGGGTTCCTTGGCGATCTTCATCACCTTGCGCACCTTGTCTTCCGGCATTTCCATGCGCTTGGCTAATTCCTCGGGCGTGGGGTCGCGTCCCATCTCTTGCAGCATTTGACGCGAGATGCGGTTGAGCTTGTTGATGGTCTCGATCATGTGTACCGGAATACGGATGGTGCGGGCCTGATCCGCGATGGAGCGGGTGATGGCCTGGCGTATCCACCAGGTGGCGTAGGTCGAGAACTTGTAACCGCGGCGGTATTCGAATTTGTCCACCGCCTTCATCAGGCCGATGTTGCCTTCCTGGATGAGGTCAAGGAATTGCAGGCCGCGGTTGGTGTATTTCTTCGCGATCGAGATCACCAGGCGCAGATTGGCCTCCACCATTTCCTTCTTGGCGCGACGCGCCTTGGCCTCGCCGATGGAGATGCGGCGATTGATGTCCTTGATCTCGGGGATGGTGAGTCCACAATCCTGCTGGATGGTGCATAGCTTGTCTTGAATGCGGCGCACGTCATCGGCGTATTTGAGCAAGCCGGTGGCGTAGTTCTGTTTGCCCTTGGTGTGCTTGTCGATCCAGGTGGGATCGGTCTCGTGATCTGGGAACGAGGTGATGAATTGTTTGCGCGGCATGTCGGCGTCGTTGACGCAGATGTCCATGATCTCGCGCTCGTGGGCGCGGATGCGGTCCACGGTGTTGCGCAGATTGCCGACCAGGCTCTCGATGAAGGGCGGCGCAAGTTTGAGTTCGAGGAATTTTTCACCGAGCTCGTCGCGCAGCTTGATGGTCTTGGCGTGGTCTTTCCCGTGTTTATCGGCAGCGGCCGACCATTGCACATGGCATTGGCCCAAGGCCACGACGCGGATCCGCACTTGTTCGGGATCGATGCCGGTGTCGACGGCGTCTTCTTCGGTGGTCTCGACGTCGCCCTCTTCTTCCTCGTCATCGGCCTCTTTGCTGGCCAAGGCGGGATTGATGGGCGCGGGGATTTCCTGGTCGGCGGCATTGGGGTCAATGATGCCGCGGATGACGTCGCTGAGACGTACTTCACCGGCGCCCACCCGCTCATAAACCCGCAATAACTCGCCCATGGTTTCCGGATATTGGGCGAGGGCCAGCAGTACTTGGTTTTCGCCGTCTTCGATGCGCTTGGCGATCTGGATTTCGCCTTCGCGGGTGAGCAGTTCCACGGTGCCCATTTCACGCATATACATGCGCACGGGATCGGTGGTGCGGCCGAATTCACTGTCGACGGTGGCGAGTGCCGCGGCGGCTTCTTCGGCGGCGTCTTCGTCGGTGACGGTGGTTTCGGCCAGTAGCAAGGCGTCGGCATCGGGCGCGATTTCGTGCACGGGGATGCCCATGTCGTTAATCATGGCGATGATGTCTTCGATTTGTTCGGGATCGACGATCTCATCGGGCAGATGATCATTTACTTCGCGGTAGGTCAAAAAGCCTTGCTCTTTGCCGCGGGCGATCAAAAGCTTTAATTGTGATTCCTGCTGTTCGTGGTTCATTTTGTAATGTAACCCAGGTAAGTTGTAAAAATTAGCCGGTCATTCTACATGACTGGTAAGTCCTCTGCGAATTCTTTCCCTTAGTGAGGAGCGTTGGGTGAAGGTTCCCCAAAGGTCAGAAACTCGCGTTTTTCCTCGCCGCTAAGACCTTCCCGTTGGCACTTGTCGTGCAAATAGGCCCAGCGTTGTTCCCGCAGTTGGCCGTCCAACCACCGCACAATACCTAGAAATTCGGCGTCATAACCGTCGGCCGGAATGGCCAGGTCTTCCATCGCAAGTTCAGTAAGCAACTGTTCTTGTTTAGTGTTGCGCCAATGCTCCAATATCGCGCTTCCTGTTAAATGGGGGGTGGCCTGTAAGAGTTCAAGGATACTTATCCACAGATTGATCCCGCGGGTGGTTAAGCCGCTCCAGCGTTGGGGGTTGCCGGCGCGGGGTGCCAAATTGG
>JAHFRV010000083.1 GCA_023266095.1 Gammaproteobacteria bacterium | reverse complement strand
CGCTAGTGTAGTGCTACGCACTTGAAAGAACATAAATAATTCCCATCTATGGTGTATTGCTGAAAACCAGATGGAACGCCGACATGCGAGTAGCCCCGACGATTATTTTGACTGATGCCGAGCGAGAGGAATTGACGCGATTGGCCGGATCGAAGCGAACCAGCGTCAGGCTGTCGCAGCGAGCGAAAATTGTGCTGCTGGCGGCTGATGGAGAGCAGACCATTGCGATAGCCGCCGCGCTGGGTATTGGTCGTGTGCAAGTCGCACGCTGGCGGGGTCGCTATGTCCAGAGCCGGTTGGCAGGCATTGAACGCGACTTGCCGCGCGGAGCGCCGCCGATGAAAGTGGATGTAGCGCGTCTGGTTGAGATGACGACCCAAAACAAGCCCGAAGCGGCGACGCAGTGGAGTACGCGCACGATGGCCAAGGAGCTGGGTATCAGTGCCGCCAGCGTGTCGCGTCACTGGCGTGCCCATGGACTCAAGCCGCATTTGGTTCGTGGCTTCAAGGTGTCTCGTGATCCGAAGTTTGTCGAGAAACTCGAAGACATCGTCGGTCTGTATATGTCGCCACCGGAACACGCCCTGGTGCTGTGCTGCGATGAGAAGAGTCAGGTTCAGGCGCTGGATCGTACGCAGCCGGGACTGCCGATCAAGAAGGGGCGGGCTCAAACCATGACCCACGATTACAAGCGCAACGGAACCACTACGCTCTTTGCCGCGATGAACGTTCTGGACGGCAACGTGATTGGCACATGCCAGCAACGGCATACGCATGTGCAATGGCTGAAGTTTCTCAAGAAGATTGACCGGGAGACTCCCAAGGACAAGGCGCTGCATTTGATTGCCGACAACTACGCCACCCATAAACATCCGGTGGTGCAGGAGTGGTTGCGCGCGCATCCGCGCATCACGATGCACTTCACGCCGACCTCGGCGTCGTGGCTGAACATGGTCGAGCGATTCTTCCGCGATATCACCACCGATCAGTTGCGCCGCGGCATCTTCCCCAGCGTTCCTGATTTGATTGACACCATCGACAACTACATCGCCCATCACAACAAAAATCCCAAACCATTTATCTGGACAAAAAGCGCCAAAGACATCCTCCAAAAGGTCATTCGCGCCAACAGCCGTTTAAGTTCCAAACAGAATGCAACACTACACTAGTGCAGTGCGTCGTAAATTCAGGAACAGAAATCTCCCCTCCTTGTGCAAGGAGGGGCGCCCCGCAGGGGCGGGTGGTTGATACACGGTGCACCCGAGCAGTACTCACCGTGCCTTTGAACCCAACCACCCCGGCGCTAGCGCGCCACCCCTCCTCGTTTGAGGAGGGGAGTGATGAAGCAGTGTAATCTTTCATCGCAGAGCAACTGTTCCATCAATTGTGAAGCGCTACACTAGCCAGCAACTCGTGCGTTGCAACCTCTCAAGAGGCGTGTCAGTCTCGAAGACCTTGCGCTGAGGGACACCGCTTCTCCCCCCAAAGCGCTTCGGCCTCAATCCCCCGCCCTGTGCTAGCATTCCACCAGAACAAACCAGGGGCGAATAAGAATGATATTGCAAGCCGAACAACGAACCGAAAACGACCTCGACCGGCGGCATGATAAAGCGGGTGGCGCGCCTCGACACCCAGCCAAACCAAGCCTATTGATTTTAGCTAGCGCCGCCGAACCCGGCTGAGGAAAACCACCGTGCCGCTTTCCTGGAACGAGATACGCAATCGCGCCTTGGATTTTTCCCGTAAATGGGCGGGCGAGGCATCGGAGCGCGCCGAGGCGCAAACCTTCTGGAATGAATTCTTCGCCATCTTCGGCATCGAGCGCAAGCGCGTCGCCGTGTTCGAAAAACAGGTACACATCGCCCGCGCCGGGGAGAAACTCAAACACGGCCGCATCGACGCCTTCTGGAAAGGCAAGCTGCTCATCGAGCACAAGAGCCTCGGGCAAGACCTGAACCGCGCCTTCGCGCAAGCGGCGGACTACTTCGACGGCTTGGCCGAACGCGACCTGCCGCGCTACATCCTGGTATCGGACTTCGCCCGTTTCCGTCTCTACGATCTGGAAGAGGGCGCCGAAACCGAATTCAAAATCGCCGACCTGCACAAACGCATTAAACATTTCGCCTTCATCGCCGGTTACAGCACCCAGCTCATCCAGCCGCAGAACCCGGTCAACATCAAGGCCGCCGAGCGTATGGGCAGGCTGCACGACCGGCTCAAGGCCAGCGGCTATGAAGGCCATCCGCTGGAAGTGCTGCTGGTGCGGCTGTTGTTCTCGCTGTTCGCCGAGGACACCGGCATCTTTCAGCCCGCCGGCTCCTTCCGCATCTGGCTGGAAGAACGCACCGCGGCGGACGGCGCCGACCTCGGTCCGCAACTGGCGCAGTTCTTCCAAACGCTCAATACCCCCGAAGACAAACGCTCGAAGAACTTCGACGAACAGCTCGCCGCCTTCCCTTATGTGAACGGCAAGCTGTTCGAGGAAACCCTGCCCATCGCCGCCTTCGACGCCGCCATGCGCGAGGCGTTGCTCGACTGCTGCGCGCTCGATTGGGCCGCGATCTCGCCCGCCATCTTCGGCGCGCTGTTTCAATCCATCATGGACGACAAGGCGCGGCGCAACCTGGGCGCGCACTACACCAGCGAGGAAAACATCCTCAAGCTCATCAAGCCGCTGTTCCTCGACGCGCTGGGGGCCGAATTTCAGCGCGTGCGCAACAACAGGAACAAACTCTTCGAGTTCCACAAGACGCTGCGGACCTTGACCTTCTTCGATCCCGCTTGCGGCTGCGGCAACTTTCTGGTTATTGCCTACCGCGAACTACGCATATTGGAACTCGACGTGTTGCGTGCGGTGCACGCCGGCCCCGGCTCGCGCTTTCTCGACATCCACCAGGAAATCAAGATCGACGTCGATCAATTCTACGGCATCGAGATCGAGGAATTCCCGGCGCAGATCGCCCAAGTGGCGCTGTGGTTGATGGATCATCAAATGAACGTGCGCATCTCCGAGGAATTCGGCATGTACTTCGCGCGCATCCCGCTCACCAGCACGCCGCATATTCACCACGGCAACGCGTTGACTGCCGATTGGCGGGCCGTACTGGCGCCGGAGCGAGCCAGCTACGTGTTCGGCAATCCGCCGTTCGTGGGCGCGAAATTCATGAACGACGAGCAGCGGGCGGATGCTCGGGCGGTATTCAGCGGCATCGACAATGCCGGCTTGTTGGACTTGGTGGCGGCATGGTATGTGAAGGCGGCGCGCTATCTCCATCCTTCCCCCTCCCCCTCGATGGGGGAGGGCCGGGGTGGGGGTGAAATGCTGGTAAGGACCCGCTGCGCCTTCGTCTCCACCAACAGCATCACCCAAGGCGAACAGGTCGGTGTGCTGTGGAGCTGGTTGCTTGCCCAGGGCATGCACATCCATTTCGCCCACCGCACCTTCCAATGGAGCAACGAAGCGCGCGGCATGGCGGCGGTGCACTGCGTCATCATCGGCTTCGGCGCCTGCGACGCGGACAAGAAGACTATCTATGAATACGAAGACATCCGCGGCGAGCCGCACGCCGTCGCGGTGTCGAACATCAATCCCTATCTGGTGGATGCGCCGGATGTGGTGCTGACGCGGCGCTCGACGCCGATCTGCGATGTACCGGAGATCGGCATCGGTAATAAACCCATCGACGGCGGAAATTACCTCTTCACAACGGAGGAGCGTGATTTATTTTTGCAACGCGAACCGCAAGCAGCCCAGTATTTTCGCCGCTGGCTGGGCGCGGATGAATTCCTGAACGGCTACGAGCGCTGGTGCCTGTGGCTGGGTGATTGTCCGCCCAATGAATTGCGGCGGATGCCGGAGGCAATGGCGCGCGTCGAGGCGGTCAGGCACCTCAGATTAGAAAGCAAAAGCCCGCCCACGCGCAAGCTGGCGGACACACCGACGCGGTTTCATGTAGAGAATATGCCGCAGAGTACTTACCTGATTTTGCCAGAAGTGTCTTCCGAGCGGCGGCAGTTCGTCCCCTTCGGTTTCGAGTCACCAGAAACGCTATGCAGCAATTTGGTGAAGATTGCGCCGAACGCCACGCTTTATCACTTCGGTGTGTTGTCCTCCACCATGCACAATGCCTGGATACGTTATGTGGCCGGCCGTTTGAAGAGTGATTATCGCTATTCGGCCAGCATCGTCTACAACAACTTCCCCTGGCCCGAGCCCAGCGAGGCGCAACGCGAAAAAACCGAGGCCGCCGCGCAGGCCGTGCTCGCCGCCCGCGCGCAGTTCCCCAACGCCTCGCTCGCCGACCTCTACGACCCGCTGAGCATGCCGCCCGCCTTGGTGAAGGCGCACCACAAACTCGACGCGGCGGTGGATGCCGCCTACGGCAAAAAGCACTTCAAGAACGACGCCGAGCGCGTGGCGTTCTTGTTCGAACGGTATAACCAGCTGGCCGCGCCCTTGCTGCCGGCGGGCAAGCCGGGCCGGAGAAAAAAGCAGCCGTAAACACGGTGCCGGAACAACGCGGGAAGCGGGTGAGCATCAGCCCTTGCCAGCCGCCCCGCATACTTGTAACGTTACCTCCATGAACCCCCGCAGTTACAGCCCGCTCGATCAATTACTAATTCACCTCGACAACGCGGTGCGCACCGTGTGGGGCGCGCCCGCGGTCACCGAGCGGCCCGATCCCGCCGACGCCGCGCCCGAGGCTGAATTGAGCGACGCCGAAAAACGGCTGTCCGCGGGACTGATGCGCGTCAATCACGCCGGCGAGGTATCGGCCCAGGCCCTTTATCAAGGCCAGAGTCTCACCGCCAAACTGCCCACGGTGCGCGAGAAAATGGAACGGGCGGCGCGGGAAGAAAACGATCATCTCGCCTGGTGCGAACGGCGCTTGCAGGCGCTGGACAGCCGCACCAGCCTGCTCAGCCCGCTGTGGTATGGCGGCTCCTTCGCCATCGGCGCCCTCGCCGGTCTCGCGGGCGACAAATGGAGTCTGGGTTTCGTGGTGGAGACCGAGCGGCAGGTGGTGAAGCACTTGGAGGAACATTTGCAACACCTGCCCACGGCGGACCACAAAAGCCGCGCCGTGCTGGAACAGATGAAGGAAGACGAACTCCACCATGCCACCACCGCCCTGCAAGCCGGCGGCGCGGAACTGCCGGCGCCGGTGAAGAAACTGATGGCCGCGACATCGAAGGTCATGACCACCACGGCGCGGTTCATTTAGGGAAGCTCTGAATAATCAGATGATATGGACACCGCCCTCCTATAACCGGTCTTTTCGTTATCGCTTTTCACTTGGCAAACGGGCGGTGTCCATGTAAGAGGTTCCCAAGCTGCCTCGCAATCAAGGAAACGCAAGGCGGAACATCCTCCACCCCGTCTTTTCAAGGCGGGGTGGCCCACAGGGCCGGGGTGATTGGAGTCGGAGCCGATACTTTTTCCGCCAACCACCCCGTCGCCTGCGGCGCCTCCCCTCCTCGTTTGAGGAGGGGATGAGATTCAAAAAGAACCAAGCATCACCAAGCCGCGTCCTGGCGCACTGGCCCGCGCCTTTGCGAACAAACAAACCCCGACCGAGGGTGACTTACTTCAGATTCTCGCCGTAAAAAATCTCGGCCATCTCGCGTTGCAGGCGCTGACGGATGAGCTTCTCTTCCCGCGGTGACAAGTCTTCCGCGCCCATCCCGAACAGATAATTGTCGAGATCGAAATCCTTGAGGGTCATCTTGGTGTGGAAGATGTTCTCTTGATAGACGTTGACGTCGATCATCTGGTAACGATGCTGGGTGTCCTTGGAGATGAAATCCTGGATCGAGCTGATGCGGTGATCGATGAAATGCTTCTTGCCCTTCACGTCACGCGTGAAACCGCGCACCCGGTAGTCCATGATCACGATGTCGGACTCGAAGCTGTGTATCAAATAATTCAAGGCCTTCAGCGGCGAGATGCGGCCGCAGGTCGAGACGTCGATGTCGGCGCGGAAGGTGCTGATGCCGTTCTCCGGGTGACTCTCCGGGTAGGTGTGCACCGTGACGTGGCTCTTGTCCAAATGCCCCACCACCGCGTCGGGCAAGGGGCCGGGGCCTTCCAGATTGCGCGACAAAGCCTCGGAGGTCATCGGTTCCTCGGAGATGAGCATGGTCACGCTGGCGCCCTGAGGGTCATAATCCTGGCGCGCCACATTTAAAATAGTGGCGCCGATGATGTTCGACACATCGGTGAGGATCTGCGTCAGCCGCTCGGCGTTGTACACCTCGTCGATGTATTCGATGTAATCGCGGCGCTGGCGCGCAGTTTTCGCGTAACAGATATCGTAAATGTTAAAGCTGAGCGTCTTGGTGAGGTTGTTAAACCCTTGCAGCTTCAACTTAGTCAGTGGTTTCACCAACGGCGTTTCCCCATCTCTACTGTGACCCGATCCACCGTCCATCATAACGGCTCCTATTACCATCCTACTCCGCGGATGGCCACGCCCGCCCCCGGGGGAGGGCGGACATTATCGCCCATTTTGGGCAAGAGGGGGATGATAAATCATTTGCACGGTGGTCCCGACCGGATCCAAGCAGTAAAAACTGCGCGCCCCGTCGCGATGGGTGCGCGGCGCGGTCTTCATGCTCACGCCCTGTTCGAGCAGGAAGGCGTGCCAGTCGTCCACGTCGCCGGGTGTCGCCAGGATGAAACCGATGTGGTACAAACGCTGCGGTCCGCTGGCCTTCACCCCGGCGGGCCAGCGGTGCAAGGCCAGGTTATCCACCCCGGAGGTCAGATAGACGTTATCCGCATCGGGCCGCCATTCCACGGTCATGCCCAGCAGTTCGACGTAAAAGTGCTCGCAGGACGCCAAGTCTTCCACGAACAACGCGATATGGCGCAAACCGGCGGTGGGGGTGGGACGTTGAGTGATCATGGGCTCTCCCGAGAGACTAGCGAGGGGCGGCGTTATAAAAGAAATTCGCGTGGGCGCTAGTGGAATACGCCGCCATCAATGGGCCTTAATTGGGTCGGCTCCCGCCGCGACGATCTCGTAATCGTGAGTGATCTCCACCCCGGCCCGGCCCAGCATGATGGAGGCCGAGCAATATTTCTCCGCCGAGAGCTCCACCGCCCGCTTCACTGCCGCCTCGGCCAAGCCCTGACCGGTCACCACGAAATGCACGTGGATCTTGGTGAACACTTTCGGCTCGCTCTCGGCGCGCTCGGCGGCGAGTTCCGCCACGCAACGCGTCACTGGCTGGCGGCCCTTCTTGAGGATGTGCACCACGTCGTAAGCGGTGCAGGCCCCCACCCCCATCAAAACCAGCTCCATGGGCCGGACC
Organism: Gammaproteobacteria bacterium; assembly: GCA_023266095.1. Taxonomy (GTDB): domain Bacteria; phylum Pseudomonadota; class Gammaproteobacteria; order DRLM01; family DRLM01; genus CAKKSB01. Next base: position 1,779 of record JAHFRV010000083.1, on the reverse strand, counting down.
CCGAGATTGCGGCCACCGCCTTCGGCCGGACCGTCGATCACCACCGCGTGGCCGCTGCCCGACTCCGCGACGAACTGGGCCTCTTCCACCCACTGGATACGCGCTTTCATGTCTCACCCTCACATTGACTCAGCATCGACAACCTTAAGGGAACAACGCCTGCGCTATTCCGCCCCTGATACGGGGTGGGAAGGTAACGGACGCGTCGTCTCAATAACAGACTTGTGAGTAACCGCTAAAACTCTCAAGCCTAAGCGCCGATATGATACCTGAGCCGGCCCGGCGACGTCGTGGCCGCAGACTGAGGCAACCGACATGGCCATACCCGCAAAGCCAAAACCGACGGACATACCGGTGATACAGCGCTTTTTGACTCATTGTCACCGGCGCCGCTATCCGAACAAGAGCGTGATCATCTACGCCGGCGATCCGCCCGACGCCCTGTATTACATCACCAACGGCTCGGTGGCCGTGGTCAATGAAGACGACGAGGGTCGCGAAATCGTGCTCGCCTATCTCAATGCCGGCGACTTTTTCGGCGAGATGGGTTTGTTTGAAACCGAAAAACACCGCAGCGCCTGGGTACGAGCGCGCTCGCAATGCGAAGTGGCGGAAATCAGCTACAACCGGTTCCGCCAATTATCCCAGGAAGATCCGGACATCCTGTTCGCGCTGGCCTCACAAATGGCGCTGCGCCTGCGCCGCACCAGCAATATGCTGAGCCGCCTCGCCTTCATGGACGTGGCGGGTCGCGTCGCACGCACCCTGCTCGATCTATCCAAAGAGCCCGACGCCATGACCCACCCCGATGGCATGCAGATCCGCGTCACCCGCCAGGAGCTGGGCCGCATCGTCGGCTGTTCGCGGGAAATGGTCGGCCGGGTGCTGAAGAACCTGGAACAGCAAAACCTCATCGCCGCCAAGGGCAAGACCATCGTCGTCCACGGCACCCGTTAGCGGGCGCCGCCAACCGATCTCCGATATTTTTAATTACGCAACGGCACGTAACCTGGCTGTGCGCACGCAATCCCGGCGGACCGTCGCACACCGCACGCTGCTTTTGTCACCCCCTTTGGTCATACCGGCCTACGCCCGCATGACCAATACCAAGACCGGCGTTTTTACAACAGCGTAGGCCGGTCCGGCAGCTCATTGGGATTGTCACCCTTAAGCGGATAATGCCGCTCGCAGTGAAGGCCAATATTCGCCACCGCCTCCAGCACGCCACGCTCGAACTCACCCGCGCGAAAATGTTCTTCCATGATCCGGCACAGTCGCTCCCATTCCGCTTCGCCCACTAGGCGATCAATGCCGCGGTCGGCGATGATTTCCACCTCACGCTCCGCTAACAACAGATAAACGAGCACGCCGTTATTGTGCTCGGTGTCCCACACCCGCAATAACGAAAAGACTTCCAGCGCCCGCGCGCGCGCGGTTTGACCGCGCCACAGCGCGCCCAACGACAAGGCCCCCTCCACCACGAAACGGATCTCGCCGAGGTGACACGTTTCGCCGGTGCGGATCGCCGCCTCGATCGCCGACAGCACCGGCGCGGGAAAGGCGCGCCGCAGCCGCCACGGCGTAGCGGCCAAATGCCGGACCAGACGTGACAGATTTACCATCGCCCCGACGCCCCTCCGCCGCCAAATCCACCGCCGCCCCCGCCGAAACCGCCCCCGCCACGCATGCCGCCCAAACCGCCGCCCCGCATCCCCCCCAAACCACCACCGCCGCCCAGCAAAAAGAAAAAGGCCAAGGCGCCGAGCACGATGCTCAGTA
>JAHFRV010000027.1 GCA_023266095.1 Gammaproteobacteria bacterium | reverse complement strand
CAAGAAGCCGCCATGCGGCATCCGACAGGTCGTGTCGCCTTGCGCTTTCAGTCATTGGTCTTAGCCTCGCCAGAATGTCATGAAGCCATAGTTTACGACATCTCGCGACGACACTGTCTAGCGATACGCATCTTAATTTTTTCTGAGCGACAGGACTGACACCATGGGAAAACAAACGCTGAATCTGAATGACGCTCTCTATAAATACCTGTTGTCGGTTTCCTTGCGCGATACACCTTTGCACCGAGCCTTGCGCGAGGAAACCAACCGGTTGGAGATGGGGATGATGCAAGTCTCTCCCGACCAAGGTCAGTTCATGGCCCTGCTGGTCAAACTCATCGGCGCCAAACGTGTTATCGAAGTCGGGACCTTCACCGGCTACAGCGCATTGCTGATGGCGGAGGCGTTGCCCGACGATGGACGTTTAATCGCCTGTGATGTCAGTGTGGAGTGGACCACGATGGCGCGGCGTTATTGGCGGCAGGCCGGGGTCGAGCGGAAGATCGAGCTGCGGTTGGCACCGGCGCTCGATACCTTGAATGAACTGATCGCTGGCGGAGGTGCCGGGACGTTTGATTTTGCCTTTATCGACGCAGATAAACTTAATCTGCGTGACTACTACGAGCGCTGCCTGAGTTTGCTGCGGCCGGGTGGTCTCATCGCCGTCGATAACGTATTGTGGGGCGGCAGCGTCGCCAACCCGGATGACCGGCGCGAGGCGACCGTGGCGATACGCCGGTTCAATGAGTTTATATTCGGCGATACCCGCATCGATTTCTGCATGGTGCCGATCGGGGATGGGGTGACCCTGGCGCGCAAGCTCGGCTAAACACGGCTACTGTAACGGATCGTCTCTGTGCCGGGGATGGTATGTCCATCAAAACCGCTGCTGAGCGTTAAATAGCTGGCATTGTCGCTGAGAAGGGTATAAGATCGGCCCAGTTGCAGCTTTTTGTCTTGTAGCAGTTCCGGTAGTTCCTCGCAGTGTAGAGTGTAATTCCTTCCGTAATTTCTCAGCAGCAATCTGCACACTAATACATTGTTTGTTTATTTATACAGAGGTAATCAGAATGGCTACAGGTACAGTTAAGTGGTTTAACGACAGCAAAGGTTTTGGATTCATCGCCCCTTCCGACGGTAGTGCCGACGTATTCGTCCATCACTCCGCGATCCAAGCCAGCGGCTTCAAATCCCTGGCGGAAGGACAGACGGTGAGTTTTGAAACCGAGCGCGGCGCCAAGGGCCCGAGCGCGGTGAACGTCGTTCCCCAATAAATCCGACCTAGTCTCAAAAAAAGCCTCGCTGTTTAGCGAGGCTTTTTTTTGTCCGGCTGGCAGTGGCTCCGCCAGCGGGGTGCGGGGTCCCGCTGTGAGTCAGTCGTGTTTTTGCCGCGTCGATGATTTGCGGCGGCGAATAAAGGCCATTCCCACCAGGCCGCCACCGATCAGCAGCGCGATGTTGGGTTCGGGCACGGAGAGGGGCGGTACGGGTGGATCGTATGAAAAGTTGCCGGTGGCAAAGCCACTGTCTGTGGTGGTCAAGCTACCGCTTTGAGTCAGATTTTGCAGATGTGCGCCCGCTTGTGAATTAAAGCCGGCGCTGGTGGTGGTTTTAGGCGCGTTGATGAAGTCAAGCGGGTTAAAGTTGCCGGCCACTTTTGTCATCGTGAACGTGAGTAATACGCTGTTGGTAATATTGGTCGCGGGTTTGCTGCTGGTCGCTTCAAATAAAAAAGTCGAGCCGCCGCTGCCGGCGCCTTTCACCAGGTCGTTGAGCTGTATGCTCCAAGATGCCGGTGAGAAGTCGCTGAAAACATAGTCGCCGGCTGAACCCAGCATATTGAAATAGAGTTCATGCAATTTCATGTTGGGATGAACCGCAACTGAATTGAGATCCACGGTCCAGGTGGCTTGATTCGAACTGGTATCCGAATCGATGGTGATATCCACCACGATTCCATCCGGGTTTTCCACGCGCGGATCGCCGGTGAGTTGATTGGTGATTTGAAAGGGAATAGCTTGCGCGCTGCCCATGAATAAAGCCAAACCGGCTGTCATGCAGCAGGCCAGTGATTTAGAACTTAACATCGGTGCCAACCTCAATTCATGGCTTGCCCCCGCCAACTTCCAACCGGGGTCATTAAGCCAAATCATTTAGCGCCGTCACTGGCCAAATATCCCTAACTTAAGCAAATTAAATGCCAAAACTTTATCTATCTCTGCCATATGGCATTATTGGCATCACCATTAGAATCATCTAGTGAATCGTCGGAAATTTTTACGCGCGTCAACTACGACATGTAATGTGACGTCACCGCGGGACAGTACTTGAGGACGTAGAGGCGCGAAGACTGTCGACGGTCATGCCGCGACACGCACACGGCGTGTTAGAGGCCGTATGTGCCGTCTCGGAGCGTCATGCGCCATATGCCGAGTGAAACGAGTGCAAAGCCTCAGCCCGGTGATGACGACGAGTCCTTAATTTTAATTTAACTCATTGATATTAAATGTAGCTGACTCGAACTAAGGATTATGGCATAAGCCTTGCTATTTCACTGTGTGACGATGCTGCAGGGGTGCTTGAATGTTGCGCGTATTGGTGGTGGACGAAGACGGGAAGCGTTCGTCTGAAGTGGTGGGCGCCTTGACGACGGCCGGTTATCACGTGACCGCGGTATTGGAGTCCGGCACCGATCTCTATACCAAGGTGCGCGAGGCGCAGCCGGACGTCATCATCATCGACATGGAATCGCCCGACCGCGACATGCTCGAGCATCTGCATGTGATCAGCCGTAATGATCCTCGTGCGATCGTGATGTTTTGCCAGGACGACGCCAAGGAAACCATCTCCGCGGCGGTGAAAGCCGGGGTGAGCGCCTATGTGGTGGACGGTTTGCAGCCGCATCGCATCAAGCCGATCCTGCAGACTGCGGTGGCGCGCTTCGCCGCGTTCCAAGAATTGCGCGGGGAATTGGCTAAGGCCAAAAGCAGTCTCGCCGAACGCAAGCTGCTGGAGCGCGCCAAAGGCATTTTGATGAAGCGGCGAGGTTACCGTGAAGACGAAGCCTATCACGCTCTGCGTAAACTGGCGATGAACCGCAATAAGCGTCTCATCGAGGTGGCGGAAAGCGTCATCGAGGCTGAGGAATTGCTGGGCTGACACCGATCATTGAGTTTTCTCCGCGGCCATGGAGAAATAAAGTAAAAATAGCGGACCAATGCTGGTATGCACCAGAAGAGAAGCGAATTTTCATTTTCAGTCGCTGCCGGCTCAACCCGTAAGCGCGAAGGACCAGGGCCGCGGCGCGTCGGACGGATTCAGCGGTTGGTGAGCGACAGGATCAGCATCACTAGCAGTAACAGCGCCACGACTTGCCAGAAGCGTAAGGGATTGCGTTCGTAGAGCGATTGGCGCCGTATCACCAGCCGCGGCCCATGCGCCAGGTTGTGTTCGAGATCGAAGGCCAGTTCCATCGCATCCGCATAACGCGCCGCCGGATCGATCGCGGTGGCGCGCGCCAGCACCGCATCCAGCCACGCCGGTAAATCACCGCGATGATGATTGAGCGGAACCCGTTTGCTAAACCGCGGGCGCGAGAAAGCCTCGACCTCGCCATAGGGATAGTGATTGGTGAACAGCCGGTAGAGCGTCACGCCGAGGGCATAGACATCCGATTGCGCGTCGCCGGGCCGCCCCTCGAACAATTCCGGCGCCATGTAACTGGGCGTGCCGGGAATGTCCTCATCATTCATCACCTCAAGCCGCGGCAAGCGCGCCACGCCGAGATCCACCAGCCGCAAGCCGCCCGCGGCCGGCAGCAAGACATTGTCAGGCTTGACGTCGCGGTGGATGATGTCGCGGCGATTGAGGCCATACACCGCCTTGGCGAGTTGGATGCCGATTTGTACCCCTTCCTCAAACTTGACCGGCGGCGCACGGCGCAGGCGTTGCTCCAGCGTTTCTCCCGCGTAGTAAGGCATGACGGAGTACAGCCGTGTCTGGCAGCCGGCGGGCAATTCAATCACTTCGCAGAGGTAGGGGCTGCGCACCTGCGCCGCCACCCAGGCCTCGCGCACGAACGCGCGGCGGTAGGCCGCCGCGCTGGCCACGCGCGGATGCGGAAATTTGATGGCCACCTCGCGCGGCTCGCGCGTGTCTTCGGCCCGGAACAAGCGGCTGTAGCGGCCGTCCGAGATCAGCTCTTTCAGGAGAAAATCATCGACGGTATCCCCGGCCTTGGGCAGATCGAGTATCGGCAAGTCCGCGACCGCGGCCTCGAGATCCAGACGTTCGGCCGCGGGTATGGCCAACACGTCGAGCACCAACGCGGTGACATTGTCCTGGCTGCCGCGCTCCAGCGCCGATTGCACGATACGCGCGGCGGTTTCCTCGGGCGCGGCGCGCTCGGCGAGTAATTTGCGCAGCGCCGCCGGTTGCAGACTCGCGTGCACGCCGTCGCTGCACAGCAGCAGCCGGTCATGTGCCATCAGACTGTGCGCCTCATAATCGGCGTGCACCGTTTCCTCAAGACCGACCGCGCGGATCAGCACATGCCGCATGTCCGGATGATTGTGAGTGTGGTCGCGCGTGAGCAGTGATACGCCACCTTCGCGCAGGCGATAGAGCCGGGTGTCGCCGACATGCACGATATGCAAACGCCGGCCGCACAGAATGGCGGCGGTAAAGGTCGTGGCCATGCCGCGAGTGACGGCATAGTGTTGTCCCTGGGCATGCACCCAGCGATTGAGCGCGCCCAGCACCCGGAACGCGGCGCGCTCCACCGCGAGTGTCGCCGCCGCACTACGGAAGCCGTCGAGAAAACCCCGCACCACCGTCTCCGAGGCGACACGCCCGCCGGCGCCGCTCACCCCGTCGGCGATGGCGGCAATGACGGTACGCGGCGCGCTGGCATCGTCCAACTCGATCATCGCCGCGTAGTCGTCGTTCGACTCGCGATGACCACACTCGCTAGCGATTCCCAGCCGTACCTCAAGCCTGTCGACACTCATCGCGACAGCATAGTCACGTAGGTATAGATCAACAAGCGTTAGAAGCTAGACGTGGGCACCCGATACCGCCCCCCAGGTGGTACGCCACCGCGTTTTTACCATCATCAGCCCCACTAGACCCACTACCGCCAAGGCGGCGAATAGTGAAAAGCCGGCCATGAAGCCGCCGGTCATCGCTTTGGAAATGCCCATGGTCTTGGCCAGGAAGAATCCGCCCAAGCCGCCGGCTGCGCCGACCAGTCCGGTCATGACGCCGATCTCGTTGCGGAAGCGCAGCGGCACCAGCTGAAACACCGAGCCGTTGCCCATGCCCAGCGCGGTCGCGCCGACAAAGAACGCAGCGACGGCGAACCAGGCAATGCCAGGCAGTTCGCTGAGCGCCCAACCGGCCACCTTGGCATCCGCGACCGTTTGCGGGGCCGGACCCTGCGGCAGCAGGGCCACGGTCAGGTAGGTGAGCGCCACCACGACGAACAATAATTGCAAGGTGCGTATCCCACCGAAACGATCGGCGAGCACGCCGCCCATGGGTCGCGCCATCGAACCGGCGAGCACCACCAAGGCCGCCATCAGACCCGCGGCAACGCCGGAGGCGTGATACCAATTGGTGAAATACAGCGGTAGCGCGTTACCGAGACCCACGAAGCCGCCGAAGGTGATGGAGTAGAAGAACATGAACCACCAGGTGTCGCGGTCGCGCAGCACCAGGGCATAGTTGGTCAAGGTGACGGGCTTACGCTGCGCCGGGGCATCCTTGGCCAAGATCAGATACAAGACTAGCACGATGGTCAACGGGATCAGCAGCACGCCGAACACCGCCTGCCAACCCCAATGCTCCGCCATCCACGGCACGAACATGGAATCCAGTACCACCCCCATATTGCCGGCGCCGGCGATGCCCAACACGACGCCCTGAAACTTGGGCGGATACCAGCGCGAGGCCTGCGGTAGCGCCACCGCGAAGCTCGCGCCGGCCAGGCCCAACACGATGCCCAGCAATTCGACTTCAAGCTTGGAGTGCAGACCGAATAACCAGGCATAAGCCATGCCGGCGATCACGATAAGTTGCGCGAAGCTGCCGGTAAGCTTGGGGCCGAGATGATCGGCCAGCATGCCGAGCGGGATACGCAATAAGGCACCCGCCAGAATCGGCAAAGCCACAATGCTAAATTTTTCTTCGATGCTGAGACCCAAGTCTTGACTCAGGTAGAGCGACAGCGGGCCGAGCACGACCCACACCATGAAGCTCACATCGAAATACAGAAATGCGGCCAGCAATGTCGGCCAGTGTCCGGCCTGCCTGAACTCTTTTAAATTGATCACGATAATGTCTCCGATAAACTGCACAGAATCTGTCCGGCCTGCGCGTTTGTAGAGCAGCTATCATGCCAACAAACTAACTCCTTATTTATAAATATAAAGGCCAGCTTATGCTGGCCAGCCCGGCTCGTCGCCGATGCACCGTCCTAACGCACGCACCATCGTAAAACCCAACAATGGTGCATATATTTTTTCAAGACTCGAAATGATGCACGCTATCGTACCTTGGCTGATGACAGTGTGCTGTAGTCGTAGTGCACGCTTAAAAAGGACGCGCAATAGGATTGCCTTTGCCTCGTTTGGTCGGTATCACCAACAGCTGGTGTTTGCTGCCGGATGCGAACACACTTTAAATGCATATCAGCGCCACTGGCTGGCGTATTTTCATTATGGCGGTTTATAGGGCGGTAAAGCACGCTTGCTGCTCTGTATCAATTCAATGGGCGCACCCAAAAGCACCGTGATGGGCAAGCAGCGCCATCATTTGGCGCAAGTTCCGTGTGAGCCTTGCGTGCCATTCGCAGTGCCGATCAGCTTAAAACCCCTGTTATTCAGACTTTTTGAACGACGTACGGAACGTTGGTACGGCTCTTGCCTTAGTATCGATGACGCGGTGTGCGACGCCGCGATCAGCGAATACTGAAGTGGACCAACGGCGGTCCGCTTCACCGACAAAGGCGTCTATCGGCATGGATATGTTTCATCCATGTGCGGATCGGCGCCTTTTTTATTTGCCTTTTTTAGTGAACGTCAATAAGGAGAAAACTGTGAGTGACAAGCGCGATCAAAACAAGCCGGGATTATCACGGCGCGGTTTTTTGAAAGGGGTGGGCCTCGCGGTGGGTGGCGCGGCGATGCTGGGCGCGGTGCCGTCGTGGTTGCGTTCCAGCGCCTGGGCGGCCGGCTCCGACAAACCGGAGAAGACCGATCTCACCATTGGCTTTATCCCGCTTACCGATTGCGCCAGCGTGGTGATGGCCCATGAACTGGGCCTGTACAAGAAATACGGCCTCAACGTCACCGTGTCTAAAGAAGCGAGCTGGGCGGCGGTGCGCGATAAATTGGTCCACGGTGAACTCGATGCGGCGCATGTGCTGTACGGCCTCGTCTACGGCGTGCATCTCGGCTTGAGTGGACCGCAGAAGGACATGGCCATCCTGATGAGCCTCAATCAAAACGGCCAGGCCATCACCCTCGCCAATCAGCTCAAGGACAAAGGCGTGACCGACGGCGCCTCGCTGAAAAAGCTGGTGGACGGTGAGAAACGCGAATACACCTTCGCCCAGACCTTTCCCACCGGCACCCACGCCATGTGGCTTTATTACTGGTTGGCGGCCAACGGCATTCATCCCTTCAATGACGTGAAGACCATCGTGGTCCCGCCGCCGCAGATGGTGGCGAATATGCGCATCGGCAACATGGACGGCTTCTGCGTCGGCGAACCGTGGAACGCGCGCGCCATTTTCGACAAGATCGGTTTCACTGCCGTCACTACCCAGGAAATATGGAAAGATCATCCCGAAAAAGTGTTGGGTACCACCGCGGAGTTCGTACAGAAATATCCCAACACCACTCGCGCCATGCTAATGGCGGTGATGGAAGCGTCGATGCACATCGATGCCACCGTCAACCGGCCCAAGGTGGCGAAGATCATCGCCAGCAAATCCTACGTCAATGCGCCGGAAGAGGTGATCGAGGGCCGTTTTCTCGGTCATTACGACAACGGCATCGGCAAGAAGTGGGAAGACCCCAACTATATGAAGTTCTATAACGACGGCGCGGTGAACTTCCCTTATCTGTCCGACGCGATGTGGTTCCTCACCCAGCACCGGCGCTGGGGCCTGCTCATCGCCGAGCCGGATTATCTCGCGGTGGCGAAGCAGGTGAATCAGATCGATTTGTACAAGCAGGCCGCGGCCCAGCTCAAGGTCCCGGTACCCAAAGACGCGATGCGTTCCGCCAAGCTCATCGACGGCGTGACCTGGGATGGCAAGAATCCCGCGCAATACGCGGCAAGTTTCAAGATCAAGGTGTAAAGGAGCGGAACATGACGGTGCTTGCAATGAAAAAGACCCTGGATAGCCCGCAGCAGACCGAGCCCAAGTCTGAAAAGGCCGTGGTGATTATTCCGCCCGTAATAGCGGTGCCACCGCCTGCGGCGTCACGCTTTGCCGACACCGGCCGGTGGGTGGTGCGCATACTCGTGCCGCCGGTGTTGGGATTGGTATTGTTCGTGCTGCTGTGGGCCTTGATCAGTAAGGGCAGCGAGGGGCTGCCCGGACCGCACGAAACCTGGCTGTCGGCGGTGGAGTTGTTCAGCGATCCCTTCTATGTCAACGGTCCCAACGACCAAGGCATCGGCTGGAATATTCTGCACTCGCTGGAACGGGTGGGGCTGGGCTTCGGCATGGCGGCGCTGATCGGCATTCCCTTGGGCTTCATGATCGGCCGCTTCGCCTTTTTCAACGGCATGACCGCGCCCATCATTTCGCTGCTGCGTCCGGTGTCGCCGCTGGCCTGGCTGCCCATCGGCCTACTGGTGTTCAAGGAGGCGCAGCCGGCGGCGGTGTGGGTGATCTTCATCTCCAGCATCTGGCCCATCATCATCAATACCGCGGTGGGCGTAACCAAGGTGCCGCAGGATTATATGAACGTGGCGCGGGTGCTCAATTTGTCCGAGTGGAAGATCTTCACCAAGATCCTCTTCCCGGCGGTGCTGCCTTATACGCTGACCGGTGTGCGTCTCGGTCTCGGCGTAGCCTGGTTGGTGATCGTGGCCGCCGAGATGCTCACCGGTGGCGTGGGGATCGGCTTCTGGGTGTGGTACGAGTGGAACAACCTCAACGTCGCCCACATCATCATCGCCATCTTCGTGGTCGGCATCATCGGCCTGCTGCTGGAACAACTACTGCTGCTGATGGCGCGCCGTTTTAATTACGAATGATCGAGCAGGGACCGATGCTTGCAACCAGGTCAGCGGTTCGCTTTGATAATTTAAATTATAGAGGACCTCACTGTGAAATATCTGCAACTGGAAAAGGTGGAAATGATCTTCGACACCAAGCGCGGACGCTTTCATGCCCTGCGCGATATCAACCTGTCGGTCGAGCAAGGGGAATTCGTCTCCATCATCGGCCACTCGGGCTGCGGCAAATCCACCCTGCTCAATCTGGTCGCAGGGCTGATTTTGCCGAGCAGCGGCGCCATGTTGTGCGCGGGGAGAGAGATCGCCGGACCGGGTCCGGAGCGGGCGATGGTGTTTCAAAATCATTCGCTGCTGCCGTGGCTGACGGTGTATGAAAACGTGCGGCTGGGCGTCGACAAGGTGTTCGGCGCGACCAAGAATAAACAGCAACGCGATGAATGGACGCGGGAGAATCTGGCGCTGGTGCATATGGAACACGCCTTGAACAAACGTCCCACCGAGATTTCCGGCGGCATGAAGCAGCGGGTGGGCATCGCCCGCGCGCTGGCCATGGAACCCAAACTGCTGCTGATGGACGAGCCCTTCGGTGCGCTCGACGCCTTGACCCGCGCCAGCTTGCAGGACTCGGTGATGGAAATCCATGGCCGTCTCAAGAACACCGTGCTGATGGTGACGCACGATGTGGACGAGGCGGTGCTGCTCTCCGACCGCATCATCATGATGACCAACGGCCCGGCCGCCACCATCGGCGAGATACTCGACATCAAACTGCCGCGTCCGCGTAAACGGGTCGAGCTGGCCGATGACGCCGCCTACAACCATCATCGCGCCGCGGTGCTCAAGTTCCTTTATCAGCGTCAGCGCCGGCCGGAAGAGGCGGCGTGATGCTTATGGGCTGAGTTTGGTCGCGCTCACTTGGGTTCACCTGCCTTTTGCGCCGCGCCAGCTGTAGCCCAAGCAGACCGATACTAAAGATCAACAGTGCATTAGGTTCGGGTATGGGGTTACCGAAGGCGTCGAACACCGCCGCTTGGCTGAGTGACAAGGCGGGCGCGCCCGTGGCTATGGCATCAAAGGACAGGGTGGCCAAGACGAAGCTGCCCGGTTGTAAGGCATCCAGCCCTGTGGGCGACAACAAGGACACCTCCGCCAGCTTGACGATGTCCGCCAAAAACACGGCATCGGTGAAAGCCTCGAACAATAACGGATCACCGAGGAACGGGCCGAAAACCACCGCGACCGGGGTCACGATGGTGTCATCAAAAGAGACTTCGATATCGAAGCCGCCGATGGAGGGTGGACCACCGGCGGACAGACCGCTGATAACGACAGCCACATCCAGGCTGTCGCCGGCCGTCACCGTCGGAATGACGGGTTCCAGACTTATGGAGATGGCCGATGCTTGTCGTTGTCCAATACATACCAGTAGACCTGCCAATAACATCAGTGTTGCTAATCGTTTCATCGCCGTTCCTGTCCTATTCATTGTTCAGGGGGTTCTCTTGGATTCAGGGCGCACACTGTGGCTTGCTGCATGCAGAAGTACAGATCCGCGCATCGCCGACGGTTATCACGCCGTCACCGTCCGCATCACGAGGATCGCCCGCCGGAACAAAGGTGTTGCGTGCGAGGAATATCGCACTAATATCGTTGCGGTCCATCTGCCCATTGTTATCGACATCACAGATGTCGGCGGAAGCAGCCTGTAAGAACTTGTAATCCTCTACCTCCCCAAACTGGGCGAGTCCCCGTGACTGCAGCAGGGGACCCAGGTCGTGCCGGCCGCCGTCGGGATTGCCGCCGCTGAAGCTGATCTGATCCGGGACGGACTCCGGTAAAGGAAAGGCGGGCGGCATGCCGACATTTTCACCGTAGTCCAGCCTCACGCGCGAAAAGGCGATCCCGGTCGGCGTCAACGGCGGTACTTGGAATGATATGTTAACCAATTTGTTTTTCGCGGGCGCCAGCCAAGGATTGCCTAAACAATCAGGAGAACCGGGGGCGCCGTACCACGTGGCGCCGGCGCAGCCAGGCGTGACGATGTGCTCGCCGGCATCATCCCAATCTCCATCGTGATTCCAGTCGAAGTAGACATTCACGTAAAGTCGTTTTTTGGGATCGTTGATATCGTAGCGACCGGCCGCTTCACTGGCGTCCGGCAGATGAGCATGTTCGGCGTTCACTTCGAAATCGATTTGACCGATCGTCCCGGCAACATAGGGTGGATGCAGGACGACGCCATCGTCATACCAGTCCACATCCACTTGGCGCGAATTGTCTTCACCATCGACACCGGGATCGCGCAGCGCCCCGAAGTTATGGTTGAGCTCTAACCACTCTTCTTCGAATTCCTCATGGCGTGCGCCATTGGCCGCGCCGATGCGGGCGCCGTTGGCCTTGATCACCGCCAACGAGGGATAGCGGGGATCCGGCGCATCGCCAAAATCGTCTTTTTTGCACAGGCCGATCCGGCCATTGTTGGCTTTGCCGGAGACCACGGAATTCAGATCAGGACGCGGATCGACCTCCGTGAGCAGCTTGTCTTTCAGCGCCAGGGTATTCAAGCTGGGAAATACCGCGAGGCAGTGGGCAGCCGCACCGGCGACCTGTGGCGTCGCCATGGAGGTGCCACTCATAAAGCCGTAATCGGCATCCACGCGGTCGCTCGCGGGGATGTCGGGACCACCGCGAATAACAGTGGACAGGATGGCTACCCCCGGGGCGTACACGTCCACCGAGGTGGCCCCGGTATTTTGGCGGAAACTTGCGGGCTTATCTCGATTATCCGAGGCGGCGACGCAAATGAGATTGGGGGCGGTATTCCCGCAGGGCATGTCCAGATAACGGTCGTTGACGCCATCAGGCCGATCCTCACCGGGGTCGAGTACAGAATCGCCATTCGCGTCCTCACCGGCATCGAGAACTCCATTGCCGAGATGATCCGCCCCCGCGGGATCGAGCACATTGTTGCCGTTGATATCTTCGGCGATGTCCAGGCGTCCGTCGCCGTCCCGATCCTCGTCGGGATCGAGCCGCCCATCGCCGTCTATATCCTCGCCGGGATCGAGCAAGCCGTTGCCATTGGCATCTTCATTAACATCCAGACGCCCATCGTTATCCAGATCCTCGCCGGGATCGAGCCGCCCATCGCCGTCCAGATCCTCCGGCGCCGTGGTATCCATATTGACGCCGTCGTAGCCGGCGGCGGTCACGAACAGGACATCCGCCGCCTGCAAGCCGGCGAGTATCACGGACCATACGCGGTTCTCTGTGTTCAATTCATTCCAGATTTGAAAGGCGGTGCCGCTGAGGTCACGGGGTGACATCCCGGCGCTGTAGTTCACGACGCGGATATTGCGTCCCGATCGTTTTTTAAGGCAGGCGAGATAGGCGCCGGCGGAGGCCAGTCCGGCCATCGAGTTGGCGCGGATCGGCAGGAGCGTCACCTGCCAATTGACACCGGTGACGCCGATCCCGTTGTTGCCCACGGCGCCTATGATCCCGGCAACGTGAGTGCCATGGGACGAACCTCCCGTATTGAACAGACCGTCCTCATTAAAATCGATGTCCTCCACCCCGGGCCACAGGGGCGGATCCAAGGTGCCGTTGCCGTTACGGTCGATGTCTTCGGGGCCCGGCGCGTTACCGGCCCCCTGCAATCGCGGCTTGTCGATATCATTGAGCGGTGCGATATCCACATCCGCCGGGCGGGGGTCCGCCGTAGCCACCACGGGATTGAATACGCCATTGTGGTTATTGTCGACGTCTTCGGGCCCAGGGAAATTTCCGAGAGGTGGCAAATCCAAGTCACTACCAAAGGCGGCTCCGTTAAGGTCGTCAACGATGCCACAACCATCCTCATCGATGCCGGCGACTCCCCCGGTTTCGGCGCCGTTGGCGAAGATATTGGCGGCGAGATCGGGGTGGGCCGTGTCCACCCCCGAGTCGATGACCGCGACCACGACCTTGCGACTGCCCGTACTCAGCTCCCAGCCCTGGCGGGCATCGATATCGGCGTTGATCAGGCCGGGGCGCTGGGGCGCCACCCGGGGAATCAGTTGCCCGGTATTACTCAAGGCCCACTGCCAGGGCCGATACAGTGGGTCATTGGGTTCGCGCAGATGATTTCTGGGTACATCGATGAAGTCCAGCGATGCAAAGGCCACCTGCGGATCCGTCGTGAAACGCCCCAGGACCATTTCCTCCGGGTCGGTGGTGGTGATCTCCAACACGTAGATCTCCACCTTGTCCAAGGTATTATTGCCGTTACCGTCTTCACCAGGATCCAAGACACCGTTATCGTTACTGTCTTCGTTGATGTAGTTGGCTAAATGCCGTACCGCGGTGCCGTATCCAGACACGGTTGCGTTAATCACACTCTTCGGCACCTCCGGTTTGAAACTCACCAGGACGATGCCCGGGTTATAGGAGCCTGGAGGGAACTGAGCCGCCTGCGCGTAGGACATGCACGCAAACACGCTGATGTTGAATAGCCAGAGACTGGCGAGCCTCCCCCAATAATAAACTCGCCTAAACCCAGTGCCTGTCATCTGCGTCACCTTTTCTTGGCTGAACTTCGTTTATATGAACCCTGTCCTGGCCGCGTCTCGTTTTGCGATCCGTATAAGGTCAGTTTCCGGCAAGGCTCAAGCTCTATCCCCGCGGTGCTGGCTTTTAAATGATGTGAATAAAAAGTATAGGAAGTCTTCCCGCAATAGCCAGCTGCCGCGGCCGATTAAACGGGTAGAGCTGGTTGATGATGCCGGTTACGTCAGCATCCTACTGCCGCGCTCAAGTTTCTTTTTCAGCATCAGTGCTGGTCCGAGACGGCGGGGTAATTGTCATTTGTTAAAGAAGATTTGGACTTGAAAATCCGTCTTTTTTTAATGTGCCCGCTCCGTTGGCGAGAGCGAGTTGGAGAAGAGAGGGTTGAAGCAAGCCAGTCGATTTGTTGATCTTTTCCACTTCAGCGCCGTCATCGCGGGAGAGGGAAGCAGGAGATCAATCAAGACCCTTTACTGGTCAGTGCCAGTGACAAGGCCGGCCAATAGGTGATGATGAGTACGCTGCCGAGCAGGATCACCAGGAACGGCAAGGTGGCGCGGACCAGTTCCATCACCGGTTTTTTGAAGCGGTAGCTGGCGATGAACAAATTGAGTCCCAGCGGCGGGAAGAAATAACCGATTTGCATATTGGCGATGAAAATGATGCCGAAGTGCACGGGGTCGATGCCGTAGGCCACCGCCACCGGCAACAGCAAAGGCACGACGATCACCAGCGCCGAAATGTCGTGCAGGATGCCCAATCCCAGCAGCAGCAGATTCAACAGCAGCAGAAAGGTCAGGGGATCGCTCACATAGCGATTCACCGTGGCGAAGATCCGCGCCGGTATGTCGGCGTCGATAAAATAATTGGTGAGCGCCAGCGAGACGCCGAGGATGATCAGCAGGGCGCCGACCAGCACCATGGCGTCGCGCATGATGCGCGGCAGTTGCCGCAGCGTGATCTCACGGTACAACACCACTTCCACGATCAGTACATAAAGCGCGGTGACCGCCGCCGCTTCCGACACGGCGAAATAACCGCTGTAGATGCCGCCCATCACGATGAGCGGCAACGGCAGTTCCCAGCGCGCGGCGTAGAGCGCGGCGCCGGTCTCGCGCCAGGATACGGGGTGGCGCGGCAGGTGACGGTTGGTCCACAAACTCCAGGCGGCGAGCAGGCTTAACATGAGCAGGCCCGGCAAGAGTCCGGCGATGAACATCTCATCGATGGTGAAGCTGCGGCCGACGTTGAGTTGTTGCGCGATCACCGCATAGAGGATCAGCGGTACCGCCGGCGCGAACAACATGCCGAGGCTGCCCGAGGTGGTAATGAGTCCGAGACTGAAACGCTCGGGGTAACCGGCTTGCACCAGCGCCGGAAACAGCAAGGCGCCGAGCGCAACGATGGTGACGCCCGAGGCGCCGGTGAAGGCGGTGAAAAACGCGCAGGTAATGAGCGATACCACGGCGAGGCCGCCGGGTAGCCAACCCAGCAGCGCCTGGCTGAGTTTCACCAGGCGCGCCGGCGCCTGGCTTTCGCTCAACAAATAGCCGGCGAAGGTGAACAGCGGAATGGCGACCAGCATGGGCATTTCGGCGAGCCGGTAGAATTCCGCGGCGATCACCGCGAGATCGGTGTCGGCCTGATAAAACGCCAGCAGCGCCCCGCCGGCGATCACCGCGAACAGCGGCGCCCCGAGTAGGGCGAGCAGGACGAGGATCAGACCGGCGGCGATGGTCATGATTTTTTAGCGCCCATCAAGCTAATGGCATCGCTCAGCGCCAGTAAGGCGTAACGTAAACCGATCACGCCGAAACCGAAGGGGATGATCAATTCGCATACCCAGGTCGGCACGGCGCCGAAGGCGACGGTCGCCGCGTCTTTGTCGAGCAGTACCAGGCGCACGGCGTGATAGGCGACCACGCCGCAGACCGCGGCAGCGAACAGGGAATTGAGCGCTTCGCTCGCCGCCTTGGCGCGGGCCGGCAGGAAACGCGACAACACGTCGATATGAATATGGTTGTTCTGGCGGCTGGCGACCATCGCCCCCAGCAGACCGATCCACAACACCAGGACCTTGGTGAGCGGGTCGCCCCACACCAGGCCGCTGTCCCAGACATTGCGCAGCACGATCTGCGCGGTCGCCATGACTATCATCACCACCAGCAGACCGGCCAACACGCCGTCTTCGATCCGGGTGATGATTTTTTTACCGCGTTGTAACCAGCCGCTGGAGGTATGAGTGCCGGTCATGAGGGGTGACGGTGCCGACTCAGGGCGCGGCCGTCTGCCGCTGCTTGTTGAGATGCGTCTTCAAGCTCTCCATCAGTTCGGGGGAGAGGATGTGCTGTTGCAACAGGCGACGTTCCACTTCGGCGCGGATCTTCGTCTCGTTTTGCAGGGACTCCGGCGTGGGTGTCACGTATTTTATACCCTGTGCTTTCAGGGCTTGATGGGCGCTGGCGTCGTCACTGCGGTTTTGCTTATTGAGTTTGCGGAACACGCCGCCCATGACCTCTTGCACGATGGCTTGATCGGCGGCACTGATGGCCTCGAAGGCTTTGCGGTCGATCGCCATGGTGGCGTAGAGATAGACCAGCGGCTCGTCCACCAGGTACTTCACCTGCGGCTGCCATTGCAGGGCGACCACGCCGATCGCCGAGCCGGCGATGGTGTCGATGAGTCCGGTCTGCAGACTGGGCAAGACGTCAGTGAGGGGTAAGGGGATGGGTGTGACGCCTAGCGATTCGATGGCGATGCGGCTGATGCGGTCATCATCCGGCACCCAGACCTTTTTGCCCTTCAAATCGTCGAGGCTGCGCACCGGTTGATTGGACATCAGATAGGCGAAGCCGCCTTCGCTGAAACCGAAGCTGATGAAGCCGCGCTCCGCCAGGCCTTTTAACAACTGCGCGTCCATGCGTTCGCGCACGTAATCGACTTCCTGATAGGAACGGAACAGGAAGGGAATATTGTACAGCGCGATATCGGGATAGACCTCGGTGAGGCCGCCGCTGACGATCACCCCGCCGTGCAATTGGCCGATGCGGATCTTGCGCAGCACGCTTTTATCGTTGCCCATCACCCCGCCGGGAAAGAACCGTAATTTCACCCGGCCTTCGGTGCGTTTGGCGATATCGTCGCCGCCTTTGCGCAAGGCCTGCATCCAGCTGGTGCCGTCGGGGGCGATGGTGGCGATTTTTAAAGTGGTTGCCGCCCCGCTGGGTTGGCTGAGGAAGACCAGGAACAGCGTAGCGGTGAAAATCCTTTTCAACATTTTTTATTCTCCAAAATAATCGGCGGAGCTTTCCAGCAGTACTTGTGCCTGTTGTTGCGCCAGCACATTGCCGAGGGTGTACCCCGGCGCGACGGGATCGGCGGTCAAGACTTCATGCAGCAAACGGTCGTGCAGTTCGCGGTCGAAGACCAGTCGCGCGTAATTGCGCGCGTATTCTAGCTTGGCGAACAGATTGCGCCCCTCGGAAACGGCAATGGCCTTTTCAAAATGGGTCTGGCCGAGTTCTGGGTGGCCGCCCAGGGCCGGCGGAATTTGGCTGCGCAATACGCCTAGATAAAGTTGCGCCTCGCCGCGCGCAAAAACCTCATCCAGTTCCACTACGCGCGTCAACATGGCCTCGACCTTGGGTACATCGGCCAAAGCCAGCGGTTCGCCGCCGCGCGCCTTGATCCAGGCGGCCCAACTGGTAGCGTAGGCGTATAAGGCCGGCAGCTGTGATGGCGTGATGTCTTGCAGTTCGGCGGCGAAGGGGGGCTGCGGGCCGCTATCCAGTTCGCAAAGTCGCGGCTGCGCGGCGCAGAAGGCGCGTCGCGCATAGCCGCGGGCTTTGGTGGTCATCACCCGCGCCCGCGGCGGGTCTTCGACAAACACCATGGCGTAGGAGCTATAGAGTTGCGCGGCCGCGATCAATAAGTCGCGGTCGTCGGGCTGGTCGGCGATCAGTCCATCCACCAGCAGCAGATAGGCCGGGGCGCCGTCGCGGACCGTGGCGGGGTCGTCCTGATTGATTATTGCGTTGCCGAGGCTGGCGCCGAGGCGATGGGTCACCATCCCGGAACATGCGGTCAGGATCAGAGCGAAGGCAACGATAAAAACGCGGTACTGAACAGACAAGGTTAAACCAGCATGGTGGATTGAGGGGTCAGCATACGTCACTCATAACTTGCTTATCAAGACGATGTTTCTTGTACGTTTCCGCCCCCTGCTTAAGGTGGGAACGGGGTGGGGCAAAGTGAAATGCAATGCGCGACACGGCCCAGCCTTGGCGGCCGGCCCACTGAGGTCAAAGATGGAGACCGCATTCGGTTTTGGCGGTGTCCACCCAACGACCGCCGCGGTCGTCGCCCGGTTTGGTGCAGTGAGAGCAACCGATGGAGGAGTAACCGTGGGCCACCAGCGGGTGGAGGGGTAGCTGGTGGTCGCGGATGTAGGCGTCCCGTTCCGCTTTGCCGACGTCGATCATGGGATAAAACTTGATGGTGCCGCCGCGCTCCTCGAACACATTGAGGCCGGCGCGGTGTTCGGTCTGCCAGCGCATCAGGCTGGAAACCCAAATCTTGAAATTCTTTTTCACCTCTTCCAGCGGTTCCACTTTGTTTATCGAGCAACAGAAGTCGGGGTCGGTCGAGTAGGTCTTTTCCTTGGCGGTGAACGCGTGTTTCCAGTCTTCCGGCGTGACGTCGATGACCTTGAGGTGATACTGCTCGATCAGTGCGTCTTTATAAGCGAGGGTTTCCGGAAAATGATAACCGGTGTTGATGAAAAAGACGGTCTGCTCCGGACGGATGCGCGCGATGATGTGCAGAAAATAGGCCGAGGTGGCGGCGAAGGAGGAGGTCACCATCACCTGTGCGGGATCGAAATCCTCATAGAGGGCGCGAATCCGGGCTTCGAAGTTGAGCGGCGCGTATTTTTCGTTGAGGGACTGAATGTCCACAACGGAGAGGGCTGGGGACACGGGCTGCGGTTGGTATGACATGGTGTATCGAATTCCGGGCTTGAGATCAGTCGGGTCGGGGCCGCGCCGTGATGGCGCCGCCCATGATTTCGATGAGCTCGCGATTATAATAAAAATCACGCTGTGTTAATGGAAAATTTAAACGAGGCCCTTCCAGCCGGCTGTCTGCATCGTATCTGCTGCCCGAGGCCGGATCGCTTGGGCTGGCTAACCGAGGCGGCGGGACAGCTGTTTGCCGGCGGTCTGCAACAAGGGTATCCAGTCTTCTTTTAAACGTTCCCGGGGCGCGGAAATGGATAAGCCGGCGACCGCTTCGCCCCGGCTGTCGCGCACCAGCACGCCGACGCACCCCACACCGAGCTCCGCCTCTTCATTATCCAGGGCATAGCCCCGCGTTACGCACTGTTTGATATCAGCCAGCAAGCTCTTCTGGCTGACCAGGGTATTGGCGGTGTATTTAGGCAGACCGGTGCGGCGGGCGTAGTCACGGCAGGCCTCTTCGCTGTCTTCACCGAGCAGGAGTTTGCCCACGGCGGTGACGTGGAGCGGCGCGCGACTGCCGATGACTTGTTCGACCCGCATCATGCGATTGGGTAACACCCGCTCCACGTATACCACTTCGTCGCCTTCGCGCACGGTGAGGTTCACGGTTTCACCGGTGCGGTCGCGCAGTTCATTCATGATCGGTTTGGCCAGTTCCCGCAGGTCAGGGCGGGCGGGCAGCCTTTGCGCGAGGCGGGCGAGGCCGCGGCCCAGGGCGTAATTGCCGTCGGGGGTTTTTTCCACCAGCTCATGCTGCTGCAAAGCCGCCAGGATCCGGAACGTGGTGGAGGGGTGCAGACCGGTGTCCGCCGACAGGTATTTGAGGGAAATCGGCCCGCCGGCGGCGGCGATGGCCTCCAGCAACTGCGCGGCGCGGTCTATGACTTGTATACCTGAGGACGTTTTGGTGTTCATGGGCTGGTAGCATAATGCATTTTTCGCATTATGAAAACAATTCTGTATTGTGATATTGGCGGCGGCCGGGTATGGTGTGTCTACCCCAGCCCGGGGTAAGAGCGATTTCCGAGGAGATGTAGTCATGAGCCGCGCCATTAGCGAGATTCCAGCCACCACCGCTGCCCCCGAGTTTTGCGCGGGTATCCAGTATTTCGGCGCAACCTGGGCGGATTATGCCGAGCACGCCGCTAAGGCCGTGATCGGCGAGGACGCGACCGCGGTCGCCGACCCCGCCGATGCGCGCGCCGTCTATCAGACCTTGCTCGGCGCCGATGCACTGCGTTATCTCACCCTGCAGGTCTGCGGTGCCAAAGCCTCGGGTCATCCGGGCGGTTTCGCCAGCAGCGCCGAGGCCTATGCCTCGTTGGTCATGCTCGGCCACACCAATATCGTCACCGAGGTCGGCCATCACGCGCCCGGTTTCTACAGTGCGATGTTCCTCGATACCTCATTGGAGGCGATGGGCATCCACACCGTGCAGCAGTTGCGCGAGCGCTTCCGCGAGAAGCATGGTTTGCTCGGTCATCTTTCGGGCGCGATTCCGGGCATCCTCGCGCCTGCCGGTCCCTTGGGACAGGGTCAGCACTTCGCGATGGCCGGCGCGCTGTTGCATCCCGGCACCTTGTTTCCGTTCACGCTCGGCGACGGCGGCATGGGCGAGCCCTATATTTTGTCGGCGATGATGCACTTCAATACCGCTTATCCGCGGGTCACCAATTTCCTGCCGACGCTGATCTGGAACGGTTACAGCCAGGAACATCACTCCATGGTCTCGACCATGCGCGACGACGAGATGATCGCCTACTGGCGCGGCCATGGTTTCAAGGAGGTGGTATTGGTTGACGCCAAAACTTTCGACGACAGCGGCCAGCAGGGCGCCTATGTCGACAGCACGCGCTTCTCACTGCAACAACGTCTGGCCTTCACGGCGGCCGTGCTGCAGGGCATGGACCGCGCCGCGAAATCGGCGCTCAGCGGCACGCTCACCTGTTTCATCGTCAAGCAGCTCAAGGGCGCGGGCGTGCATGCATTGGGTGCCAAGTCGCACAACCTTTATCCGGCCGACACCCTCGACAAGCAACACATCATCGAGGGTCTGCAACGCCGCGCCATGCCGCCGCAGGCCTGGAGTATCGTGCGTGACAATTTCCGCCGCGCCGGCGGCGGTCCCGCGGTCAAGACTTCGGTGACGGAAAAAGTATTGGAACTCGCGCCGCTCGGCAAGCTGCCGGCGACCGACTATGCGCTCGGCGACAAGGCCGTGCCCTCGACCGCGATGGGCGTGCTGGTGGCCGAAGTGGGCAAGCGCGATCCGCGCTACCTCGTCACCAACGCCGACGGCAATGAGGCCTCGGGTATGAAAAACATCAACGACGCGCTCAAGATACGCCATCCGACGGCGGACGAACTCTACAACCAGACGCCCACCGGTCAGGTTTACGAGCCGCTCAACGAAGATGCCTGCGCCGGTCTCGCCGCGGGTCTCGCGCTGTTCGGTTCGCGCGCCTTGTGGCTGTCGTACGAGAGCTTCGCAATCAACGGCTGGCCCATCATCCAGACCGTGACGCAGGCCATGGCCGAGCTGCGCCGCAAGACGCCGTCCATTGTCTGCATGTTCACCGCCGGCGCGTTGGAGCAGGGTCGCAACGGTTGGACTCATCAGCGCCCGGAGATCGAAAACTATTTCGCGGCGATGATGCGCAACGGCAACGTCTATCCGCTGTTCCCGGTCGACGCGAATATGATTCAGGCCGCGTTTGAATGGGGCACCAACAGCTACAACAAAGGTGTGGTCATCATCGCCTCCAAGAGTCCGCTGCCGGTGTACACCACGCTCGTGCAGGGACAAGAGGCTGTCGAGTGCGGCGCCGTCACGCTCTACGAAAGCACCGGCGGCACGCGCGGTACGGTGGTGCTGGCCGTGACCGGCGACATGGTGCTGCTACCGGTGTTCGAGGCCAAGACCCAATTGGAGCAGGCCGGTTATAGTGTGCGCATCGTCGCGGTAGTGAATCCGCGTCGTTTGTATCGTCCTACTGACGTCGCCTGGAGCACGGTGTCCGAGCCCGATCATCAATTCATGGACGACGTTCACTTCAACGCCCTGTTCGACGGCGACGCGCTGTTGGCGGTGAGCGGTGGTCCCAGCGCATCGCTCGAGCCGGTGTTGCTGCGCACGCGCGCGCCGCGCCGTGACGTGGTGTGCTGGCAACGCGGCGAGACCACGGCCACGCCCACCGAGATCATGGCCTTCAACGGTATCACCGCCGAGGGCATGCTGGCGCGGGTGCAGGGCTTGATGGGGCGTAGTTGACGGCCACTGAAATAACCGCCGCCTGTAACGCCTTCCCCCTCAAAGGGGAGGGAATACGGAAGGTGGATGTGAGATGTATCCCTCCTCGCTGGCGGGAGAGAGAATAGATTTTTATCGTATCGATGAATGACATCTGAGTAGTGGCGATCATCATCATCACAGGTAACCCATGAACGAACAGACCAAGATCATCGTGCTCGACGACGACCCCACCGGCTCGCAGACCGTGCACGGCTGTCTGCTGCTGACGCGCTGGGACGTCGAGACCCTGCGCGCCGCGCTGCTCGACGCCGCGCCGCTGTTTTTCCTGCTCACCAATACCCGCGGCATGGATGCACGGCGTGCGGCGGCGGTGACACGCGAGGTCTGCCGCCATCTCAAGACCGCGCTCGCTGCCTTACGGGATGAGGGCAGCCCGATAAATCCGCTACTGGTGAGCCGTTCCGATTCGACCTTGCGCGGCCACTATCCGGTCGAGACCGATGTCATCGCCGAGGAGCTGGGTCCCTTCGACGCCCATTTTTTGGTGCCGGCGTTTTTCGAGGGCGGGCGCTACACCCGCGACAGCGTTCATTATCTGATCGTCGACGGCCGACCGGTGCCGACGCATGAGACCGAGTTTGCCCGCGATTCGGTGTTCGGTTATTCCACCAGTTATCTTCCGGCCTATGTGGAAGAGAAGACCCAAGGCCGTATCGTCGCGGGCGAGGTCGAGCGCTTTTTGCTGGATGAAGTGCGCGGCGATGTGCTGCCGCGTCTCCTGCAATTACAGGGCAACCGCTGCTGCGTGGTCGATAGCGAACGCCAGAGCGACCTCGATCACTTCGCCGCCGAGGTCAAACGCGCCGCAGCAGAGGGCAAGCGCTTTTTGTTCCGCAGTGCCGCCAGCCTACTCACCGCGCTCGCGGCCTTGCCGCCGCAAGCGGTGGCGGCCGAGGCGATGGCCAATTACGTGCGCGGCGGTCGCGCGGGCGCGGTCGTGGTTGGCTCGCATGTGCGCAAGAGCACGCTGCAACTCGAACAACTGCTGAAGGAGCCGGATGTGGTGCCCATCGAAGTGGATGTGGCGCGCATCACGACTGGCGGCGCCAACCTGCTGCATGACATCGAACAAGAGACCGCGCGGGCCCATCGCGCGGAGAAAACTACGGTGATTTTCACCAGCCGTACCGAACTCACTTTCCCCGATACCGAGAGCCGTCTCGCCTTCGGCGAACAGGTCTCGGCCTTTTTGATGGAGGTGGTGCGCAATCTGCCGGCCGATCTCGGCTTTCTCATCAGCAAGGGCGGCATTACTTCCAACGACGTGCTGAGCAGCGGCCTCGCTCTGCGCAGCGCACGGGTATTGGGTCAGATATTGGCGGGCTGTTCGGTGGTGCGCTGTCCGGCGGACCATCCGCGTTTTCCCGATATGCCGGTGGTGATTTTTCCGGGCAACGTCGGCGACGAGCG
Organism: Gammaproteobacteria bacterium; assembly: GCA_023266095.1. GTDB lineage: Bacteria > Pseudomonadota > Gammaproteobacteria > DRLM01 > DRLM01 > CAKKSB01. Next base: position 18,135 of record JAHFRV010000027.1, on the reverse strand, counting down.
TGCGCTGGCCACGGTGTTGCGGCGGCTGCGGCCGCTGCGGTGAATCGTCGCGCCCCGACCGCTGCGGTCCTGCCGAGCGCTGCGCCGATGTCGCGGCTGATGCATAATGCGCCCAACGCCAACTCAAGGTGTGCGGATAGATGAGCCTGTTTGAACAGCCTATGGTAGAGAACGCCGGCAGCGCCGACAAAGACGCACTGCTGGCGGCGCTGCGCGCACTCCTGCCGAATGAGGCCGTACTGTGGGAAGAAGAGGACCTGCGCCCCTACGAGTGCGACGGTCTGTCCGCCTATCGCCGTTTACCGTGGCTGGTGGTGTTGCCCAGTACCATCGAACAGGTGCAGGCGGTGATGCGGCTGTGTCATGACCGCCACGTGCCCGTGGTGGCGCGCGGTGCCGGCACCGGCCTTTCCGGCGGCGCGCTGCCGCATGAACACGGCGTGTTGCTGAGTCTCGCCAAATTCAACTCCATACTCGCCATCGATGTCATGAACCGCACGGCGCGGGTGCAGCCCGGCGTGCGTAATCTCGCCATCTCGCAGGCGGTGGCGCCGCACGGACTTTATTACGCGCCCGATCCTTCGTCGCAGATCGCCTGCACCATCGGCGGCAATGTCGCCGAGAACTCGGGCGGCGTGCATTGCCTGAAATACGGACTCACCGTGCACAACGTGCTCAAACTCAAAATCCTCACCGCCGAGGGCGAGCTGCTTACGCTCGGCAGCGAGGCGTTGGACGCACCGGGTTACGATTTACTGGCGTTGTTTCACGGCTCGGAGGGTATGCTCGGTGTTATCATCGAAGTCACGGTGAAGCTGCTGCCGCTACCCGAACGCGCGCAAGTGGTGCTTGCGGCTTTCGACGATGTGGTGAAGGCCGGCGCGGCGGTGGGCGAGATCATCGCCGCGGGCATCATTCCCGCCGGCCTCGAAATGATGGACCGGCTCGCGATCAAAGCCGCCGAAGATTTCGTGCACGCGGGGTATCCGCTCGATGCCGAGGCGATACTGCTCTGCGAGGTGGACGGTACCAACGAAGAGGTGTCGGAGCACATCTTGCGGATACACGACATCCTGCAATCATGCGGTGCGGTCGAAGTGCGTACGGCACGCGACGAACACGAACGCATGATGTTGTGGAAGGGCCGCAAGGCGGCGTTTCCCGCGGTCGGGCGCTTGGCGCCGGACTACTATTGCATGGACGGCACCATTCCGCGCCGGCACTTGCCGGCCGTGTTGCAGCGTATCGGCGAGTTGTCCCGCGAATACGCGCTGCCGGTCGCCAACGTGTTTCATGCCGGCGACGGCAATCTTCATCCGCTGATTTTGTACGACGCCAACCAGCCCGGCGAATTGAAACGCACCGAGGAATTCGGCGGCAAGATCCTCGAACTCTGCGTGGCGGTGGGCGGCACCATCACCGGTGAGCACGGGGTCGGCATGGAGAAGATCGATCAGATGTGCGTTCAGTTCGCGCCGGCGGAGTTACAGCAGTTTCACGCGCTCAAGGCGGCGTTCGATCCGGCGGGTCTGTTGAATCCAGGCAAGGCGGTGCCGACGCTGCGTCGCTGCGCGGAGTTCGGGGCGATGCATGTGCATCGCGGACAGCTGCCGTTTCCCGAGTTGGAGCGGTTTTGATGGCAGTGATGTGTGCAGATGTTTTTTTGAATGCGGTTCTCGCACCGCGGGCGAGTTACTTTTCTTTGCGCGGTCAAAGAGAAGCAATCAAAAGCAAGGCCGCCCGGAGACTCGCCCTGCGGGTCCCCTGCGCTCCACCATCAGGAGAGGCGTTTTCCGACTGGACGTCACTGGTTTGCCGGAAAACGTGCGGTATCTCTGCCGTACCCCTGCGGGCCTGGTCTCTGCTGGCCGGCGGTGCTCGGTTTCGTCTACGGCGATGCTGGATCGTAAGCTCATGCTGCATGCCTCATCCGCTTGATGACGCCTGCCTCCGTTTACGGGGAATTCGCGAACGATCGGTTTGTCCGCATGCTTGCTGATCAGACGCAACAACTTCAAGCGCAGGTGGGCGATGCCTTCGCGCGTGCGGCGCCGCTCTGTATCGTCGGTGGCGGGACGAAGACATTTCTCGGCCGGTCGACGAAAGGTGAGCCGCTCGATATCACGACGCATCGCGGTATCGTCCATTATCAACCTACCGAGCTGGTGATCACGGCGCGCGCGGGTACGCCGCTGAGTGAGATCGAGGCGGTTTTGGATGAACACCAGCAGATTCTCGCCTTCGAACCCCCGCATTTCGGCGGCGGTGCGACGCTCGGCGGTACCATCGCCTGTGGTTTATCGGGGCCGCGCCGCGCCTATGCGGGTGCGGCGCGCGATTTCGTATTGGGTACGACGCTCATCAACGGCCGTGGCGAGGTGCTGCATTTCGGCGGCGAGGTGATGAAGAACGTCGCCGGTTATGACGTGTCGCGGCTGATGAGCGGGGCGATGGGGACGCTGGGTGTGATGTTGGAGGTGAGCCTCAAGGTGTTGCCGCGGCCGAGTCATGAGTTGACGCTCGCGCAGGTCTCCACTGCTACGGCGGCGATTGCGCAGATGAATCAGTGGGCGGGACGGCCGTTGCCGGTGTCCGCCACCTGTTTCGTCGATGGCGTGTTGTACGTGCGCCTGTCCGGTGCCGCGTCTGCGGTGGCGAGTGCGCACCGGCAACTCGGCGGCGAGATCGTCGATGACGCGGCGGACTTCTGGGCGCGGGTGCGCGAGCAGCGCCATCGGTTTTTCGCGGAGGCTACCGTCCTGTGGCGTGTGTCGGTGCCGCCCGCTACGCCGTCGCTGGCGCTGGCCGGTGATTGTCTGTTGGAGTGGGGCGCTGCGCTGCGCTGGTTGAACACCGCGGCTGACGCCGCCACGGTGCGCAAGCTCGCTGAGCAGGCCGGCGGTCATGCCTCAGTGTGGCGCGGCGATGCGAGTAATGAACCTTTCCATCCCTTGTCCCCTGCGCTGTTGGTTGTGCAGCAACGGGTGAAACAGGCTTTCGACCCCAAGGGGATATTCAATCGCGGGCGGATGTATGCGGAGTTGTGAGCACGAGTCATTGGTAGCGGCGGCGTTATAAGGCGGACATCATGCAGACTTCACTCAGCGATGCGCTGAAAGACACGCCCGAAGGTCGGGAGGCGGATGCCATCCTGCGCTCTTGCGTGCACTGCGGTTTTTGCACCGCCACTTGTCCCACCTATCAATTGCTCGGCGATGAGCTCGACGGTCCGCGCGGCCGCATTTATCTCATCAAACAGGTGTTGGAGGGCGGCCCGGTCACCGCGAAGACCCAGCTGCATCTCGACCGCTGTCTCACCTGCCGTTCCTGTGAAACCACTTGTCCGTCGGGGGTGCGTTACGGCCGGCTGGTGGATATCGGCCGGGCGGTGGTGGAGGAAAAAGTGCCGCGCTCTTTGGCTGAACGCATGCAGCGAGGCGTGTTGCGTGCGCTGATTCCGTATCCACGGCGCTTCGCCGTGCTGCTGCGTATCGGCCGCGCGTTGCGGCCGTTGTTGCCGGCCGTGGTGCGCAAAAAAATACCGGCGGTGCAGCCTGCGACGGCGTGGCCCGTCGTCCGTCATCCGCGCAAGATGCTGGTGCTCGACGGCTGCGTGCAACCCGCCGCCGCACCCGCCACCAACGCGGTGGCGGCGCGGGTCTTGGACAGGCTCGGCGTCAGTCTGATCCGCGCCGAGGACGCGGGCTGTTGCGGCGCGCTCAGTCATCATCTCTCGGCGCACGACGAGGCACGCAATTTCATGCGCCGCAATATCGACGCTTGGTGGCCGCATATCGAGGCGGGCGCGGAGGCCATCGTGATGACCGCGAGCGGTTGCGGCGTGGTGGTGAAGGATTACGGTGCGTTACTGCACGACGATCCCGCCTATGCCGTCAAGGCGGCGCACATCAGTGGCTTGACCAAAGACCTCGGCGAGATTCTCTCCGCGGAGGAAGTGGAAACCTTGGCCGTCAATGGCCGCGGCCGCAAAGTCGCGTTTCATGCGCCATGTACTTTGCAGCATGGGCAACAGGTCAATGGCGTGGTCGAAGGTTTGTTGCGCCGCTGCGGCTATCAGTTGACGGCCGTGGCCGATGGACATCTGTGCTGCGGCTCGGCCGGCACTTATTCGCTCCTGCAGCCGGAACTCTCCCGGCAACTGCTCACCAATAAACTCACCGCACTGCAAGCCGGCGTGCCCGACTTCATCGTCACCGCCAATATCGGTTGTCAGCTGCATCTGCAAAGCGGCGCCGCGGTGCAGGTGCGGCATTGGGTGGAGCTGCTCGACGGAAGCTAATTGATCGCACCGCCGGTTTGGTGATTCTGATAACGAGGCGGGGTCGGCATGTTCGGCCATTTCATGCTCGGCGTGAGCCGCCGGTGTTTGTTGCGAGAGCGCGGCGGCCAAGGCGAGTATCCCGATCAGCAGTGCCGCTTCCACATAGAGATTGCGGAGAAAGTGTGTTGGAGAGTCGGCATCGTTATGGGTATGCATGAAACGCGGTAGAGGCAGTAGTATGCGCGGTTCGGGGAGTCCGGCGTGGCGCTGAATGGCGGGGACATACACGTAACGATTGAACGCGCCCAAGGCGGCCATAATGCCGGCCAGCGCGATCTTCGCCAGCAATAATTGCCCGTACAGGTTTTCCCACAGTCCCCGCCAACTGCCGACCAACAGCCAGGCGTTGTAAAGGCCCGGCACCAGCACCAGGGCCAGGGCGATACTCGCCAACGTGGATAGGCGCAGGCTGGTCAGCGCGATGAGTTCACGTGCGGCCGCGCGGCTGCGCAGCAGGGCGGGCAGGATGATCACCATCATCGCGATGATGCCGCCGCCCCACAAAAAGGCCCCGATGATGTGCAGGGTGTTGGCGAGATTGGTGAGGGACAACAAGCCGTCGTCGCCGGGGTGTCCCGAACCGCTGAGCGTGAAGATGATGATGGCCAGGGCGATGAATCCGCCCGCTGACAGACTGCGCGCTGACGGATGACGTCTTTGCAGCGCCCAGAGGATCCATAGCGCCAGCAGTGCCGCGGCCCGCCATAACCACAGTTGTCCAAAATGGGTTTTGACGAGCACGGTACCCAGCACGGGAAAGACACTCCACACCGGCAGCTCGCTCATGCTCGCGGTGCGCAGCAATAAGCCGGCGAGGCTGGTGAAGGTGAGGGCGATCAGGCACGGTCCCAACAGCGTGCCTAGTCGGTGACGCAGCTGCAGCACATCTTGTTTCGATGCGGCGCTGCCGCCGGCCGGCAGTATCCACAATGCGCCGGCCACGGCGCCCATGGCCACGCAGAGGATGAGCAGCTCACACGCTATGACGACGACGGTGAAGGGATCGTCGATCACCGCGGGTGGCTTTTACTTGACGGTGAAGCTGTATTCACCTTTGCCTTTGTGGCCGTCCGTCGCCACAATGCTCCAAAGGACTTTATACGTGCCGGCCGCCAGGGTAGGCAGGCTCACTTCCAGCAGTTTGGCGTTAGCGCCTTTGACCGCGCCATCGCCTTTATCCACCGCCTGGCCTTGCCCGTCGACGACGCTCACTTTGCTGAAAGACGCTTCTAAAGGTTTGTTGAACCAAAGTTGGACCACGGGCGGCGGGGTGACCGTGGAATTCGCGGCCGGATCCGAATGATGCAGATTGGAATGGGCGGCGGCATAACCCGACCAGCCGAGGAGCAGGACCGCACTCCAGAATGTGGCGAGCAAACAGCGTTTGATCATGGTGATTCTCCTGTGGATTGGCGCTTGCAAAGCTTGTGGATCAGATTGTCGGTTCACCGCCGGGTTATCTTGAGGCTAGTTTAGTATAGAGAACTGTGGGACGGTTAGTTTAGGGCGTTTGGCCGACAGGGTGTTTCTAAACGCCCCGTCGCGTAGTACGGCCTACTTCATAGTGTAGGTCTTGACCCACAGCAAGGCGCCGATTTCCACCGGGTAGTCTTTGCCCTCGTGTTTCATTTTCTTTTTATCTTGATTCAGCGCGGCGAAACCCCACCAACCGGCTTTGGGCATGGCGTAGGTGAAGACACCGTTGGCGTCGGCCTTGATCGCTTGGGTGATCAAAGGCGCCGCGGGCGCCTTGAGCTTGCCGTCTTCGTTGTAGTACTCCACTTCCACCTCGGTAAAGGGCACGGGTTTGCCATTAACCTTCACTATCCCCTGAAAGATATTGCCGGCATACAGACCATACGGACGGGTGAGCGGTACGATTTCGGTTTTGAGGCCGAGTTCAGTGTCCCAACTGTCTTCCAGGCCCAAGCCGTTAACAATGACTTTGGTGTAGTGGACGATGAAGCTTTCTTCCGAGGGTTCCCAGTAGGGCTTGGGTTCGATGAAAAAAATGTGATCCCCCGGCTTTTTCAGGCTGTAGCTGGTTTGGAAGCCCTTATGCGGCTTGCCTTCCACATCAGTGTAAGTGACGGGCTTTAGGCTATTGCGCAAATCCACGGTTTCGTCGCCCAGCCGTACGCCGAATTTGGCGGGTGATTCCATGTCCATACCGTGCCCTTCGAAGGGATGCCAGAATTTCACGTCAAGGTTGAGCTTCCGTTCGGCCGGGCTGCTTACCATGTCGTTGGAGGGAATCAGCATTTGAAAATGCGCGTTGGCGCTACCTACCATTGCCATGCCGACAAGACCGGACAGCGCTTTTGCCGCAGCGACTCTATTCATGATTACAGTCCTTGCTGAAATAATCTAAGTCAAAGTTGATTTAAGCCTAGAAATCGATTTGGCCGCGCGCACCGTACACAAACACGTCATCGTTACTGCTGTCGAAGCCCGGATTGCTGATCGATTGCAGGTCCAGGGTCACGTGCAGATTTTCATTCACGGCATGGTTGTAATAGAGTTCAATTTGCGATTCGTCGTCCGGTCCGGCGAGGTCGGTGGTGGTGAGCAGCGAATAAGCGGCGCCGACGGTGTTGTCACCCAGGACCAGTTGTCCACCGAGGCTAAAGGCGTTGTCGAAATTCTGCGCATCGTCTTGGTTGCCGTAGCGGGCGAACAGGGTGATGCTGTCGTTGACAGTTTGATCGACGCTGAGGGCGTAGCCTTTATTCTTGGTGGAGTCTTCCGACCAGCCGGTAAGGCGCAAGTGCCCCGGCCGGCCGGCGAGTTCACCGGCAAACCCGACTTCGCCGATGATAAAAGAGTTGCTCAATGAGCCATCGAAATCGCCGCTGGATTCGAATATGCCGACGTTGATCGACCAGGCTTCATTGGGGTTGACCGCGAGGTTGATGCCGCCCGTGTAGCCGGGGAAGGCGATGGCGGCGTTATTGACGAAAGTGTCGGCGAGAAACTGGCTGGTTTCATCATTGGCGACCAGATTCCCATCGTAGATGCCGGTGGGATCGATTTTGCCGAAACGCACGTTGGTCATCTGGTTGAGCGGGAGTTCATACCAGGCCTCGGCGATGCGGGTTTCACTGTAACCTCCCGCGCTCAGGTCGCCGGTTTCATTGTCGGCATTGGGACCGGTGGCCGCACCGGTGTCGATGCCGGTGCCTTGCGCGGTGTTGATGTAGATGAAAGCCGTGCCGCGGGGGCCGAAATCGCCGGTAAAGGCCAGATCAGCCGAGTAGGTGAAACCGGAATCATCGCTGTTGCCGCTCATACCCTGGCCTACCATGGTCAAACCGGCGCCGAAGGTAATGGGATTGTCGCCGGAGAGTTGCAGAACTTTTGCCGCATGCCCGACGGGTTGATCCGGCTCGCCTTCGTGGGCGCCGACCAGCGCGGGTTGCAGGGCCAAGCCTAAGCTTAGTGTTCCTCCGAGAAGTTGTTTAACCATAAGATAGGTATTTCTGCGGTTCATGCTGCCTCCCTTGCTGGTGGTATTTTTGAGTGAATATCTTGCTGAATCTGTACTCATTTTCTGAATAAAGCGCAGCAGACGACCACTCTATCATTCTTGGTACTATTTGATAAGTTATCGTGCATTCCGTATTGGCAAAAAGCTGAGGCCAGACGGCTGGTTTGATTGAGCCATGTTGTGCGACTGCTATCGGCTGCCACGGTGGGGACGACGTGAATTGGAAGTCATAGAATTCCCATCTTTCCGAGGACGGGTAGAATTCGCCATCGGCAGTTTTATTGTGCCTTCCCGGCGGCGTGCCAGCATAAAAAGAACGACCTTCCTTGGTCGACGCTCGCCCCGGTTAAATTGGGGGTCTGTCCATTGGTGGGGACAATTTAGACGCGCTTCTTTACGTTCCAGCATATTTTGAACCATGCGCTCAAATGCTGCTTTAACTCGTAGGTTGCGATAGTTTTGGGTGGTATCGCATGCCATATATGCTCCTTCTCGGATAAGTCGTGACATAATAATTATTAAAATAACACCTATGATGTTACCAAATCAATATACGTGACACCGGAAGTTTCTTTAAGATGGCTTCAATCCAGGCTGCGGGGTTTCAGCAGGCGGCGCGCTAGGCAAGACTTACCCGACAAGGGAGGTGTCATTGCTGCGCTGGGGAGTGGTGACTCCTGAGAACATGTCTATCGCGCAGAGAATACCGCGACGAGAGTTATTCACAAAATCGTCTATAAGGTCAGTGACCAACATGGACACACTGCACATATTGCAAGTCCGCTCTGAGGCTTCAATGCGCACCATTTTACGATGAGTGGTGCGCCTATCATCCGTTACGCTTTGTCGTCATGCTCGGGGCATAAATGGTTTTATGTTGAGGGCGCATGGCGCAAGTGTATCCCTGGCCGGCCTCGTTCGCGTTCGCTGCGGTTATCCGCGGGTATATAGCCGTGTGGCACGGGACATCCTACAATGACCGTGCCGCGTAGCGTGCGGTAGCGAGAGCGTGGTTTTCACAGTGTAATGAGGTGGTCAGACATGGCGAGTGCCGGCGAAACGCTTGAATTTATTCCTATCAATATTGCGGTGCTCACCGTGTCGGATACCCGCACCGAGCACACCGACACGTCGGGGCGGTTGTTGGCCGAGCAGCTCCGTGCCGCGGGCCATCGGCTGGCGGAGAAGGTGATACTGCCGGACAATCTTTATCAGATTCGCGCCCTGGTTTCGCGTTGGATCGCCGATGCGGCGGTGCAGGCGGTGATCGTCACCGGCGGCACCGGCTTGACCGACCGCGATCGCACCCCGGAGGCGATCACTCCATTATTGGATAAAATCATCGACGGCTTCGGCGAGGTATTCCGCGCCGCCTCACAGCAAGAGATCGGTTCCTCCACCGTGCAATCGCGGGTGATGGCGGGCATCGCCAATGCCACCTTCATATTCTGCGTGCCCGGTTCCACCCACGCTTGCCAAGTGGCGTGGGACGCCATCCTCAAAGATCAATTGGACAGCCGTCACAAGCCCTGCAACTTCGTGCAGCTGTTGCCGCGCTTGCGACGCGAGTGAGCTGAGTGACCTCCTTGTTTGAGAGTCGGCATGATCCGTCGCGATAATATCACCGGCCTCATACTCGCAGGCGGCCGCGGCCAGCGTATGAACGGCGCGGACAAAGGCTTGCTGATGTTCCAAGGCAGGCCGCTGGTGGCGCAGGTCATCGAGGCGCTGGCACCGCAAGTCGGACCGCTGTTGATCAGCGCCAACCGTCATCTCGCCCGCTACCGGAGCTGGGGCCGGCCTGTCGTAGCCGATCAGCGCGCTGATTTTTCCGGGCCGCTGGCCGGCATTGCCAGCGGGTTTGCGCAAGTGAAGACGCCTTATTTAATGGTGGCGCCTTGTGATACACCGTTTCTACCCCCTCATTTGGTGGCACGTCTCGCCGCTGCTCTGGAGACGGAACAAGCCCACGCCGCGGTGGCCTTCGGCGCGGGACGGCTGCAACCCCTCTGTGTATTATTGAGTCGCGGCCTCGAATCCGACTTGAGCGCCTATCTTGCGGATAGTGACGGGTCGGCGATAGGTTGGTTACGGCAGTGTCGTCATGTGTTGGTGGATTTCAGTGATGAAACCCAGGCGTTCGTCAACATCAATACCCCGCAGGACTTGGCCGCGGTCGGCTGAGTCGCGCGCTATTGGCGGCGCGCGGATCGGCAATCAAACTTGGCCCGCCGCGCGTTCGCGGACCCGAGCCAGCCAGGATCGATAAAACGCCTCGGCGACGGTCTGCAAATTTTTCACGCGTTGTTCCACCGCGGCGACGATCGCCTCATGGCTCTGCACGCTGGCGCTGGGTTGCGCCAAGGTTTCACGATTGAGGTCAGCCCATACACGCACCATCGGCGCGGTCATTTCCACGTGACACTGGAAAGCCAGCAGCGAGTCGAGGACGAAGGCCTGATTCTCGCACCAGGCGCTGCGCAATAAATGGGTGGCGCCGGCGGGGATGTCGAAGGTCTCACCGTGCCAATGAAAGACGTCGAAGCGTGACGGCAGAGCGGTAAGCCACGCTGAATGGGTGTCGGCCTTTTCCACCGGATGCCAGCCGATCTCGGGCACGGCGTTGACGCGTACCTGTGCGCCGAGGGACTTGGCGATCAATTGTCCGCCAAGACAGTGACCCAGCACCGGCAGTTGATCTTCCCGCGCTTGTCGAATCAACTTGAGCTCCTCGGCGATCCACGGTAGCGGATCGTTCACGCTCATGGGGCCGCCCATCAACACCAATCCGCTCATCGCATCGACATTGGCCGGGACGGGTTCGCTCTGATCGATGGCGACGATGCGGTAGGGAACCTGCCGCTGTTCGAGGAATTCAGCGAAATAACCTGGGCCTTCGCAGGCGAAGTGACGGAAGATGTAAATCGGTTTCATATTCCATTTTAAAGATAGGAAGTGGCCAACGCATCACCATGCCACAGGCCGCGGGGTGACGTCCAGGCTACAAATAGCCATTAAAACAGGCGCACCAAAGTTGGGCCTGCCCCGGCTTGACGGGGGTCATTTGGTGCGTCCGACGATGCGATGTTGGTGCATGCTCAGCAGGCATCGGCTTGGTTTAACATAGGCTCACTAATACCCATCAATACCTTAGCCGGCTTGCGGACCTTGCCCCACTTGCTGGCATACATGTTGCTCCATTAGGGCAGATGCCGGTATTTTTTGCGAATGGGGAACACGATGTCGAAAGAGAAGTTGGTGTTGATCGGTAACGGCATGGCCGGCGTGCGTACCTTAGAGGAACTGCTGACGTTGGCCCCTGAGCGTTATGAAATAACCGTGTTCGGCGCCGAGCCCTACGGCAATTACAACCGTATTTTATTGTCGCCGGTGCTGGCCGGTGAGAAGACCATCAACGACATCATACTCAACGATGAGCAATGGTATCGCGATAACCAGATCACCTTATACACAGGCAAGAAGGTTGTGGAAGTGAATCGCGCGCGGCGTCAGGTCATCGCCGAAGACGGCACCGTGGCGCCTTACGATCGCCTGCTGCTCGCCACCGGTTCCAATCCGTTCATTATCCCCGTGCCGGGTAACGATCTGCCGGGCGTGGTGAGTTTCCGTGACATCCATGATGTGAACGCCATGCTGGCGGCCAGTCAGCACTATCGTCGCGCGGTTGTGATCGGCGGGGGTTTATTGGGTCTCGAGGCGGCTAACGGCTTGCTCAAGCAGGGCATGGAAGTCATCGTGGTGCACTTGCTCGATACCTTGATGGAAAGGCAATTGGACAAGCCTGCGGCGGCGCTGCTCAAGCTTTCGCTCGAACAACGCGGCTTGAAGTTTTTAATGGGGGCGCAGACCGCCGCCATCATCGGCGAAGACCGCGTGCGCGGCGTGCGGTTTAAAGACGGCAGCGAAGTCGCAGCCGATCTGGTGGTGATGGCGGTGGGTATCCGTCCCAATGCCGACTTGGCGAAAAAGATCGGCCTGCATTGCGAACGCGGCGTGATCGTCAATGACACCATGCAGACTTATGATCCACGGGTCTACGCGGTGGGCGAATGCGTGCAGCATCGCGGCATGTCGTATGGTTTGGTGGCGCCGCTGTTCGAACAGGCCAAAGTCTGCGCCAATCACCTCGCCGGTTTCGGATATTCCCGTTATCAGGGATCGGTGACCTCGACCAAACTCAAAGTAACCGGCATCGACCTGTTCTCCGCCGGCAACTACATCGGCGGCGAAGGCTGCGAGGATATCGTCTATAAAGACCCCGGTCACGGTGTCTACAAAAAACTGGTGCTCAAAGACAACAAGATCGAAGGCGCGGTGCTCTACGGCGACACCGTCGACGGCGCTTGGTATTTCCAGTTGATGCGCGACGGCACCGACGTTTCCGACATCCGCGCCGGTCTGTTGTTCGGCCAGGCCCATCTCGGCGATTCCGGCCATGGTGGTCAAAACGCCGTGGCGATGATGGCGGACAGCGCCGAGATCTGCGGCTGTAACGGCGTGTGCAAGGGCACCATCGTCAAGGCCATCACCGAAAAAGGTTTGTTCACCCTCGACGATGTGCGTGCCCATACCAAAGCCTCCGCATCCTGCGGTTCCTGCACCGGCCTGGTCGAACAGCTGCTCGCCAACACGGTGGGTGATTATTCTGCCTCGTCGAAAGAAAAATCCATGTGCGGCTGCACCGACCATAGCCATGAGAAGGTGCGCAAAGTCATCAGCGAGCAACATCTCACCAGTATCCGCGCGGTGATGGATTTCTGCGAATGGCGTTCCGCCGACGGCTGCGCCAAATGTCGTCCGGCGCTGAACTACTATTTGATCGCCGCCTGGCCGAACGAAGTGCGAGACGACTATCAATCGCGTTTCATCAACGAGCGTGCCCACGCCAATATTCAGAAGGACGGCACCTATTCAGTGGTGCCGCGCATCTGGGGCGGTGTGACCACGCCGGCGGAGTTACGCGCCATCGCCGAGGTGGCGGACAAATATAAAGTGCCGACGGTGAAAATCACCGGCGGTCAGCGCATCGACTTATTGGGCGTGAAAAAAGAAGATTTGCCGCGCATGTGGGGCGATCTCAATAAGGCGGGTTTCGTGTCGGGCCACGCCTACGGCAAATCGCTGCGCACCGTGAAGACCTGCGTCGGTTCCGAGTGGTGCCGTTTCGGTACGCAAGATTCCACCGGCCTCGGTATCAAGATCGAAAAAATGACCTGGGGTTCGTGGACGCCGCATAAGTTTAAGATTGCGGTGTCCGGTTGTCCGCGTAACTGCGCCGAGGCGACCATCAAGGATTACGGCGTGGTGTGCGTCGATTCCGGTTACGAGTTGCACGTCGGCGGCAACGGCGGTATCAAGGTCCGCGTCACCGATTTGCTTTGCAAAGTGACGACCGAAGAAGAAGTGATGGAGTACTGTGGCGCCTTCATGCAGGTCTACCGCGAAGAAGCGCAGTATCTGGAGCGTACAGCGCCGTGGATAGAGCGTGTCGGTTTGTCGTATGTTAAGCAGCGTGTGGTGGAAGATGCGGCGGGCCGCAAGGAATTATATCGTCGCTTTCTCGAATCGCAGCAACAGGCGCAGGTCGATCCTTGGGCCGAACGCGCGGAGCACGGTGTCGATCGTCATGAGTTTGTGCCGCTCAAGCAGGTGGCGAAGTAGGCAAGCGCCGACCGGCTGACGGATTAAGTTTCGATAGTGACGTCCCCTCCGTCATCGGTGTGGGAGATATTCCTCAGCCGAGTTAATAGTAATGACGAGTTAATAGTAATGAAAGGTGTGATGTGAGCAGTGCAGCAACGGTGTTGACGATGGACGATTGGTTGGAAGTGGGCAGGTTGGACGACATCCCGCGCCTGGGTGCACGGGTGGTGCGTACGCTGTACGGCGACGTGGCGGTGTTTCGCGCCGGCGACGATCATGTCTTCGCCCTCGACGACCGTTGCCCGCACAAAGGCGGACCGTTGTCGCAGGGTATCGTTTTCGATCACAAGGTCGCCTGTCCGCTGCACAACTGGTGCATCGAATTGAACAGCGGCTGCGCGGTCGCGCCCGACGAAGGTCTAGCCCGTTCCTATCCCGTCAAGGTGGAAGACGGCGTGGTATATCTGCAACTGGCCGGCGCGCGCGCCGCGCATTGAGGAGTTGCACATGGCAGCGGTACGCACCACCTGCCCTTATTGCGGTGTCGGCTGCGGTGTGCTGGCGACGCCGGGAGAAGGTTATACCGTAGGCATCAAAGGCGACGAGCAGCATCCCGCCAACTTCGGCCGTTTGTGTTCCAAAGGTTCCGCTTTGGGCGAGACCGTCGATCTCGACGGGCGTTTGCTCCAGCCACAGATTCATGGTGAGCAGGTCAGCTGGGACGCGGCGCTAACCCATGTCGCCGCCGGCTTCCGTCGCATCATCGATCAGTACGGTCCCGAGGCCGTGGCCTTTTACGTCTCCGGCCAATTGCTCACCGAAGACTATTACGTCGCCAACAAGCTGATGAAGGGTTTCATCGGTTCGGCCAATATCGACACCAATTCGCGCCTCTGCATGTCGTCCAGCGTCGCCGGCCACAAACGCGCCTTCGGCAGCGACACCGTGCCGGGTAATTATGAAGACTTGGAACAGGCCGAGCTGCTGGTGCTGACGGGTTCCAACACCGCCTGGTGTCATCCGGTGCTGTTTCAGCGCATCCGCGCCGCCAAAGAGCAAAGTCCCCAACGCAAGATCATCGTCATCGATCCGCGCCGCACCGCGACTTGCGACATCGCCGATTTGCATTTGCCGCTGAACTCCGGCAGCGACGCGGTGTTATTCAACGGCCTGCTCGCCTATCTGTTTCAGAACGGCCGCGCCGATTTCAATTTTCTCGAAGCCCACACCGAAAACTACGCGCAGGCTTTACAAGCGGCGCGCGACGGGGCGGCGACCATTCCGGCGGTGGCGGCGGCCTGCGGATTAAATGAAGAAGCCGTGGCGGAGTTTTACGGCCTGTTTGCCCGTACCGAAAAGACCGTGACGGTGTATTCACAAGGCATCAATCAATCGAGCAGCGGCACCGACAAGGTTAACGCCATCATCAACTGCCACCTCGCCAGCGGCCGCATCGGCCGGCCCGGCATGGGACCGTTCTCGGTGACCGGCCAGCCCAATGCCATGGGTGGGCGCGAAGTGGGCGGTCTCGCCAATCAACTCGCCGCGCACATGGATTTCGCCGAACGGGATGTCGACCGGGTGAGCCGCTACTGGCAGGCGCGGCGCATCGCGCGTCAAGCGGGCTTGAAAGCGGTGGACATGTTTCAAGCCATAGCCGAGGGCCGCATCAAGGCGGTGTGGATCATGGCCACCAATCCGGTGGTGAGCATGCCCGACGCCGACCGGGTGCGCGACGCTTTGCGGCGCTGCGAGCTGGTGGTGGTGTCTGATTGCATCGCCCGCACCGACACCACCGCGCTCGCCCATGTCGTGTTGCCCGCCTTGGCCTGGGGCGAGAAAGAAGGCACGGTCACCAATTCGGAACGACGCATCTCGCGCCAGCGCGCCTTTCTGCCGGCGCCGGGCGAGGCTAAAGCCGATTGGTGGATCGTCAGTGAAGTGGCGCGGCGTTTGGGCTACGGTCCGGCATTCGCTTATGGCAGCGCCGCGGCGGTGTTCCGCGAACACGCCGCCTTGAGCGGTTTTGAAAACCAAGGCGCGCGCGACTTCGATCTCTCCGGTCTCGCCGATTTGAGTGACACGGCCTACGCCGATTTGCAACCGGTGCAGTGGCCGGTGACCGCGGCACAACCGGCGGGCACGCCGCGTTTGTTCGGCGACGGCCGCTTCTTCACGGCGAGCGGTAAGGCCCGCTTGGTGGCGGTGACGCCGCGTGCGCCGGTAAACCCCACCGACCTCGAATACCCTTTCGTGCTCAACACCGGCCGGGTGCGCGATCACTGGCACACGCTGACCCGTACCGGTAAATCGCCGCGGCTGTCGGCCCACACTCTGGAACCTTACGCGGAATTACATCCGCGGGACGCGGCGCGTTTGCGGGTGAAAGAGGGGACGCTACTCCGCCTGCGCAGTCGCTGGGGTGAGATGTTCGCCCGCGCCGTCTTCAATGACGGACAGCAGGCCGGCCACGTGTTCGTACCCATGCATTGGACCGACCAATTCGCCGCGCGCGGCCGGGTGGATGCGCTGGTCAATCCCGAGCCCGATCCCGTGTCCGGTCAGCCCGAGTTGAAACACACGCCGGTGCAGGTGGAAGTGTATGAACCCAAGTGGCACGGTTTCATCTTGTCACGGCGCCGGCTGCAACTGCCCGCTATAGAGTATTGGGTGATGGTGCCAGGCCAACAGTTCTGGCGTTACGAATTGGCGGGCGAATTCGTCGCTGAAGACTGGGGCCGCTGGGCGCGCTCGATGCTGTGCAGCGAGGAACAGGCCAGCAAGGAATGGGTGGAATATCTCGACGCCGGCGCCGGCCGTTATCGCGGTGTGCGCCTGGTGGGACAGCGGGTGGAGAGTTGTGTCTTCATCGCTCCCGGTGTCGATCTGCCGGCGCGGAGCTGGCTGGGACAATTATTCGCGCAGGAGACGTTGAGCGCGCAGGATCGTACCAGTCTGCTCACCGGCGTGCCGCCCAAGGACCGCCCGGATGCCGGGCGCATCGTGTGCAGTTGTTTCGGGGTGGGGGTCAACACTCTCACCCGCGCCATCCGCCAGCAGGGACTGGTGACGACCGAGGCCATCGGCCAGACGCTCAAGGCCGGCACCAATTGCGGTTCCTGCATCCCCGAACTCAAGGCCTTGATCGCCCAGCAGGCCCAGGCTACGGCCTGAGCCGTTCGGCCCACCACCGCTTTCCCCGCCCGGCCGGTTTTAGTAAAAGTCCTAGCCGCCCCTAGCTAAAGATTTTCACTCTCCCGCCGTTTTATGACTTACGGTTATATACGCCATGTCGGGATGTGGCGCTTCAGCGTCTTAGCGCTACTCGGATAAAGGACCACGCTCGTGAAAAAAGCCCTCAAATCTCGCTACGATGGTATCGTCATCATTAACGATCAGGGCGCCATCGAATGGCTAAACGCCGTTGCCCAAGAAGTCTTCCGTTATGACTTGAACGACGTGAAAGGCCGCAATATCGAATTACTGATTCCGGGGCTGTACCTGGCCGCCGAACTCAGCCAGTCCACGCGGCCTTTGGAGAACAGCTACGAAGCCAAAGGCCATCGCCGCGACGGCACCACCATTCCGCTGGAAGTGTTGTTGAGCGAATTTTCATGCGATAAGGGCAGTATTTTCATTTTGGTGATCCGCGACGCCAGCGAGCGGGTCACCAAACGCGCGGGTTTGGAGTATCAAGTGGTCTACGATTCGTTGACCGGCCTGCCCAATCGCATTCTATTTTATGATCGATTGCACCAAAGCATACTCGCCGGTAAACGTCTCGGCAGTCCGTTCACCTTGTTCATCATCGATCTCGACGATTTTCACGACGTCAACGCTCAATATGGCCATTACACCGGTGATTGGGTGTTGCAGCAATTGGCGTCGCGGCTGTCCGGCGAATTGCGCGAGTCGGATACGGTGGCGCGGCTGGGCGGCGATGAATTCGCGGTATTGCTGCCTACCACGCAATCCGTCGAGCAGGCCAAACAAGTCGCCGCCAAGTTATTGCAGGTGGTGCGCGAGCCTTTGGAAGTGGAAGGACAGCGGATTCAACTCAGCGCCAGTCTCGGCATCGCGCTGTATCCGGCCCACGGCAAAGATGCGCAGGCTTTGATCCAGCATGCCGACCTGGCTATGAGCACGGCCAAGGGTTCCCACGATGCGCAGGCGACCTATCAACCGGATCAGGTCCGCAATTCCAACAATCTCAAGTTGAAGAGCGAGCTGCACCAGGCCCTGGAGAACAACGAACTGGTGCTGCACTATCAGCCGAAAGTGGACATGAAATCCGGGCGGATGATCAGCGTCGAGGCCTTGGTGCGCTGGCAACATCCCCACTATGATTTATTGTCGCCCGACAGTTTCATTCATCTCGCCGAACAGTCGGGCTTCATCCGACCCTTGGGTTTATGGGTGACCCGCACCGCCATGGCACAGTGCGCGAAATGGCGGGTCAGCGGTTACCCCTTGAACGTCGCCATCAACCTCTCGGTGTGCAATCTGCAGGACGAAGATTTGCCCGATCAATTATTGGATGTGCTCAGTGGTTGCAGCGCCCAGGCCGAGTGGCTGGAGTTGGAAATTACCGAGAGCGCGGTGATGACAAATCCGCAGCACGCTATGCAAGTGCTCAACCAAT
>JAHFRV010000026.1 GCA_023266095.1 Gammaproteobacteria bacterium | reverse complement strand
TCGTCACTGAGCAATAATCGGGGCATCTAGCAAACTCTTTTTTTGTTTTTTGGCGAATCCAAGAATACGAGTTTGCTTTTTTATTTCAATACCTTAAAACGAAACGTCAACAGGCCCTAGTGAAACAACCGCTTGCCGCAATTGAATTGCTTTCGAAAAGGACGATTCGGTATACACGGTTGCCCCCCGACGCCGAGCCGGTCAACCCGGTCTATTCGGCGGTGTGTAGCTCGAACACGGTAAAATCGGGCTTGATCAACCCGGCCTCGCCCAAGGCGCCGGTATAGGGATGGCCATTGGCATGCACGGCGAGGCGGTCACCGGTCATGAATCCGTGTTTGTTATCGCACAACAAATGCAATTTGCCATTGAGGTCGCGGATCATCACCGCCGGCAAACTACGCTGATCCTCGGCGTCGAGATCCTCCACGACCGCGGCGGTCGCGGTTTGCCGGATCCGGGCGATGCCTACTTCCACTTCGCGCTCGCCCACCCGCTGCAAGCGGGCGATGTAACCCAATTTGGCCTCGGCCACATCCTCGCCGGAAAGACTGTACGCCACTAAACGACCGACTTGCAGCAACATGGCGTATTGGCTTTCCTGGATGCGCAATTGCACGCCGCCATCACTTTCATTGGCGACTATCCAGCGCGGATCGGGCTCATTGCTGTCGCCGACCACCACCTTCGAGTGCATAGCCAAACTGTCCCAAAACCGCCGTTCATCCTGCGCCTCCGCGCCACTGCCCGAAACGGCGCTGCGCAGAAAACGATAAATGTCATTGAATCCACCATAAACCCTGGCATCACGCGCCTCGAAGACCGTATGGCGCGTTTCGTTGCGTTTTTGCGGCCGGACTTTTTGCAATAGCAGATCGAGAATAGGAATTCGATCATGGGCATCCAGTTCGCTGAGCGGGCCGCTCAACACGAGGGTGCCTTCCGGTGAATTCAAGGCCACTCTATCGGTCGCCACCCATCTAACCAATGGCCGCATATCCACCAGCAAAGCGTCACCCATCTCGTCTTGACTGCGGCTGAAACGCGGCGGCATCCCCTGGTTTTGATAAATAACGACATGGCCGGTCGGCAAAGCCGCTTCTTCGTCAGGCACGGCGGTTAACTGCGGATCGAGCTCCGCCAAATAACGATCCACGACGTACATCAAGTGGGTCGGCCAGCTGATCACATCCAGCAGCCCGGTAACCTGTATCGACAGATAGACTTGCTCTAGCGTAGCGATGTCGGGAAACAGGCCGCGCCGCGGCACGGTTTCATTTTCGAAAATACGGATTTTTAAAGTCTGCGCGACCCTCACATCGCTAAACCTGGCGGCGGCGAAAAAGAGCTGGTTACTATCGCGCCAAGCGTGTTGCGGTAATTTTTGATAACGGAAGGCCCGCAACAATTGCTCAAGGCGGATCAATTCCATGATGCGCAATACCACGACCGCCAGGCGTTCACGCTGGGCGGGGTCGTCGCTCAAACTGCCGTATTCCTGCCGGAACGCCAGCTTATAACTGATGGCAAGTTGCTCAGCCGCCCGTACCGCATGCGACATTGCCTCGCGTTGCTCGCGGCTCTCGGGTATGCCGCTGCCTTCATTGACGAAGCGGTTGAACAAGGCGCTGATCGCCTTGTTAAATTCCTCGACCAACATATGCGTGCAGCTCATGCGCTGCTCCGCGGCGAAAGGCTGGGGATTACTTTTCTCCAGCAGCCGCGCCATCTCAATGAAGATAGTGACCGGGGCGTAATCGTGACGTTGGAATTCTTCTATCAGCGCGTCGAAGTCGAGGGGCGGCACCTTGGCCGGTTTGGGCGCGACCGGAATGTACAAAGGCAGGTCCATCCGCACTGGCGCGAGGCGACGTCCCGCACCAAACAAGGACTTAAAAAAACCGGACTTTTGAGCATTTTTCATTAAGCGTGTTCCCGCAACCGATCTGGCCCGCGTTCCGTGTCATTCCTGCAGATTGTCGGCCCCGACCGCCGTTTCCTTTAATATCCATGGCTGGCATGCACTGTATCGTCCAATACAAACAAGGGGTTGATCCCTGCGTGGTAAAATCTGGCGCAGACACCCTCTGGGCCGGCACGGCCGGTCTGTGCCAGCCGGCCTTATCCGGATAGAATGCTGACGCGGATCGACCGCTGCTTCTGTAAAGAGAACTTCATTGGCGACAGCCGCCCCTACAAAAAAACGCAGCCCCACCGTCGCCGCCATACTACTGGCCGGTAAGACATTGCTCTGCGCACCTGCGACAACCAGCGCTGATCCCTTTTACCCGCCTCCCTTCCAGTTCGCCGCACAGCTCCAGCGCTTCGACATGGAGTTACATAACCCGCAGGGCACGGGCAGCGTGACGGTGCAACGCGCCGGAGTACGGTTCTTCGAAAACAGTGACGCCCGTCTCCAACCCGGTTTACGCCTCGGCTATGCCCGCCTCAGCAGCACCGCTCTGTCCGCGCTAGACGGGATGGAACCCCAGGGTTTTTACACCGCCCCCAGCCTGCGCGGCCTGCTCTGGCATTCGCCGCGCCTCGAAATCTACCTGACCGGCAGTTATCTTTACCAGCGGGTAGACGATGATGAAGGCGGGCAGTCGCTACGGGTCGAATGGGAACAGGCGCAACTGGCAAGCGACGCGCGATGGCGTATCACTTCCCGGACCCGCCTGCTGGTGGGCGCGGTCTACAGCCATCTTTCGAGCGACGAAACCGCATCAGGACCGGTCAGTTTCAAATGGCAACGCCAGGCCGGTCCGCAACTCGGCGGTGACTACGGACTTGAATTCAGCGTGGGCGATGGCCAAGTCGGCGCCTTGCTGCACGACCATCTTGAACAAGGAATCGAGTTATATTTTCAACGGTTGTTTTGAACCGGCCGGTTGGAAATGCTAGTAAAGTATATTGCAACCGCTTTTTTTACAGCGGGCTTGGGATCGACGGCCCGATGAATTCGCTCAGGCCTGTTGGCAAACAATAAAGGGAGAGTTTATGACTACCAACCAAAGCATGGAAGACAAGCGTTATTACTATTCCGCCATCGTGCGTTCAATCTACGACGGTGATACCTGCACTGTGGATATCGATCTCGGCTTGTCCACGTGGCATCACGGTGAAAAAGTGAGATTGAACCGCATCGACACCCCCGAGCTGCGCGGTCTCAGCCGGGAACGCGGCCTGGCTGCGCTGGCCTTTCTTCGCGAACAAATCGAAGGCAAGGAAATCATCATCGAAACCTTTAAAGATCACCGCGAGAAATACGGCCGTTATCTCGCGGAAATCTGGCTGCCCGATGCCAGCGGGAAATGGCAAAACATTAACGATCTACTGGTGTCGTCAGGCCACGCGGCATACCGCAGCTATTGATCGATCATCCGCTGCGTTCTTCAAGGGGATTCACAGGTCCGCCGCGCAGCGGAAACCCACATCCTCGCCGGCCATATCGGGCTCGGCGAATTGGCGGGTGGCGCCGCGGAAAAAATAACTCAAGGCGTAATGGCCGATGCCACCGCCGCCGCCGCGGATCACCTTGACCTTCTCGCCGAAGTTATCGCTGCGGTATATGGATTTGGGATAAGGCTGATACCAGTCGGCGGTCCATTCCCAGACATTGCCGGCCATGTCGTAGGCGCCGTAATACGATTTGTTGTGAGGATAAGAGCCCACCGGCGCGATACCCTCTTCCCATTCGCTTTCATCTTGATCGCCGGTATTGGTCAGCGCCGCGTTCCAATCGTTGCCCCAGGGAAACTCGAAACCGTTGGGGCCGCGCGCGGCCTTTTCCCATTCGGCCTCGGTGGGCAGGCGTTTACCGCGCCAGCGGCAATAAACGTCGGCGTAATGCCATGAGATGCCCGTCACCGGAAACGGGTCGCGCTTGAGCTGCTCCTTCTCCATCACCGTCATCAGCGCTTCCCGCGACATTTTGGTGGTATCCATATCCAGCTTAAAATCGTCGGTGCCGATTTTACGCAAACGTTCGATATCCATGGTGCTCGCTTCCTTCATGGTCAGGCCGTAGCCATTGTGTCCCCATTCATAGGGCAAGGCGCGATCGGTAGCGATGATGAAGTCCTTGAACTGTTTATTGCTCACTTCATACACGTCGATTTTGAAGGCGGGCAAAATCATTTTGTGTTGCGGATATTCATCGAGATAAATCGGTGCCGCCATGCCGTATTGTTCCTGTATGCCCTCGTCATCGGTTTTCTGGCTGCCGCGGATGAATTCGCCCGCCGGCACGGTCACCATCGGCATCTCACTTCGATTACCCGGCGAGGCCGCGACGGCCTTGACTACCGTGTCGCTGGCGGGGGTGGGCGTGACGGCGATCGGCGCCGCGAGCGTCACGGTCTCGTGATCGGCAATCTCTTCGCTACGCTGGCTGCACCCCGCAGTGCCCACCGTCAAGGCCAACACCAGCAGCCGGGATCCTGTCTTCAAATTCATGCCTTATCCTTGAGTGCTGAATTACTAAAAAT
Source organism: Gammaproteobacteria bacterium (assembly GCA_023266095.1). Classification (GTDB taxonomy): domain Bacteria; phylum Pseudomonadota; class Gammaproteobacteria; order DRLM01; family DRLM01; genus CAKKSB01. The sequence goes on along the minus strand of JAHFRV010000026.1, from coordinate 37,571 downwards.
ACGCTGTGGATGTTGGCGGCGATGCGTTGCTTGCGTTCACTGATCTTTCGCGCAACGGAAACCGATCGTATCGTTTTTGGTTTTACGGGCGAAGAAGGCGCGGTTGTAGACCGGCGCCGAGAGACCGCATTTGTAAAACGAACAGTCGAACCATGACCCGCCCTTTAAAGTTTTATAACGTTCGCCGTAGGCCTCGGACGCGGTCTTATTGCCCGGATAAGGTTGATACCACGACGCGGTCCACTCCCAGACATTACCGGTCACGTCATACACCCCGTAGGGACTGGCGCCGGCCTGGAAGGCACCGACCGGCGTGGTGTCACCTGTCTCCTTCAGCGCCAGCCAGCGCACCGGCGTGTTGGCCTTGCGCACATCGAATTCATTGCCCCACGGGAAAGAACGGCCGTCCGTTCCGCGCGCGGCCTTCTCCCATTCCACGTCGCTGGGCAGACGTTTGCCCGCCCACTCGCAATAGTCCGCCGCGTCGTTCCAGGTGACAAAGGTAACCGGATGATCGGCCTTGCCGGCGGGAAAGGTGCGATTGCGGAAATGATCCGGCGATCGGCGGCCGGTGGCGTCGATGAAAGTCTTGTATTGCAGGTTAGTCACTTCGTAGACATCGATCTTGAAGGCCGCCACATTCACGGTGTGCTGCGGACCTTCGTCGGGCAGACGGTCATTGGTGCCGCGGATGAAGCGGCCGGCGGGAATCGCCGCCATCGGATTGGGCTCGCCGCCCAGCCGCGATTGCGCGTTATATTGCGGATAACGCATGCCATCGCTCGCGGCGATGGGCCGGTCCGGCAGGCGTTTCGACAACTCGGTCGCGGCGGACGCGACGGCACCGACTTTGAACAGACCGCTACGCCAGGCGGCTTGAGTGTGACAGCGTAGACAACTCTGCTCCGGCGTATCCAACACCCTCGCTGCCGTGACGTCTTTGGTATGGCAGCGACCGCAGGCGTTTTGTTGGTGGACATGATCCCGCGGCGCAGCGGCCAAGCCCGTGCAGGAAAAACACAACATAACGATCAAGCCCAGCCAGGCCGAACCGTGGGGTAATGCCAACGGTATTTGCCGTCGGCGGCGATATGATTTATTCATTCGAACACTACGTCCCGTCCGTCACTCGATCGCGGCCCAGGCCTGGGCCGCGCTCAACTGAATCTGGCTTTGCACCGCGCGCCTTAGGTAGCGGCGGCTCAGACTCTTGGAAAGCCGCGATATTACAGGAGCTTGCCCACCATTCCAAACACCAGCCACCCTAAGACCGTATACCGCAACCGCTGGGTAGCCGCGACCCCATGATTTGCATTAAGTAACCATCACGTCACAAAGCCCCGGGGAGGATAGCGACCACAGTGGATAGCGAGTCTAGCCCATCCCAGCGCAGACCCTGGCTCTGAATTGCACGTCATCTCAACAGAAAGCAGTGGCAAATCCTCGGCTACGTACCCTTGTCGGGCAGGATCGATTCTTCAGTCTGGACCTCGCAATGGCGAGTATGCTAATTAATTAGCGCTGGGCAGGGGTACAATTCCAATCCAGTAAGGGTGAGAGGTGCTATAAGCAGCGCCTAGCTTCCTGCCCGTCGCCGTCCACGAGGCGGCTATTAACTTAAAGCATAGGCGGTAAGAATGATAACGCCCACGCTCTACCATGAGCTAGTTGATACCCTCAGCAAGGCGAAGGCGATCGAGGATATTCACGCCGTCTGCGCTCGTTTCACCCAAGAATTGGGTTTCGAATTCTTTCTGTTCGGCGCGCGCTTTCCCACCTCCTTCGTCAAACCCACCACGATCATCGTCAGCGGTTATCCCGACGATTGGGGTTCCTGGTACCGGGAACGTAAATACGAACTCAGCGACCCCATTGTGCAACACTGCGTGCGCCACATCACGCCGCTGAGCTGGGACACCGGCGAACGGCTGGCCGACGCCGATGCCGTAGCGCAAGCTTTCATGAGCGAAGCGCGCGATCTCGGCCTGAGCCGCGGCGTGAGTTTTCCGTTGCACGGCTGCTATGGCGAAAAAATTCTCTTCAGTCTCGCCTCAGGACAAGACACCCGCGACACTCAGCAGTCGATCTTCAACGCCGTGCCCTTCACCCCGTCGCTGCTCCCTCACATCCACGAAGCCATCCGCGCCATCCTCGATAGTCCCGATATCGCGGCGCAACACATCCAGCTCAGCGCCCGCGAGAAAGAATGCCTGTTGTGGAGCGCCGAGGGGAAAACCGCCTGGGAAATTTCGCAAATCCTCCGCATCTCCGAACGCACCGTGGTTTTTCATTTGAACAACGCCGCCGAAAAACTCGGCGTCATTAATCGTCAACAGGCGGTCGCGCGCGGTATTTCGCTCGGCATCATTACCCCCCAACCCGCCTAAAAACTGACCCCGCCACCCGCCCCCTGTCAGATTTGACAGTTATGCGGATTGGCGCCGCGATGTCTACTTGTCTCCGAACGAAAATACTTTTTCGGGAGGAGCAAAAATGGACAATCACATCCAGGTGACTCGATCAAACGTCGTTACACTCCGCACCGATGTATTGGAAAATTTGTATCGCTTTCGCACCGAGATGTTCTACAACCGCCTGAAGTGGGATGTGAACATCGCCAATGGACTGGAAAAAGACCAATACGACGAGGCCGATCCGGTTTATTTATTTTCCCATAATCAACAACACGAAATCCAAAGCTGCGCCCGGTTGCTGCCGACCACCCGCCCCTACATGCTGCGCGAAGTCTTTTCGCAAATGTTGCAGGGCGAGGCCGCACCGCAGGACGAGACGGTCTGGGAACTCAGCCGCTTCGCGGTAATTCCCTCGGGCAGCACGGCACAGCCGCAGCAGGCCATCTTTCATCCGATGACGTTTCGCTTGATGCAGGAGGCGGTGGACTTCGCCGATCAAACCGGCATCCAGCGATATGTCATCGTCACCAGTGTCGCGCTCGAAAAGCTGCTGCGCCGTATCGGCCTCAGCATGCGTCGTTTCGGGCTTGGCCAACCCGTCTGGATAGGCAATGTGTTGTCCGTCGCCTGCTGGATCGACATCAACGACCAAACCCGGCGCGCCGTGTATCCCACGGCCGTGACAGGCCCTCGCAAGGAGGCGGCATGAAGATACTTCTCGTCGGCAAGGACGCTAAGTTGCAACGTTTTTTTAGCGATGCGGGTAATGGGCACACCATCACCCATTGCGCGGATGGCGCCAGAGCCCTCACTGAACTAAGGATTGGTTCACCCGATTACGACTGGATCGTCGTCCAGGGCACGGCGAAGGCGCTGAGCAGCATGGAATTAGCAAGCGCCATCCGCGCAATGGGCGTATGGACGCCGATCGCCTTTCTGTGGGACGCCGACGACCTCGGCGCCGTCGGCCGGACTCGCACCCGGTTCTCCTCCCCCGGTTTGTGGCGGGAGACGCTGGCGCAATTGGAGCCGTCTACTTCCCCGGCGCGCCATGACGAAACGGAAAGTGTGTTGGAATACCATGCCCCCCTCAAGCGGCGGGGGCAAGCGCGCTGAACATTACGATTACGATGAGTGAGCGTTTGAGAATCAGGGGATGATTCGCCGTATCGGCACAAGGATGTGCCCTTATTTTTAAACGGCCCTGACAGGGGACTTGTCCAGCTTAGCGTGGCGGAAAATGCTGGAGAATCCGCCGAATCGCTGTCCCGACATGGGTATTCAAAGATAAATCCGCTTCGTCCATCTTAGCGGGAACGGCGCCAGCCAGCCAAGCACGCCAAACCAAACGCCGGGTCCGGCCATCGTGGATTTTCACTTCCAATGTTCCGGCACCATCAGGATCCTCCGCGCTTAAACGGTAACTCACGAAAAAATCGGGCACCCCAAGAGTTTGATATTTATAGGCCCGGGCGGTCAATTCCCCATGCACGCTGTCGCGAATCGCTGCATCGAGCCGGAAAGCAGCCATATCATCCACCGACACATCGTGTTTTTCGGAGGCCATCCAATCGAAAGTTTTATAGGCCCGCAGCGGGGCATCACCCTCATACTGGGTCTTAACCGAATCCACGGCACAGGCCGCCAATAACCACAGTGCCACGCAAAATGTGATGGCCCAACGTAGCACACCCTCCTCCGTAAATCCGCATATAGACCAAAACAATAACGCGACCCGCGGCAATATACCAGCCTCACCGTACAAACCCCATTTCCGGCGGGTCCGCCCTACCACTCGATATGTCACCCCGACATCCAGCCTGGCGACACTAGGCATGCCGCTAACCGCCGCCTTATTCCACCCCACTCCGCAACTGGCCCTGGTCGTTTATGGTGTCTTGAGCGTTGCGCTGGCATGGGCCAAACATCACTTGAGCGACTGGCTGCGTCACAACCCGGTCACCGGCTGGCTCAGCGAACACGTCTATCTGCCCCTGACGCGGGCCGCATTGATATTGACCTTTATCGCCCATGGCTTACCCAGTGCTATTCGTGGCCATCGCCTGGGACAACACCCGCTTCGCGATGGAAGATTTCGAAAAGGCCGCCTACAAATTTCTGATTCTGGTCTGTCAAACCCCGGTCACCCTCATTTACACCTTAGCGCTGGGCCGGCAATGGGACACGGCGTGAGCTGAAATGAATCGCTGCGCGATCACTTGACGGGTTACGCCTCTGACGTGACTAATCCGCCCTCCCTATGTTTTTACTGCATCGTTCAGTCATTCAAACGCAATGGATGACACCGGCACGATGTGTCCACCTTCAAACTATTACAGCTGACGGCGTTCTTCGACGCGCATCACTAAACCGCCAAGTTTATTGTGTGGTAACTCCGATGCATTTATACACGGCATACATTTGCTTTCCGTCGGTCACAGCAGAAACGGGCACGACCGTATCGCCACCCATATCCGCCCCGGCGTTACGCGCCAAAGCATTGAGTTCGATTTGCACTTTTCCCTCATTGCGATTAATGCCCGCCAATTGAGATAACAATGACACTGTGCTATCTCCAAAATGCTTACAGGTCGAAACTTCCGATGCCTCCAATACACGTACTTTTTCACCTCCTGGCGTCAACTTCACCCATGAACATCCGGCAAACAATACGCACAACATGACGCCTACCCATACTCTTTTATTCATACTAAATGTTCCCCGAGATTTGCGCCGAGCACTTCGTAACTTTAACTCTACGAACTTTTTTACCATATATTATCTACATGACATCTGCTTCGGCGGCCCATATCATAAAATCAATATATTATCTAGACTGTATAATGCATTTGTTTGATTATAAAATGAAAAAATATTTATCGAACTAAGCCCGTGTAGCTATAGCAAATTTTATTGCGAAGCCTGAGAATACGCGCGCCGCCACGATAAAATTTAGGTCGTCGGTTAATCATACAGATATGGGTAATTGTAAGAGTGGACTTTTATAAAGGAACGTTTATGCGCAAAACTGCTATCTTGGGTATCGCATTATTGGCTGCCGCGCTCGCGGGCTGCGGCAAAAAAGCCGATGAGCCTATGCCTGAAAACCAAGTGGCTCCCGCAGACCAGCTTTCAGCACCAGCTCCTGCTGTAACTGAGCCGGCCCCCATGACCGAACCTTCTTCGGACATGTCTGCACCCGCCGCGGAAGGTACTGCTCCTGAGCAAGGCATGACACCGCCGGCCGAGGAACAACCCAAAGCTGCGGAATAAAATTGCTTGAGGGATCGAGGCCGGCCAATAAAGCCGGCCTTAACTTTCCTTAGCTGCTGAAAATTTCGGCAAACTACCCATTCACCTTGAACACTTGCTCTAAACGGCAAGATGCTCGGCGATTAATGCCTGATCGAGCTGATCGATGAGGCCGGATCCGACCGCCCGTCCTTTATCCATCAGACAAAAACCCTGACCGACCCGTCGCGCGAATGGCAGTTTTTGCTCCACCAATAATACGGTGAGGGCGTACTCTTTTCGCAGATGGACAATCACGTCGCCGATTTGCTGGACGATATTGGGCTGGATACCCTCGCAGGGCTCATCCAATATCAACAGCTTGGGTCTGATCAGCAAGGCCCGGCCGATGGCCAGCTGTTGCTGCTGACCGCCGGACAGGTCCCCGCCGCGCCGCTGACGCATCTGCGCCAGCACGGGGAATAAGTCGTAAATATGCGCCGGGATCTGCTTGCCCGCGACGCGCCCCGAGGCCCGCGCCGTGAGCAGATTTTCTTCCACGGTCAATTGCGGGAAGATATCGCGGCCCTGCGGCACATAGGCGATACCCAGCCTGGCGCGCAGCTCGGCGGGTTTACCCCGCAGTTCTTCCCCTTCGAACATCAGCGAGCCCGACTTTATGGGAAGTAGACCCATAATGCTTTTTAGCAAAGTGGTCTTACCGACGCCGTTGCGCCCCATCAATACCGTGCAGGAACCGGCGGGCACCGACAGCGCCACATCCCACAAGGTATGGCTCTCGCCGTAAAATTGATTGACGCCGCTCACCTCCAGCACACTTAGCTCCCCAGATACACTTCAATAACCGACGGATGATTCTGCACCTCGTCCATATTACCTTCCGCCAGTACATGGCCCTCGTGCAGCACCGTCACCTTGCGGGCGATCGAGCGCACGAAGGCCATATCGTGCTCCACCACCACCACCGAGCGACTGCCCGCCAAACTGATGAGCAACTCGGCGGTATGTTCGGTCTCTTGATGGGTCATGCCGGCGATGGGCTCATCGACCAGCAAGACCCGCGGATCCTGCATCAGCAGCATGCCGATCTCCAGCCATTGTTTCTGACCGTGGGACAGCTCCGCCGCGCGGAGCGTTTGTTGATCGCTTAGCATCACCGTCTCCAACACTTCAGCGATACGGTCGCGCTGCTCGCCGTCAAGCCGCGCCCACAAACTCGGCCACACCCGCTTGTCGGCGCGCATGGCCAGCTCGAGGTTTTCAAACACCGTGTGGCGGGGAAACACCGTGGGCTTTTGAAATTTGCGGCCGATGCCCGCGCTGGCGATCTCATATTCGCTCATGCGGGTGAGGTCCATGGTCTGTCCGAAAAACGCCGTGCCGCTGTCGGGCCGGGTCTTGCCGGTGATCACGTCCATCATGGTGGTCTTGCCCGCGCCGTTGGGACCGATGATGCAGCGCAGCTCGCCGTCGTCGATGTAGAGGGTCAGCTCGTTGAGCGCCTTGAAACCGTCGAAGCTGACCGTGACGTTTTCCAGATACAGAATCGGCCCGTGGGAGACATCCACTTCACCGCTGGTCACGGTATGCCGCTGCGCGCCGGCGCTATCGCGCGACCGCTCGCGGCGCCGGCCGTTGCCGAACAGCTTGAGCGGGTTCATGTCGGCGCCTCTTTAAGCGCCGCCTTCTTGCGCCGACGTTTCAGTAAACCCACCAAACCGTGCGGCAGAAACAAGGTCACCACCACGAACAAGGCGCCCAACGCGAACAACCACACTTCGGGCAAGGCGCCGGTGAAATAGGTCTTGGCGAAATTGACCAGCAGCGCGCCCAGCAGCGCGCCGTACAGCGTGCCGCGGCCGCCCACCGCCACCCACACCACCAGCTCGATGGAATTGAGCGGCGAAAACTCGCTGGGATTGATGATGCCCACCTGCGGCACATACAAGGCGCCGGCGATGCCGGCCAGCATGGCCGAGAACACGAAGATCCACAACTTGAAGGATTCCACCTTGTAACCGATGAAACGCGCGCGGTCCTCCGCGTCGCGCACCGCCACCACCACCCGCCCCAGTTTGGAATTCACCACGTAACGCGCCACGAAATAGGCCACGGCCAAAGTGAGGGCGCTCATCAGAAACAATCCGACCCGGGTGGCGTCACTCTGCAAATTAAAACCGAGTATTTCTTTGAAATCGGTCAGACCGTTATTGCCGCCGAAGCCCATTTCATTGCGGAAAAACGCCAGCATCAACGCGAAAGTCAGGGCCTGGGTGATGATCGACAGATACACGCCGGTCACCCGCGAGCGAAAGGCGAACCAGCCGAACACCAGGGCCAACACACCGGGCACTAGTACCACCATCAACATCGCAAACCAGAACTGATCGAAGCCGAACCAGTACCACGGCAACTCGGTCCAGTTGAGAAAGACCATGAAATCCGGCAATTCCGGATTGCCGTAGACGCCGCGTTCACCGATTTGGCGCATGAGATACATGCCCATGCAATAACCGCCCAAGGCGAAAAAGGCGGCATGACCCAGACTCAAAATGCCGCAATAACCCCACACCAAGTCCAGTGCGACGGCCAACAGCGCATAACAGAGGTATTTGCCCAGCAAGGTCACCGTATAAGTGGAGACATGCAAGGCCGAGGCTTCCGGCACCGTCAGGTTCAACACCGATACCAGTACCGCCGCCACGGCGAGCAGCGACAAAAAAATCTTGCCGCCGGTGTCGTGCTCGAGGATGCGCAGCAACAATCCTTTATTCGGCATAGCTCAACCTTCCGCGGCACGGCCCTTTTGCGGGAACAGACCCCGCGGCCGTTTTTGGATGAACAAAATGATGAAGATCAGCACCAGGATCTTGGCCAGCACCGCGCCCGACCACGGCTCCAGGAATTTATTCACCACCCCCAGCGACAACGCCCCCACCAAGGTGCCCCATAAATTCCCGACGCCACCGAACACCACTACCATGAAGGAATCGATGATGTAGGCCTGTCCGAGATTCGGTCCGACATTGGTGAGCTGGCTCAAGGCCACACCGGCGACCCCCGCGATGCCCGAACCCAAACCGAAAGTGAGCGCATCCACCCATTGGGTGCGGATACCCATGGCCCTGGCCATGTCGCGATTCTGTGCAACGGCACGCACCTGCAAACCCAGCGAGGTCTTTTTCAGAATCAGCAGCAAGGCGACGAACACCAGCAAACTGAAGAGAATGATGTAGAGGCGATTATAAGTAAGGGCCAAGGCACTGTTGATTTCCAGCGACCCGCTCATCCACGCCGGGGTCTCCACCGAACGATTGAGCGGCGAGAACACGCTGCGCACCGCCTGCTGCAACAACAAACTGATACCGAAGGTGGCGAGCAAGGTCTCCAGCGGCCGGCCGTATAAAAAGCGGATGACGCCGCGCTCGATGGCGATGCCGGTCAAACCCGCCACCAAAAACGCCGCGGGCACGGCCACCAGCAACGAGTATTCAATATGATTGGGCATCAACAACTGCACGACATAGGTCGTGTACGCGCCCAGCATCATCAATTCGCCGTGGGCCATATTGATGACCCCCATCACGCCAAAGGTGATGGCGAGACCGATGGCGGCCAGTAACAATACCGAACCCAAGCTCAGTCCGAAGAACACGGTTTCGAGAAAATCATACACTTGCCGCCGCGATTCGATTTGCGCCAAGGCCTGCGCCGCCGCGAACCGAATGTCCGCATCGGACACGCCACCCGGTTCGACCAGCGCTTGCAAATGCTGACGCGCCTCGGGTAACAGGGTATCGCCCAAGTTTTCAATGGCAGTCAGACGTACGGCCTTATCATCACTTCCGACATCCATCATCGCCACGCCGGTGCGCATCGCCTCCAGCACTTTGTCGTCGGTTTCTTTAGTCAGCGCCTCGCGCAGCAGCGGCACACTATCCGCGTCGATGTCCTTGATGATTTCCTTGACCGCCTCCAAACGCACGGCGGGATTTTTATGCGAGAGACTCAGCCGCGCCAAGGCACCGCGCAGTTGTCCGCGCAGGGCGTTGTTGATAGGGATTTTCTTGACGTCGCGGCGCTCCGCCTCACCCAAGGATTCGCCGTTCAGCACATCGGTCAGCTGATAAGCGTCGTCGCTCTCTTTGACGATCACTACGCGCTCATCGTCCTTGCGATAATAGAGCACACCCGCCAACAGCGATTTCAAAATGGCGATCGCCCGTTCATCGCCGGAAGACTCCAAGGCCGCGACGATGCGGGCCTTGTCATCGAAGCTACCATCCTTGAACTGCTGGAGCTGCGCCATCAAATCGACACCGACGTTTTCTTCAGCCCAAGCCGTCGGCAAGACGCAGAGCAGGCTCAGCGCCAGCATGGTGAGGGCGCGCAAGCACCCGCGCAGCAGAGATGTCATACAGTCTCGTCGCATGCTTAATTCAGCCAAACTAGTTTGCACGCGGATGACGCCCGGCGTGCGGTCAAACCTCGGCAAGCCTCGCTGAAAAAACGCGGGGATGCGCCACCCATCCCCGCGACTTCACAGCGTCCTCAGAAATTTTGTCCCGAGCACTTCTTGGTTTTAGTATTGTAGTTACCGCACTTGAGCTTCACCCAATCGGCCTCGATGTCCTTGCTGCCAGGCAGGAAGTCTGACCAGGCATCGCCGGGCACCAGCTTGTCGGTTTTGGACACCACTTCAAACTGGCCGTCGTCCTGGATCTCGCCGATCAACACCGGCTTGGTGATGTGATGATTGGGCAACATCTCGGCCGTGCCGCCGGTGAGATTGGGCACCTTGACGCCGACGATGGCGTCGACGACTTTATTCGTGTCGGTGCTCTTGGCCTTCTCCACCGCCTTCACCCACATATTGAAGCCGATGTAATGAGCCTCCATGGGATCGTTGGTCACGCGCTTCTTGTCTTTGATGAAGGCATGCCACTGCTTAATGAAGGCGTCGTTCTCCTTGGCATCCACACTCATGAAATAATTCCAGGCCGCGAGATGGCCCACCAAGGGTTTGGTGTCGATGCCGGACAACTCTTCCTCACCTACCGAGAAGGCCACCACCGGGATATCCGCCGCGGAGATGCCTTGATTGGCGAGCTCTTTGTAGAAAGGCACGTTGGCGTCGCCGTTGATGGTGGAGACCACCGCGGTCTTTTTACCCTGCGAGCCGAATTTCTTGATGTCGGACACGATGCTCTGCCAATCGGAGTGGCCGAAAGGCGTGTAGTTGATCATGATGTCTTCGCTTTTGACGCCCTTGGCCTTGAGATAGGCCTCGAGAATCTTATTGGTGGTGCGCGGATACACATAATCCGTGCCCGCCAGCACCCAGCGTTTCGCGCCGACGTCCTTCATCAGATAATCCACCGCCGGTATCGCCTGCTGATTGGGCGCGGCGCCGGTGTAAAACACATTCTTGGATGACTCTTCACCTTCGTACTGCACGGGATAGAACAATAAACCGTTGAGCTCCTCCACCACCGGCAAGACCGATTTACGCGACACCGAGGTCCAGCAGCCGAAGATCGCGGCGACCTTGTCTTTGGAAATCAGCTCACGGGTTTTCTCCGCGAACAACGGCCAATTGGACGCCGGATCAACCACCACCGCCTCCAGCTTCTTGCCCAGCAAACCGCCTTTTTTATTTTGCTCGTCGATCAACATCAGCATGGTGTCCTTCAGCGTGGTTTCGCTGATGGCCATGGTGCCCGACAAGGAATGCAGAATACCGACTTTGATGGTGTCCGCCGCCTGGACCCACTGCGACATCATCCCCAATGCAACCGCCCCGACGATGCAACGTAGCGTAGAAATCTGTTTGCGCGAGTTCATTTCGCCCCCTTAATTTTTTTGCCTGCCGTGGAAAAAATGGCCGGCATTGAGCCGGCCAGGTATTGATCAGTTACTTCACCTCGAAGCCGTAGGTCAGGCCGAGGACCACCGTATCTTCCTGGTCCGTGCCTTGACGGTCTTCGCCGCCGATCACGTAGGTCACGTTCATGTTGGCGCCGGTGTCGCCCACCGGATGGGAGAGGCTGAGGTTGAGGTGGCGGAAGGCCGAATCGTTGGCTGTGGCGGGAATGAAGTCGCCGCTTTCTTCGTAGGTGTAGTAGCCGAGGCTGGCGCCGAAGCCGAATTCCATGGGCAGGCTGGCGGAGTAATCGACGGTCCAGTAGATGTCGCCGGTGTTGCCCCAGGCGACGTCCTTGGTGAGGTATTTGAAGCCGGCTTTGACCGGGCCGTAGCCGACGCTGCCTACGAATTCCAGGCCGTCGGAGTCGTCGACTTCGATGTAGTAGTATTGGATCAGGCCCAGGCTGTAGCTGAAGTCGCCGGCCTTGCCGGCGTAGCCGGCATAGAGATCGTTTTCGAAACCGGTGTTGGTGGCGCCGTTGCCGTATCCCAGGTTGGAGCCCCAGTAGCCGGCGTAAAAACCGCTGGCGTGGCTGTAGTCAAAGCCGCCTTGCACCGTGGTGTTGTCGTTCTCGGTGGCGTTGGTGATACCCCGCAACACATATTTCGAAAAGACGCCGATGTTGCCGGTGAGGTCGGCGCTTGCGGTGCCAGGCATCACCAGCGCCGCCACGCCGGTAACGCTTGCGAGCGTGAGCGACAGTAGACTAGATAGTTTCTTGTTCATGATCCCCGAGTTCCTCTTTGTAATGAGTCGAGCGCCGGCTTTTGCAAGCCACCCAAACTAAATTGCATCGACAACTCCGTGGCCTATACGCAACATGGTTGCCGTCACACAACCAACAGCAGGAGGCATGCCACGTGGGGGATTGAGCAGCATATCAAAGTCTTAATAGGGAAATCCGCCTGCATGGCCTGGGCGGCTGCGCTATCACGGTGCTGACGCACCGGACATTGCCTCCGATTGGTGCGGCCTATGGGAAACGGGCATGATGCCCGCGCTCCGCCGAAAATTATGCGACGTGCTTACGCTCAGGCGGGGTGGTCGGTATGCCGGGAACCACGCACTCGGATGTGCCCGGCATCTCGCGGGTAATCGCTTCCGCCTGACGGCGCGCCTGCGCGGGATCGAGCACCCAGGTGCGATAAAAATCGTAAGGGCATTCAGCGAGTCCTTGCGGATCGTCGCCGGAATTGATCATGCCGGTGTAGCCGCGATGCAGCAGCTTGAACAAGTGATTCTGCGATTGCCAGTTGCGGCGCGCGTCGCGGATTTGCGATACCGAAAGCTCGGCGTACTGGATGCCGTATTCTTCTTCGGCGCATTCGGCCAAGGTCCGGCCGTCGAAACCGATGATGGCGGAGTGGCCGAAATAGGAATACACGCCGTCGAAGCCGGTGGCGTTGGCCACCGCCACGTAGGTGTTGTTCATCCAGGCCATGGCCTTGGCCACCATGATTTGCTGTTCCTTGGCCGGATACATATAACCTTGGCAGCGCACCACCAGCTCGGCGCCCTTCATGGTGCAGTCGCGCCAGATTTCCGGATAATTGCCGTCGTCGCAAATGATGAGGCTGATCTTGAGACCCTTGGGGCCTTCGCTGACGAAAGTCTTGCCGCCGGGATACCAGCCTTCGATGGGACACCACGGCATGATTTTGCGATACTTCTGCACGATCTCGCCTTCACTATTGATCAGTATCAGCGTATTGTACGGCGCTTTGCGCGGGTGGGCCTCATGCCGTTCGCCGGTGAGCGAGAACACGCCCCAGGTATTGGCCTTGCGGCAAGCGGCGGAAAATATTTCGGTCTCCTCGCCCGGCACCGTCGCGGCGTTTTCATACATCTCGCCCGGGTCGTACATGATGCCGTGGGTGCTGTATTCGGGAAAAATCACCAGGTCCATCCCCGGCAGACCCTGTTTCATGCCGACCACCATCTCGGCGATCTTGCGCGCGTTGTCCAACACTTCGGCACGGGTGTGCAACCGCGGCATTTTGTAATTCACCGCCGCCACGCCCACGCAATCTTTACTGGAAGAAATATCGCCTTGCCGCATCGTGGTTCTCCTTTACTCAGCTCTATTGAAAGTTGGCCGTTGTTAAATGCTCGTTACGCGTCTCGTTACACCGAGAGATACTCGCTGATCTTGGCGGTATCCACGTTGGCGCGCGGATCCTCGTGGATGAACTTGCCCTTGTCGATGACGATCAGCCGGTCGGCGATCTCCAATGTAAAACTTAATACCTGCTCCGAGACGATGATGGTGATCTCGCGCAGCTTGCGGATTTCGTTGAGCACCTTGGCGATGTCCTTGATGATCGACGGCTGGATGCCCTCGGTAGGTTCATCGAGCAACAACACCTTGGGATCGGTGACCAGGGCGCGCGCGATCGCCAATTGCTGCTGCTGGCCGCCGGACAGATTACCGCCCTTACGCTTGCGCATGTCGAACAACACCGGAAACAGCGCGTAGATGTCCTCGGGGATTTGTTTGGTCTTGGATTTCTCCAAACCGGTCTCGATGTTTTCCTGCACGGTGAGGGTGGGAAATATCCAGCGGCCCTGCGGCACGTAGGCCATGCCGCTGCGCACCCGACGATGGCTCTCCATGCCGGCGACGTCGACGCCGTCCACTTCCACCTTGCCCTGCTTGGAAGGCAGGATACCCATCATGGATTTGAAGAGGGTGGTCTTGCCCATGCCGTTACGGCCCATGATGGCGATGGTCTCGTTTTTGGCGGCCTTGAAACTCACGCCGTGGATGACCTCGCTCTGCCCGTAACTCACCGTCAACCCGTCGACTGCGAACATGTTGTTTGCTCCTCGCGCTCAATGACCCAAATACACTTCGATGACCCGCGGGTCGGCCTGGACTTTTTTCATGCTGCCCTCCGCCAGCATCTTGCCCTGATGTAACACCGTCACCTTGTGGGCGATGCGCTGCACGAAGTCCATGTCGTGCTCGATGACGATCACCGAACGGTTCAAACAGATGCGCCTGAGCAGTTCGGCGGTCAACTCGCGTTCTTTGACGCTCATGCCCGCCACCGGTTCGTCCAGCATCAGCAGCTCCGGCGACTGGATCAGCAGCATGCCGATCTCCAGCCATTGTTTCTGGCCGTGACTGAGCAGACCGGCCTCCATGTCGAGATGGTCGGCGAGGAAAATCTCCTCGGCCACCCCTTGCACCCGTTCCACCACATCCGGCGTGCGGCGGAAGGCCAACGAACCGAATACGCCGCGCCCGCGCGGAAAAGAAATTTCCAGATTCTCGAACACCGAAAGATTCTCGTAGATGGACGGTGTCTGGAATTTGCGTCCCACTCCGGACCGCACGATGTCGTGCTCCGCCAGTTTGGTGAGCTCCTTGCCTTTGAAACGGATCGAGCCGGCGGTGGCCTTGGTCTTGCCGCAGATCAAGTCCAGCAAGGTGGTCTTGCCGGCGCCGTTGGGGCCGATCACCACCCGCAGTTCGTTGCGATCGACGTAGAGGTTGAGGGCATCCACCGCCTTGAAGCCGTCGAAAGATACGGTGAGGTCTTCCACCGACAGCATGAAGTCGTTATTGGTCATCGCGCTCTCCTCAGCTTTCCTGGTTTTTCATGACCCGTCCCGTGGCGCCGGGCAACGCCGAGGGCGTCAAACCGCCGCTGGACGATGCGCTACGCTTGGCTGTAGCGGGCGGTGGCGCACTAGGCGTCCGCTTGCGGAAATAACGCAGCGACAGATAGGGCTGGATGTATTTCTCATAGATGCCGGCCAGGCCGTTGGGGAAGAACATCACCACCGCGATGAACAAACCGCCCATCAGGAACAACCACAACTCGGGGAAACTTTCCGAGAAAGCGGTCTTGCCGGCATTCACCAGCAAGGTGCCGTAGACCGCGCCGAGCAACGACAAACGTCCGCCCACCGCGGTGTAAATCACCATCTCGATGGAAGGCACGATGCCGACGAACGACGGCGACATGAACCCCACCTGCAAGGTGAACATCGCGCCGCCGATGGCAGAGAACAGCGCGCCGACGCAGAACACGAAGATCTTGAAGTCGGCGACGTCGTAGCCGGAGAAACGCACCCGGTCTTCTTTATCGCGCATCGCCAGCAGCAAGCGGCCGAATTTACTGGTGGTGATGTAGCGGCCGATCAATATGCAGCCTAACAGCAGCAGCGCGTTCACGTAATACAAAATGTATTTGGCGGAATCAGTGCGGATGTCCCAGCCGCCCAAGGTCTTCAAGTCGGTGATGCCGTTGATGCCGCCGGTGTAACCCTGCTGCCCGACGATGAGAATGGTGACTATCGCCGCGATCACCTGGGTGATGATGGCGAAATACACGCCGCCCACCCGCCGCTTGAACATCGCCAATCCGATCAGATAAGCGAACACCGTTGGAACCACCAGAACCGCCAGCAGTGTGAAGCCCAGATTGTTGAACGGTTCCCAGAACCACGGTAGCGCGGTAATTTGATTCCAGTCCATGAAATCCGGAATGCCCGGCGTGGTTTGAATCGCCGTGCTTTGCGGGTCCGAAGCCTCCAGCTTGAGGAACATCGCCATGCAATAACCGCCGAGACCGAAGAACACGCCTTGTCCCAGACTCAAGATGCCGCCGTAACCCCAGCACAACACCAGTCCCACCGCGACGAAGGCATAGGTCAAATATTTACCGACTAGATTGAGCCGGAAAATGTCGAGCAGGGCCGGCAGTACCAGCAGGATCAAACCGGCCAGGATCGCCAGGCCGATTAGTCCCGAGCGGCCGCCGAGCAGATTTCGGTATATCGCGCTCATAATCGTTGCTTACCTCCGCGTTGGCTACTTGCGTACCTTTATGGAAAACAATCCCTCGGGCCGCAGCATGAGTATCCCGATGATGGTCATCAAGGTGAGAACCTTGGCCATCGAGCTAGCCATGAAGAACTCCATGATCGATTGCGCCTGGGCGATGCTGAACGCCGAGGCGATGGTGCCGAACAAACTCTGCGCGCCGCCGAACACCACCACTAAAAATGTATCGACGATGTACAGCGATCCGGTAGTCGGCCCGGTCGAGGCGATGGTGGTGAACGCCGCGCCGGCGATGCCGGCGAGACCGCAACCCAGCGCGAAGGTCACGCGATCGACCTTAGTGGTATTGATGCCGACCGCGCCGCTCATGATGCGGTTCTGCGTCGTGGCCCGCACCCGCAAGCCCCAGCGCGAACGAAACATGAACAACACTACACCCAAGGTCACGCTTATGGTGAGCCCCATTACGAACAACCCGTTGAGCGGAATATCCATGCCCTCCACCGGCTGCCACGAACCCATCAACCAGTCGGGCAAAGTCGCGCTCACTTCGCGGGCGCCGAACGAGGAGCGGAAGATTTGCTGCATGATCAGGCTCAAGCCCCAGGTGGCGAGCAAGGTATCCAAGGGCCGCTTGTAGAGATGGCGGATCATGCCCAGCTCCACCAGATAACCGATGCCGAAGGCGATGAGAAAACTCAAAGCGATGGCGAAGAAAAAGTAATAGGAAAGAAAGCCGGGTGCATATTGCTCGGTCAAGGTCGATAACATCACCGTGGTGTAGGCGCCGATGGTCATGAATTCGCCGTGGGCCATATTGATCACACCCATCTGGCCGAAGATAATCGCCAGACCCAAAGCCATCAGCAGCAGCACGCTGAACAGGCTTAAACCCGCAAAACCCTGCATGACGAAGATATTGCCCAATTCCGCCGTGGTGTATGCATCAAACATGAATAGCCCCCTCGATCGCACTATAACTGCCTGCATTGAGAAGTCGGCGCCGGCGAAGCCGGCGCCGAATCACACTGTTTATTACTGATAACCCGCCGGAAACGGATTGGGCTCAATCAAAGCGGACTCATACACCAGCTTCACCTGGCCGTCGGCTTTCCACTGGCCGATACGCGCCTTGCTCCATAAGTGATGATTGGGATGGACCTTGACGTAACCTTCCGGCGCGGTCTTCAACTCGATGCCGGGCGAGGCCGCCGCCACCTTGCTCACGTCGAAGCTGCCGGCCTTTTCCACCGCGGCCTTCCACAACCAGGGACCGAGATACGCGGCCTGGGTCACGTCGCCCATCACGCTGTCGGCGCCCCAGCGTTCCTTGAAGGCCTTCACGAAGGCGGCGTTATTGGGATTGTCCAGGCTCTGGAAATATTTCATCGCCGAGTAGAAGCCCACCAGATTTTCACCGCCAATGCCCAGCACTTCATCTTCGGTGACCGAGATGGTCAGCAGCGTTTGCTTGGCACCGGTGATGCCGGCCGCTTTGAGCTGTTTGAACCAGGCCACGTTACTGCCGCCCACTACCGCGGCATAAATCACATCGGGTTTCTTCAACTTGATTTTATTGATGACGGAACCGAACTGAGTGTGACCGAGCGGCGCATATTCTTCGCCGACTACCTTGCCCTTAAGCACGTTCTCGATATGCTTGCGGGCGATCTTCATGGAGGTGCGCGGCCAAATATAATCCGAGCCGATCAGGTAAAAGGTTTTGGCGTTTTTCTCCTTGGCCACCCAGTCCAAACCGGCGAGGATTTGCTGCGTGGCTTCCTGACCGGTATAGATCACGTTCTTCGATTGCTCCAGACCTTCATAAAAAGTCGGGTAGTACAGCAGACCGTTCTCTTTTTCAAACACCGGCAACACCGCTTTGCGCGACGCGGAGGTCCAGCAGCCGAACACCGTCGCTACTTTGTCCTGCACCAAAAGCTTCTTGGATTTTTCGGCGAAGGTCGGCCAGTCGCTGGCGCCGTCTTCCTGCACGATCTTGATCTGCCGGCCGAGAATGCCGCCCATTTTGTTGATCTGTTCGATCGCCAACTTCTCGGCCTCGACCGAACCGGTCTCACTGATCGACATGGTGCCGGTCAGCGAATGGAGAATACCGACCGTGACTTCTTTGTCGGTGACGGCGAGGCCTGTGGTATTGACCTGCGCGGTCGTCGGCGCGGCGAAGGATTGCGACGCCGCCGCGAAGCACAGGCCCACCGCCAACACCAGCGACCGTCGCCACCCACTAATAAACGCATGCTGCTTCATTTTTACCCCCTACAAAAGTTTTCGCTTCGCTCCGAGTACGCCGCCTCTCATCCAAGAGACTTTTTGCGTGAGCACCTTGGCGATAGAGAGATTGCAACCTGTATGCCACTCGCTATTTGATTATTTTTTAGTTCGCGCTCCATCAAGGAGGCAACGATACACGCACTAATAAAGCGCTATTTTTGGCGATGCTAATTGCAAGCCTTCAATAAGTTATGAGTCGTCAATATTGCGCGAACCATTTTGCGCTAGTGCATGGATGAATAAAGTGCAGCGATATTTTTTAAATAACTCTACGAATCGCCACTTGATTAGATGATAGTGGTGCAGCAATAGAACATCTCGCCGCGCGATGGTGCGCCGGCAGTCGGTGCTTTAAGATTTATACGTGGAATAGGACAAATAGAAAAAACGGCGCCTTTATTAGGGCGCCGTTTAAAGCTGAGGGGCGTTAGTTCAACAAACGGCTACTGCCGCCGCCATTATTATTTCGTTAGTGGCCCAGCATCCAAGGACGTTGCGGCATTTTGGCAGGCGCCGCCTTGACCGGGCCATGATTGCAAGGGCCGCTATGACTGCATTTGCCGGTACCCTTGCTTGCCATCACCGGCTGGTGCGCGCTTTTTTCATTACGTTCATGCGCGACACGGGCGAACTTGGAAACCATTGCCAGCCGCGGCGCTGAAATGATCCGCGGCGACGTGACGCCACATTCAGGACAATTCGCTGGTAAAGTCGAATCGGCCATCTTGGCGAAATCAGTGAAAGTACCGCAGTGATTGCACTCATATTCGTACAAGGGCATTGCTGAAAAACTCCGTTGCTGATGCTATGCATGAAACCGCGCCAGCATGACCCGGTTTCGCCCGCTGATTAAGCGACCCGCGCCAAATCTACACCGCTACCGCCCACATCAACGATCGGGCCGTCTGAATTCGGTTTCATGTCGAATTCAAAAATGTCGGTGGGCAGCCACAGCGTCGCGCAGGCATTGGGAATGTCGACGATGCCGCTGATGTGACCTTCCACCGGCGCGGTGCCGAGAATGGCGTAGGCCTGCTCGCCGGTGTAGCCGAATTTCTTCATGTATTCGATGGCGTTCAAACAGGCGCGGCGATAGGCGACATGCGCATCCAGATAATATTGCTTGCCCGCTTCATCCACCGAGATACCTTCGAAGATGAGGTAATTGCTGTAACGCGGCTCCATCGGGCTGGGCTGGAAGATCGGATTGGTGACGCCGTATTTGGCCATGCCGCCTTTGATGACATCGACGTGGATGTCGATGTAGCCGGCCATTTCGATGGCGCCGCAAAAAGTGATTTCACCGTCACCCTGACTGAAATGGATATCGCCCATCGACAGGCCGCCGCCTTTGACGTAGACCGGGAAATAAACTTTGGAACCCCGCGAAAGATTTTTAATATCGCAGTTGCCGCCGTGTTCGCGCGGCGGCACGGTGCGCGCGCCTTCTTTAGCCGCGGCCGCGGCGGCAGCGCCTTTCATACCGCCCATCACCGCGGTGGGCGCGTAGGGCAAGGCCGCCAAGGGCGGTACGCGCTCCGGATTGGTCGCCACCAAATCCGCCTCGCGTTTATTCCATTGCGCGAGCAAGTCGGCGGAAGGCAGGCAGCCGATCAGACCGGGATGCATGATGCCGGCGAAACGCACTTTGGGAATGTGGCGGCTGGTGGTGTAAATACCGTGAAAATCCCAACAGGCTTTGCGCGCGTCGGGATAATGATCGGTGAGAAAACCGCCGCCGTTCTCCTTGGCGAATAAGCCGGTGAAGCCCCACTCGGATTCAGCCAGCGTGCCTAAATCCAGAATATCCACCACCAGCAAATCGCCAGGCTCGACACCCTCGACACCGATCGGACCGCTGAGATAATGAACCTTGGTGAGATCGACGTCGCGAATGTCGATTGCGCTGTTGTTGTTGGCGATTTGTCCGCCGGTCCAGTCCACACATTCGACGCGGAACTCGGCGCCGGGCTTGACCCAAGTCGTCATGGGAATATCCGGATGCCAGCGATTATGAATGACCGCGCTCTGCTCCTCCGGCGCCTTGGATAAATCGACTTTAATTAACGTTTCAGGCATGACCTGTTCTCCTAAAAATAAAGGACCGGTACAGCCACGGCCCGCGCCTGCACATGGCCGGCAATTGCCGGCCATGTGCTGTTCTTTACTTCACTTCGAAGCCGTAGGTGACGCCGAGCACCAGGGCGTCGTCCTGTTCGGTGCCTTGACGGTCTTCGCCGCCGATGACGTAGGTGACATTCATGTTGGCGCCGGTCGCGCCGATCGGGTGGGTCAGGCTGAGGTTGAGATGCCGGAACGCGGAGTCATTCGCCGAGCTGGCGATGAAGTCGCCGCTTTCTTCGTATGTGTAGTAGCCGAGGCTGGCGCCGAAGCCGAATTCCATGGGCAGGCTGGCGGAGTAATCGACGGTCCAGTAGATGTCGCCGGTGTTGCCCCAGGCGACGTCCTTGGTGAGGTATTTGAAGCCGGCTTTGACCGGGCCGTAGCCGAGGCTGCCGACGAATTCCAGGCCGTCGGAGTCGTCGACTTCCATGTAATAGTATTGGATGAGGCCGACGCTGTAGCTGACGTCGCCGGCCTGGCCGGCGTAGCCGCCGTATATGTCGTTTTCAAAGCCGTTGGCGGAGCCGCTGCCGTAGCCCAGGTTGGAGCCCCAGTAGCCGGCGTAAAATCCGCTGGCGTGGCTGTAGTCAAATCCACCTTGCACCGTGGTGTTGTCGTTCTCGGTGGTGTTGGTGATGCCCCGCAAGACGTATTTCGAAAAAACGCCTAGGTTGCCGGTCAGCGCGGCGCTGGCCGCCGTTGGCACAGCCAAGGCCACACCCGCTAGAACAGACATCATTCCCAGAGTCGTCAACTTTTTTGAGAAACACAATTTCATTGAAATCATCTCCTCGTTTTGGATCGCTTGCTTTATGACGGATGATGCATGCCCATCCCCAAACCTATGCGAACAGGATTTTGCATGCTCCATGCCAAAAGCCTATGCATCCGCATTTCAAGCGTTTATCGATGACGAGGAGACGGCGGGGAACCAATCACGAACAAGGATGAAGCAGTGCGCCGCGATGGGAATTAATTTGGTGCGTCCCTCACGCGAAAATTTTTTCGCCGTTGGCGCGTAACATGCCTGCGCGGATGATGAAGTCCTGCACGTGCTCCAGGCCCGTACCGGTTTTGAGATTGGTGAACACGAAGGGCCTGTCACCGCGCATGCGCCGCGCGTCGTGTTCCATCACCTCCAGCGAGGCGCCGACATGCGGCGCGAGATCGATCTTATTGATCACCAGTAAATCGGATTTGGTGATGCCGGGGCCGCCTTTGCGCGGTATCTTGTCGCCGGCCGCCACGTCGATCACGTACAAGGTCAGATCGGACAACTCGGGGCTGAAGGTCGCGCTGAGGTTGTCACCGCCGCTCTCGATCAACACCAGATCCAGATCGGGAAAACGCCGGCACAACTCATCGACGGCGGCGAGATTCAGCGAGGCGTCCTCACGGATGGCGGTGTGCGGACAGCCGCCGGTTTCGACGCCGATGATGCGCTCCGGACTGAGTGCCTCGTGACGGGTGAGGAACTGCGCATCCTCTTTGGTATAAATATCGTTGGTCACCGCCGCGATTTGATAACGGCTGCGCAGGCTGCGGCAGAGCGCCAGCATCAAGGCGGTCTTGCCCGAACCCACCGGGCCGCCGACACCGACGCGCAATACGGATTGAGTCATAACTGAATCTCCAAGTAATTTATAACCACGGAGAGCACGAAGAATTCTTAGGAGATATTCTTAAGGAAGCTCTGAATAATTCCATCCTGGAATTCTCAGAGCACGCACATCCTTGTGCCGCAGGAACCTCTGAATAAATCAGAGGTTCCTTAAATGAGCAAAACAATAACGCGCTCCACCCATCGCCTATATATCCCCGACTTACAAACTTTGCTCTTCCCCGTGTCCTCCGTGCTCTCCGTAGTTCAACCCATTCACGACCGAAACAAACGCGAATACTGACTTTCGTGCAGTGCGCTGCCGATGGCGAGGCGCGGCGCGGCGTAACCGATCTCGCCATCATCCACAGATAATCCCGCTGCCGCGGCCGCGGTAATTTCCAGCACCGCGTGTGACAAAATGCGTTGTCCTGCCGTCTGCCCCAGCGGCACCAGTTTAACGGCGGCCGCCACTTGCGCCTCGGTCCACGACCACAGATAACCGTTCGCGGCGTCCCGCAAAGAAATATCCCAGCGCACCGCCGCCAAAGCGAACAGGGTCGCCAAACTGGCTTGCGGCCGGGTCAACCACGGTGCGGCCTCGGCTATTTCCAAATCGCGCAATAAACGGGCGAGAGCCATGCCCAATTGGCGGTCTTCCTCCCGCAGTTCCGCCGCTTCGCGGCTGGCGCGCAGATAAGCGCTCCAGTAATCCAGCGCCTCATCGTCGTTCACCGACCAGGCGCGATATAAACGCGCCAGCATCGGCACATCCAAACGCGCCACGCCTTCGCGCATCACGCCGATTATCCATGTCCGCGCCGACGTTTCATCGTGCACCCACTGCGCCTGCACCGCGTATTCCAGGCCTTGCGAATAAGCGAAGGCGCCGATGGGTAAGGTCGGACTGGTCAATTGCAACAGGCGCAACAGAGCGCCGTCGCGCGAACGCGGCTCAGTGTCCATGTTGATAGGCGCCGGACTCCGGTTCGAAGGGCGATTCCTCATGCCGCACGCTCAAACCCAGACCGTGCAACATGTCATCCAGCACGTGGTCGCGGCCGTAACGCAACCAGCCCGCGCCCACCTGCACCGGTACATGGCGGTTACCCAGGTGATAAGCGGCGCGGGCCAACAACCGGGCATCGTCGCTGGACGCGATGGACACCGCTTCAATCGCGGCACGCACCGCGATCAACTCGCCGCCGTCGGCACGCAAGCTATCGCCGCCGCGCAACACCACGCCGCGCGGCAATATCAAGGCAGCTTCGCGACCGTCGTCCAAGCGCACCCGCTGGCGGCTTTTCTGCCGCAAGTCGAAGGGCAGGGTTAGCGAGGTATTGCAGGGAATGGGGTCGGCGATACGTTCGGTGATATGCAACATGTCAATCTCTCGCTTCGATTCTATCGTCAAAATAGAAAATAGCGCTGCGCCAGCGGCAGCTCGGCGGCCGGCTCGCAGCGCAGCAGCACGCCGTCGGCGCGCACCTCGTAGGTTTGCGAGTCCACTTCCATGCGCGGCTGATAATAGTTGTGGATTAGATCGGCCTTGCGCACGCCGCGGGTGCCGCGCACGGCCACCAGCCGCTTGCGCAACTGCAATTGCTCGCCCACGCCCGCCGCGAGCGCCGCCTGTGAGACGAAGCTCACGCTGGTCGCGGCGAGCGCGGCGCCGTAACCGCCGAACATCATGCGATAGTGCACCGGCTGCGGAGTCGGGATCGAGGCATTGGGATCACCCATGGGCGCGGCGGCGATCATGCCGCCCTTGATGATCATGCTGGGTTTAACAGCGAAGAAGGCCGGCTTCCACAACACGATGTCGGCGAGTTTGCCGACTTCCAGCGAGCCCACTTCGTGGGCGATGCCGTGGGTGAGCGCGGGATTGATGGTGTATTTGGCGATGTAACGTTTGGCGCGGAAGTTGTCGTGTTGCGCCGTGTCTTCCGCCAAGGCGCCACGCTGCGTTTTCATTTTATGCGCGGTCTGCCAACTGCGGATGATCACCTCGCCGACCCGGCCCATGGCCTGCGAGTCTGACGAAATCATGCTGAAGGCGCCGAGGTCGTGCAGTATGTCTTCGGCGGCGATGGTCTCGCGGCGGATGCGCGACTCGGCGAAGGCGACGTCCTCGGCGATGCCCGGATCGAGATGGTGGCAAACCATCAGCATGTCCAGGTGTTCATCGACGGTGTTGATGGTGTAGGGCCGGGTGGGATTGGTGCTCGACGGCAACACATTGGCTTCACCGCAGGCCTTGATGATGTCGGGCGCGTGACCGCCGCCGGCGCCTTCGGTGTGATAGGTGTGGATCGCACGGCCCTTGAACGCGGCCAGCGTGTCTTCGACGAAGCCCGATTCATTGAGCGTGTCAGTGTGGATGGCGACTTGCACGTCGTATTGCTCGGCGACGTTGAGGCAGTTATCGATGGCGGCCGGCGTCGTACCCCAATCCTCGTGCAACTTAAGCCCCATCGCGCCGGCGAGGATCTGCTCCTCGAGCGCCGCGGGCAGACTCGCGTTGCCCTTGCCGAGAAACCCGATATTCATCGGTAAGCCCTCGGCGGCCTGCAACATACGGTGGATATGCCACGGCCCCGGCGTGCAGGTCGTCGCATTGGTGCCGGCTGCGGGGCCGGTGCCGCCGCCGAGCATGGTGGTGACGCCGGACATCAACGCCTCCTCGACTTGCTGCGGGCAGATGAAATGAATGTGGCTGTCGATGCCGCCGGCGGTGGCGATCAAACCTTCGCCGGCGATGACTTCCGTGCCCGCACCGATAATAATGTTCACGCCGGGCTGGATGTCGGGATTACCGGCCTTGCCGATGGCGGCGATGCGGCCGTGTTTGATGCCGATGTCGGCCTTGACGATACCCCAGTGATCAAGGATCAGCGCGTTGGTGATGACGGTGTCCACGACTTCATTTGCGGTGCATTGACTCTGGCCCATGCCGTCGCGGATCACCTTGCCGCCGCCGAATTTCACCTCTTCGCCGTAGATGGTGTGATCTCGCTCGACCATGATCCACAACGCAGTGTCGCCGAGACGCACGCGATCACCGACGGTGGGGCCGTACATCTCCGCGTAGGCGCGGCGGCCGATCTTACTCATGCTTTCTTCCCCAACGCGCCCATCACTTTGGCCTGAAACCCATAAACGCGGCGTTGACCCGCATATTCCACCAGCTCCACTTCGCGACGTTGTCCCGGTTCGAAACGCACCGCCGTGCCGGCGGCGATGTTGAGACGCTTGCCGCGCGCCAAGTCGCGATCGAATCGCAAGGCGTTGTTGGTTTCGTAGAAGTGATAATGCGAGCCCACCTGGATGGGCCGGTCGCCGCTGTTGGTGACGACGATGCGCAGCGTGATGCGGCCCGCGTTCAACTCGATGTCGCCGTCCGCCGTATCGATTTCACCTGGGATCATGTGCTGCTCCTCCGTTGGATTGCTCATACTATCGGATTGTGCACCGTCACCAGCTTGGTGCCGTCGGGGAAGGTCGCCTCCACCTGAACTTCGGCGATCATCTCCGCCACACCCTCCATCACCTCGCCGCGGCTGAGCAGGGTCGTGCCGTAACTCATCATCTCTGCCACGGTCTTGCCATCGCGGGCACCTTCCAAAATCGCGGCGGAGATATAGGCCACCGCTTCGGGATAATTCAATTTCAAGCCGCGCGCCTTGCGCCGCTCGGCGAGCAGCGCGGCGGTGAACAACAGTAGCTTATCTTTTTCCCGCGGGGTGAGTTCCATGTCTGTTCCTCAAAATTCATAACGAGCCGCTGATTTATTCAGAGGTTCCTCCGGCACCGGGAAGAGCGAAGCGTAGGGTCTTGCCGCCCTGAAAATTCCAGGATGGAATTATTCAGCGCCTCCAAAATCGATCACGTCGCCCAAATCCGCGGTGCACAGGCCGGACGCTGTAGCAGCGCCGGTCGCAACACCTGCCACGCGGTCTCGAAACACTGCCGCGCCTCATCGGCATGCTCGCCGAGATAGCGGCACAGCAGCACATCGTCCAATTGTGTCGCGCTGAACAAACCCGCCGCCGGCACCACCGCCTCGCGCAGCTGTTCCAGCAACTCCACGCCGTTGCACACACACAGCAAACTGCCGCTCACCGCATAGCCCGCCAAACCCCACGGCACGGTGAGCACAGCCGCGCCTTGTTCATAACGCGCACGTTCCAGATATAAAGGCTTACCTTTCTGCCACAGTTCGACACGCTGCCGCAGCGCGCCGTGTTCAAAGCGTTCACCGGCGCCGGGCCGGCCCAGTACCAATATTTCCCAGCCGATGAAACCCGCGCCCTCGGCCAGCTCCACCCGCGTCGACAACTCGGCGTGAGCGCCGTCGAACAAGATGCTCTCCTGCGGCAGCCATTCCAGCGTCGCACCTTGCTCCACCCGCAAAGTTTGCGCTTGCCGCGCCACGGCGCCATGGCTGCGATAAAATTTACCCGCCGCGGGAGTGGTGAGCAAGGCCGAGGCGCCTGCCGCCACCACGACATCGATCATCAATTCATCGCCACCCACTACACCGCCGGGCGGATGCAATAAATAGACGTGACAGACCCGCTCACCTTCAGGATAAAACGGCCGCTGCACCCGCAACGGACCGGAATGACGGCGCGCCGCCAATACACTGCGGCCGGCATGCGCGTCGAAATTCAATTCCAGACGCGCGCTCCAAGCCTCGTTGTTTTGTGCATGAGTTTGCGACTGCATCGTGTTTCATCCCTTCATTGCCTCATCCATCGAGGCCATTCCTGGTCTGCAACAGTGCCCCAGCCTTTCTGATAAGCCATCTCAACATGCTACGCCCTTCCTCACCGTCGGCCGCGCTCACCCAAGCAAAGGAGTACGAAGGTCTTTTACCATGCCGGCGGCGCTGCTTACTCCCTTGCGGGAAAGAGTCAGGGAGCGGGGTATATTCTGAGCATTCCCAAAAGGCCTATTAAGCAATTTTGCGATAGGTCCAAACAAACACGCCGCAACAGACGTCAATATCAGCCACTCCAACCGCGGATGATGTGACGGTGCGAGCCCATCTTGCCGTGCGCGACCACCGTGCCCAGCACATCGACGATGGCGCGCATGGCCATCAGCGAAGTGATGTCGGAGATGTCATAAGGCGGCGAGACTTCGACGACTTCCATGCCGCAGATGCCTTCCTTCGCTACCAGGCCGAGCAGATACAAAATCTCGCGCGGCAGAAAACCGCCCGGTTCGGGCCAGCCGGTGCCGGGCACGAAGCCGGCGTCGACGCAGTCGATGTCGAAACTCAAATACACCGCGTCGCAGTTTTTCCACGCCATCTCCAACGCGATCTCGGCGACCTTGTCGAGACCGAGTTTCTCGACGTCGTGCATGGTGATGATGGTGGTGTCGCGTTTGCGCGCCTCCTTCACCGCCTGACGCGGCACCTGCCAGCCGCCGATACCGATCTGCACCAGATTGGTGGCGGGCACGTTGGGGAGATTGGTCGCATGAAACCAGGGTGTGGTGTGCATGCGTTCGTCCAAGTCTTTCTCTTGTATGTCCGCGTGACGGTCGAAGTGGATGATGCCGATTTTCTTGTCGGTCTGACTGGCAATACCGCGCACCGTCGGAAAACCGATCGAATGATCGCCGCCCAAAATAATCGGCATGGCGCCGCTGGCGAAGACGTGTGCGGTCGCCTTCGATATCTGATCGAAGGTCTTTTCGATATTGGCGGGGATGGTGAATACATCACCGATATCGCACATGCTCATCTGCTCGCGGAGATCCACGCCGATTTCATAATTGTACGGCGTATACAGCGCCGAGATGCGGCGTATGCCTTGGGGTCCGAAGCGCGTGCCGGGACGATATGTCGTGCCGCCGTCGAAAGGCACACCCATCACCGCGACATCGAATTTGCCGACATCTCTCACGTCTTCGATATACGGCGCTTTCATGAAGGTGTTGATGCCGGCGAAGTGCGGCAGCTCGCCGCGGGCGAAGGTCGGAATGGATTTATCTTGGATGCTGTCGGCGCCTTGTAGGCCGAGTTCAAGGCAACGTTTTTCTTCGGCGTCCCAGCCGGCATGCGGCAGCTCGGCTTCTTTGTGCATCATCTTCCAGCCTTGCAGCTGGGTCTTGTCGAAGTTGGGGTGATGGCGGCGCTTCGCGCCATGGATATTAAACGCGCTGTGCTTACGGGATGTGATAAACATGATGAGGATCCTCCATCGTTTGGTTAAACGGCTGAATATAAGAGTCGTGAGAGACCGACGAATCTCCCGGGCTTTTATCCCGCCGTGTAACCTCCCCGTGGAGGCCGACAACCCTCGGACCAGCATTCGTCACCGAACCGGAACCCTAGTTGTCATAACGAGGTGCCGCCGCATCGATACGGCCGCAACCCTCGGACTCGCTAAACATAGAGCAAGCGATATGCCAGTGCAAGCGAAACCCAGTCGCATTACCATCCACCCCAAAACCGGCTGGCTAAAATGCGTTATGCGCAAAGCGATTTGCGCGACGTGGAGGTTCGCACTCACTGCGCCGAACAGACGCGTCCGAATACACCGCAGATGAGTGGTATTAGAAATTTGCCCCATAAACGCTCACGCAGCGATGCGGGCGCACCATCGCGGCGCTTAAAGTCGCGGTTCCAGGCCATGGATGTGAACCAAGACGGCGCGTCATTTCGCCTGCTCGCCAGTGCTGCACCCGTCAGCGCGCACGCAAGTTGCGGCATGCTTGCTGCTTTTTCAGCATTTGTGATTCGCCCCGATTTTAGGCGGGCCGCCTCGCGATGGAGCCGGCACACCGCTTGCACCGTGCATCACAGCATCTAGGGTTCCGGCCTCGCGCAAACGAGGCGACTGGTCCGAGGGATGCAGTCCGTCTCCTGATAGGGCCGGATACACGGCGGGACAAAAGCCCGGGAGGAAGTGCCGCGGTATTGCGTCATGCAACCGCCGGGCCGCCTCGTATAGGTCCGTGCACCGCGCCCGCCCCGGCACACAACTCTGCGATCCTAGTGATAGTGATAAACATAAGAGGTGTGCCATGCGAACCTTCATCAAAGCCTTCACCCAATTTTTTATCTTGAGTCTCGCGCTGAGCGCAGCCGTGTTGTCCTCCGCCGCACAGGCCGCCCCGGCCCATAAATACCGCATCGCCTGGTCGATCTACGTCGGCTGGATGCCGTGGGACTACGCCGCGAAACAGGGCATCGTAAAAAAGTGGGCGGATAAATACGGCATCGAGATCGAGGTCGTGCAGATCAACGACTACATCGAATCCATCAATCAATACACCGCCGGCGCCTTCGACGCCTGCGTGATGACCAATATGGACATGCTGACCATACCGGCCGCGGGTGGCGTCGATTCCACCGCGCTCATCGTCGGCGACTTCTCCAACGGCAACGACGGTATCGTCCTGAAAAAGGCCAAGGGCCTGGTCGACATCAAAGGCCGGCCGGTCAATCTGGTGGAACTCTCGGTCTCCCATTACCTGCTGGCGCGGGCCTTGGAAAGCGTGAAGCTGAGCGAGCGCGACGTTAAAGTGATCAACACTTCGGACGCCGACATCGTCGCCGCATTCGCCGCGCCCGACGCCAAGGCGGTGGTGACCTGGAATCCGCAATTGAGTGAAGTAACCGCCATGCCCGGTGCGCTGAAGGTCTTCGACTCCAGCCACATCCCCGGCGAGATCATCGATCTGCTGGTGGTCAACACCAAGACCCTCAACGCCAACCCGGCCCTCGGCAAAGCCTTGGCGGGTGCGTGGTACGAAACCATGGCTCTCATGTCGCGCAATGATGCCAAGGGTAAAGCGGCACGCAGTGCCATGGGTGTCGCGTCGGGCACCGACCTCGCCGGCTATGAAAAACAATTGGCCACCACCAAAATGTTTTATGCGCCAGCCGACGCGGTGACTTTCACCAAGAGCGCGACGCTGATCAAGACCATGGATCAAGTGCGGCGCTTTTCTTTCGAGCACGGCATCCTCGGCGAAGGCGCGCGCAGCGTCGATCACGTCGGCATGAGCTTCCCCGGCGGCAAAACGCTCGGCAACCCCAAGAACACTACGCTGCGCTTTACGGCCGATTACATGGACATGGCCGCGCAAGGCAAGTTGTAAAACATGCGCCGTTTGCTCAATCAGCAGCCGGGACGTTTCAGCGCGCTGTGCCTCAGCGCGCTGCCTTTCCTGCTGATCATCATCGTGTATCTCACCGCATCCGATCTGCGTCTTGCCGACAATCCCAACGACAAGCTACTGCCGTCGCTGGGCAGCTTCAAGGAAGCGATAGTGCAAGCGGCCTTGGAACCCAACCGCCGCACCGGCGAAATTCAATTGTGGTCCGACACCGCCGCCAGTTTGCAGCGCCTGCTGCTGGCGGTGGCGATCAGCGCCCTGCTGGGTTTGATGTTCGGCATCGCCACCGGCGTGATTCCCTATTTCAACGCCGGGCTCTCGCCGTTGATCGCGGTGTTGTCGATGATCCCGCCGCTCGCCATCCTGCCGATTCTGTTCATCCTCTTCGGCTTGGGCGAGTTGTCGAAGATCATGCTGATCATACTCGGCGTCGCGCCCAGCATCATGCGCGAGCTGCACCTGCGGGTGATCGATATACCGCACGAACAGCTCATCAAGGCCCAGACCCTCGGCGCCTCCACCTGGCAGGTAATCTGGCGGGTAGTGTTACCGCAACTCCTGCCCCGTTTGCTCAACGCGGTGCGTTTAACGTTGGGCTCGGCCTGGTTGTTTCTGATCGCCGCCGAGGCCATCGCCGCTGAAAGCGGCCTCGGTTACCGGATCTTTTTGTTGCGCCGCTATCTGGCCATGGACACCATCCTGCCCTATGTGGCGTGGATCACCCTGCTGGCCTTTTTGTCGGATTATCTATTGCGGGTGTTGTCGCGCCGGCTGTTTCCGTGGGCGGCAAAAACGTAAGCATGAATACGCTGCACATCAAAAATCTTCGGAAGGAATACCAGGGTCAGGTGATCCTCGAACGGATCAACCTCAAGGTCAGCAGTCCGGAATTCTGCACCATCGTCGGCGCTTCCGGTTGCGGCAAAAGCACCTTTCTGCGTTTATTGCTGGGACAGGAGACACTCAGCCGCGGCGAACTGCTGCTCAACGGCACACCGCTGCCCGCCGAGCCGGGCCCCGATCGCGGCATCGTCTTTCAGCGTTATTCGGTGTTCCCGCATTTGACCGTGCTGGGTAACGTGCTGCTCGGCCTGGAACTGCAAGACTCGCCGCTGCTCGGTCGTTTGTTCGGCGCCGCGCGGCGGCGCGCCATAACCCAGGCGGAGGCCACGCTGCGGGCGGTCGGCCTGTTCGAGGCGCGCCACAAATATCCCGCCATGCTGTCGGGCGGCATGCAGCAACGCCTTTCCATCGCCCAGGCCCTGGTGAAACAACCCAAGATCCTGCTCCTCGACGAACCCTTCGGCGCCCTCGACCCCGGCATCCGCGCCGACATGCACGAACTGATTTTGGATCTGTGGCGGGAAAATCAAATGATGATCTTCATGGTCACCCACGATATCAAAGAGGCTTTCGAACTCGGCACCCGGGTGCTGACCTTCGACAAGGTACGCCGCGATCCACAAGCCCCCGACGCCTACGGCGCCACCATCACCTACGACATCCCGCTCGGCAAGGGATACGCGCAAAACCTGGCGGCGATCATCGCCGCGCGGGCCGCGACCGAGGCCTTCCGCGCGAAGTTGGCGGCCGAGGGTTGAGGCAAACCGAAAATTCCCATGATCGCCGGGGGATGCCAAGCCAAAGCGAAGCGCTGAATAGACGTCTTAGTTAAGTCGGCAATTGAATGGTGAACTCACTGATTGCGGCAAATCGTCCTCTTCTAGGGGGAAGGAGCTGCTCGATTCATCTTTAAGTCGTTGCCGAGTTAATTAAGTAAGAAAGACTGGCCGGCTGTGGCGCACAGCCCCTGCCACGCTACAATACGTCGACATCCGCTTTAGCCGTACTGCCACAACGAGTAGCCCATGATAGCAACCACCCAATTACCCAACGGCGTCCGCATCATCACCCGGCAATTACCCCAGCGTCACAGCGCCGCCCTGGGCGTATGGCTGCGTAACGGCACCCGTCACGAGGCGGCCCACGAGTCCGGCTACGCCCATCTCTTGGAACATTTGCTGTTCAAAGGCACCGCGGAACTCGACGCCGCCGCGCTGGCCCGCCGCTTCGACGCCATGGGCGGCCAGGTCAACGCCTTCACCGGCCGTGAACTCACCGCCTATCACGGCTTGGTACCCGCCGGCGATGTGCCGGAGCTGCTGCGTTTATTCATCGCCATGCTGCGCCGGCCGCGCTTCAGCGACGCCGACCTCGCCGTGGAGAAACAAGTGGTGTTTCAGGAAATGGCCATGGTGGAGGACAGCCCGGAAGAAGCATTGGAGGAACTGGGTATCGCCCGCGCCTGGCGCGATCATCCCATGGGCCGGCCGGTACTGGGTGAACGCGAACAACTGGCCGCGGCCGACGCCGTCGGGGTGCGCCGTTATCTGGATAGCATCTTGCGCGGTGAACGGCTGTATATCGTGGCGGTGGGCGAAGTCGATCATGCCGCACTGGTGGCGGCCGCCCAAGAGCTGGCTGATCTGCCCGCCGCCACGCCGACCCGCACCCAGCCGCCGGTCTTCCATCCCGGCCGTTACCTCGAGGAAGGCGGCGGCGAACAAACCCCGTTGCTGTGGCTGCTGCCCTGCCCCACCCCCACCGACCCCGAATATTACGCGGCGGTGATGGCCAATCACCTGCTGGGCGGCGGCGGCTCATCGCGCCTGTTCCAGGCTCTGCGCGAAAACCGCGGCCTGGTCTACGGCATTCATTCCCGTTTGGAGCCTTACTCCGACACCGGTCTGTGGCTGATACAAACCGCCTGTGACCCGCAAAAAGCGGACCTGTGCCGGCAAGGCGTGGAAAACACTGTAGCCGAGTTATTGGAGCAGGACGTGAGCCATGATGAACTGGAGATGACCCGCCGTTATGTCGAGGCCGGCCTGCTCATCGAGGACGACGACCCGGAAGCCAGCATGGAACGTCTGGCCCGCGAAAGCATTTACCTGCAAAACCACCCCAGCCTAGAGGAACGCCTGGCACACCTGCGCGAAGTAGGCCCGGCGCAGCTGCGCGCCGCCCTGGCCCGTGCCTGGGAAAAACAAGTTTATATGAGTGCGAGTTGACGGCTGCCGTCCAACGGCCCGTTACGCCCCAGAATGGCGGAGTCCGGCAACCACAGCCATTTAATTAATCTACCTGCTGTCGACTTGCGCCGGGATGACGCCACATTTGGTGAATGCCGGCCTCGGCCCACCCACCTTCACGCTGTAGACGGCAAAGAACCCAGCGGGTATCCTTAGCGGCCCGCAGTTCAGGCTCGACTCGCGCCGCACCGTCTCATGGCGCGAGGCCGTCAAGGCAAACCCGCTGCGGGGGAACGGCCCCCGTTCCATATCAAATAACGCGCCCGTAGCTCAGCTGGATAGAGTGTTGGCCTCCGAAGCCAAAGGTCGTGGGTTCGAATCCCGCCGGGCGCGCCATTTCGTTTTTCCCGTCTGAGATTGCCGCTAGTGCATTGACAGGGCTGGCATAAATCGGGGTTCGAACGCCGATTTTCTTTTTGTAGCCCGGACGCTCGGCAAAAAGCATCTTCATCACAGCTTGCTTGCGGGCGAGATCATCCGAACGCCACAGATTCATTGGGTTTTTGAGAAAGCCGAGCGCGGGTTCGAACTCTTGCGATGGTCTTTGGCGTGTCTTGGCATGAGCGCAGAGTTTTTCGTTCAGCAGCAGCTTTTCGCGTTCGAGCTTTTCGACACGCCGCTCATAGCTGAAGACAAGGGTTTCGCTCTTGCCCTCCATGATGCGATCCAGAAGGGTTTCGATTTGGGTCTCGATCTCGTTTAGCGCGCCCTGATCTCTGCCCGCACGTTTTCGCTATCCGCAGTCGCGCCCTTTGCTAAGGCGTCTAATTCTTCAACGAAGCGCTCGAAGGTTTGAGGGGCTGGGGCTATCCCCGCAATGAGAGCATCAAAGTCCCCTTCGAGATCGGTGCGACGAACGGATTTGCGATAGCTGGCGCAGCCTTTCTTGGGGCAGAGATAATAGGGATGCTTGTCGCCCGTTTTGCTCGTGGACCAGCAGGCCGTTAGCGGCGTTTCGCAGTCAGAGCAGACTACAAGGCCGCGCAGAGGGAAGTCCGAGCGAATGTCCTTCCGGGCGGGTGCTTTCGCCCCGGAGCGCAAAAGCTCTTGGATTTTCTCGAAGGTGGCGAGCGAGATCAGCCCTTCATGCTGAGCCTTGCGGAAGGTGACTCCCCAGCGGGGCAATTCGAGATACCCCGCATAGAGCGGCTGAGCCAGCAATTCCGCCACGCGCTGATTGCGGATTTCGCCATTCGGCAAGTCCTTCGGATAGTCCGGCTGGCGTTCGAGAAAGCGTTTAACTTCGACCTGAGAGCCGAACCGCCCTGAGGCGAAGCCTTCGAGCGCATTGGTGATGATCGAGGCGAGCGGCTCGTCCCTAACCAAGATTTTGCCTTGTCCGGGTTTGTGCAGATACGCGTGACCCCGAGGAGCCCCGAACACCCAATAGCCGTTCATGGCGCGGGCGCGCATCCGGTTTTTGGTTTGCTCCGCGTTCTTCTGCCGTTGATGCTGGCTGACGCTGGCGAGGAGGTTTTCAACGAGAATGGAGTCGCTGTCCTCGCCGAACTCAATCGACGGGCTTTCGAGGCGTGCGCCGACTGACGCGATGGCGTCCCGCAATTCCAGATGGGCTTTGATATCCCGCGCAAGGCGGCTGATATCGTCGATGATGACAACGAAGCTGCATTTGCCAGAGTGCATACCCAAGTAGGTGAGCATGGACTGCATACCGGGGCGTGTCGTTATGCCGCCCGAGATGGCTTCATCAGCGAAGACGCGATCAACCTCATAGCCCTTCATGCGGGCGAATTCCCGGCAGCGGGTTTCCTGCGATCCCAGCCCTTGCCCTTTGCGGACCTGAGCGGTGGACGAGACTCGCGCATAGATGACGGCGTTTGCAGGGTGCAGCTTCTGATTCACGTTCGGGCGCATGGTTTCACCCTAACGCACATCGCAGCTTTAAGACGAGCATGAGAATCGGAGAATGAAAACGATCCACAAATCAGGGTTCGAACATTATCCGCTTGGGTCATTTTGTAATACAGAGCGCTCTTTGTAATACGCACCCGATTGACCAATTCGGACTTACGCAAGGTGTGCGTTGTAGTACAACGCCCCCTTGGCAAGGGAGGCCCGCTGCGCGCCTCCCGTTGCATCCCTCCCGGCCCGTGGCGCTCATCCGGCATCGAACCGAACCGCGCCATCAAGCGTATCGCCGCTTGACCACGAGCGGGAGACTTCGGCTCTCCCTGCACCCATCGCTCCTTTCAGGAGGATCAGGGGCTATCGCGCCCCTTGAAACCCACTCGTCAGGATGGAGCCTCCAAGCTCCCTCCCGACACCCGCCCATGGTGATCGTATTCGCCGATCAACCACGACCAAGGCGTATGCCGCCCGTGGACCCTGCACCATAGTTTCGCCCATGGAGACGACCAAAAGGCGTTCGTGCCCTCTGGACACCAGACCAGCGTGTCGCCGCTGGATCACGACCAACCGTCCGTCGATTGGATGTGCGAGGGCCTAAGGTGAAATTGTGTGAGATTATGTGAGTTTTGGTTTCGATACCCAATTCCATACTCGCAAATACCCAAAAACCTCGTTTGGGCGTCGCCAAAGGCGGCCACGTGTCAACGAAGGGCGATTTTGGTGTACATGCCGCCTGAAACGTGTTAAGAAAATGGAATATTTTTAACACATCAGACCGGGCATGTTAAAGCCTAGCTACACCATTCCTGACCTTCCGCCGCCCGTGGACCTTGAAACGGTTGCAGTACTGAAGGCACTCGCCAAGGCCAATCGCGCTTTGGCCGAGTTGAAAGGGCGTGCGGCGACAATTCCCAACCAAGGCATCCTGATCAACACCCTCGCTCTTCAGGAGGCGAAGGCCAGTTCTGAAATCGAAAATATCGTCACCACGCAGGACGAGTTGTTCCATGCCGACCTGCAAATGGAAGGACCAGACTCGCCCGCCGCAAAGGAGGTCGCGCTTTACCGGGACGCGCTGAAGTTAGGCTACCATCACCTGCAAGAATCTGACGGTCTGATCACCAACCGGACACTGATCGAGATGTTCCGGCTCCTCAAGCGGCGGGAGGGCGGCTTTCGCGTAACGCCCGGAACCGCGCTCAAGAATGATCTTACTGGCGAAGTCGTTTATGTCCCGCCGCAGGATGCGCGCGAGATCGAAGCTTCTATGGCCGCACTCGAACGCTTCATAAATGAGGATGAGCACTCCGTTCTCGACCCCCTCGTTAAGATGGCGTTGATCCACCACCAGTTTGAAAGCATCCACCCATTCCCGGATGGTAATGGGCGGATCGGGCGTATCCTCAACGTGCTCTATCTTACGCGCGCAGGGCTGCTTGAAACCCCGATCCTGTACCTTTCGCGGCACATCACGCGCACAAAGGCCGACTACTACCGGCTGCTTCAAAAAGTGCGGACTCAAGACGCATGGGAGGAATGGGTCCTCTACATGTTGGAAGCCGTCGCCGAGACCGCTCAAACCACGCTTGCGCTCGTTGAAGGCATCCGCAATCAGATGGCGGGTGTAAAAAGGCGGATGAGGGAGGAGTTACCAAACCTTTATTCGCAGGACCTACTCAACAACCTGTTCAGGCATCCCTACACGCGCATTGAGTTTGTCGTTCAGGACCTTCACGTCTCGCGCCAGACAGCAGCGAAGTATCTCGACCTGCTTGCAGAGCGAGGATTTGTCGCCAAGCAGCGCTCAGGACGGAGCAACTACTACGTCAATACCGACCTAGTGCGTCTTTTCCTTGATGTTTCGGGGGGACAGTGAACGCTCGTCCTCTAATTAGCTTTGGTATTCATGAACTCGAAGAGCAATTCTCCGATAAGAAGTCCGATGAGAATGGCGCTTACTTAAGCTTCTTTGGGTGACCATTTTTCATCACCTCAGCTCTTGCTTCGTCGCGAGGTTTCATCAGTAATGGATAGGCTTTTGGCCTTCGTTTTATGGCTCTTGGCT
>JAHFRV010000082.1 GCA_023266095.1 Gammaproteobacteria bacterium | reverse complement strand
GCTGGCTGATGTCGGCTCCACGCATGATTTTGCTCTTCAGTTCTTCGTTATTCGCAGTGTACTACGCCTTTCCAGGATGAGAGGATGGCTTGGGGGACTTTTTCAGCAGGCTGTTAAAGGAGCGTTAATGTGAAAACCCAACATCAAACGCAGGGAACCCTGAGGGCGGTAGCATGCACAAACGTCTCTGTCTAACTTTTCGTTCCAGCCGACCGCTTTCCGCTGCGCTCCAAGCGTCGGCTGAACTCTGGCGTTAGAACAAACAACTCAACCCCAAAGGAATTTTCATGAATCAAATGCCCTTATCACATGCTGTTTATCTCGGCGTAGATAAAATGAACCGCTCTGGAACCGCCTTTAAGCCCGATATCCCAAGGCTTATCGCAGATCTCCGTATGTCTTCTGGTACAAGTGGCATTATTGCAATGCCTGCCGAGGGTGTACAAAAGATCAACCGCCAAGGGTATGAGCTGGTAAAGCTGTCCACCCCGGATGTGCCATCCCTTGAGATTACCGTTGATGATCTTTGGACATGCGCGAAGGAGCATTACGGGTTGACGGCAGCTACCGCTGCGGCGGGCATAGGTGGAATTCCGATTAAAAAAGTGCGTCTTGGTTACCCTTTGGCTCTAGGCTCAAGCAAGTATACTAATCTGGCTAGCCACTTTGGTTATAAGTTCTTTCCCATGGCGACGCTACCGCACCGTTCCGTTGCCGCTCGCGTGGCAAAGAACGCGTTCGGCACAATTCGAGTTTTCGGAATCGTCGGGCGTGCCCTGCCATTTGTGGCAGTGGGTTTAGCCGTTTACGACGCTATCAGCATCGGGATGTGTGCTTATGAAGAACCCAACAGAAAATAACGTCATGCTCCTTCCATCAAAAGACCAGGTCATCGAAACGGTCATCGATATTTTTGTGCGCGTGATTGGATTTATTGATAGGGAGGAGGTTTCGCGCACCACGCATATAGTTAAGGACTTTTACATTGATACCGACGATCTGTCGATATTTGCCATAGAGGTTGAAAAGCACTTCGGCCTTAAAGCACCGGCTGGCGAATGGCCCAAGGGCTTTACGCCAACGATTGAAGGGATCGCTGATTACGTGCTATATCATCTAGCAAAAAAGAAATAGGGCGTGGCAACAATGCAACGTTCTAACCCGGCGCTCAAGCGGACGCTCCTAGCGTCGCGCCGCTTAGCTTTACGTTGAGGCTGTAGAAAAACTTAAAAAGTCGATGTGTCGCGGCCCTCAGGAAACGATTCGCACCTCCGTGTGCGAATCGACCTCGGTCTCGCGACGTTGATTCCTTTCGCCCCGGCCGCCCTGCGTCCGCCACGACGCGCTACTGCGCAGCACCTCATGGCTACCACAATGGCTGACGCCGCTTCGCGTCTACCGCGGGCTCCTCACCCTCGCTTCGCTTTCCGTGGCTCGTCGCCGGCGACGACTATCCTGCATCTGGCACTCCGTAATTCCTGCCGCTCAGCGTCCGCGTAGAAACAATTTATCCAGCTCGTCCATCCGCAGTTGCACCCAGGTCGGCCGGCCGTGATTGCATTGGCCGCTGCGTTCGGTGCGTTCCATGTCGCGGAGCAGCGCGTTCATTTCCGGCAGGTTGAGTTTGCGGTGGGCGCGCACTGCGCCGTGACAGGCCATGGTCGCCATGATTTCGTTGAGATGTTCGGTGATCCGCGCACTGCCGCCGTGGGTGGCCAGATCCGCCAATACATCGCGCACCAGTTGCGTGACGTCGGCCTCGCACAACAGTGCGGGCAATTGGCGGATCGCTAGGGTATCCGGACCCAGGCGATTTATCTCGAAACCCAATTCCGCGAACACGCCGTGATGTTCCTCGGCGAGCCGCGCCTCGTGCTCGCTCACCCGCAAACTCACCGGCACCAATAACGGTTGCGAGATGACGCGGCCCTGCTCGTGGGCCTGCTTCATGCGTTCATAGGTAATGCGCTCGTGGGCGGCGTGCATGTCTACCATCACCAATCCGTCGCTGTTTTCGGCGAGAATGTAAACGCCATGCAATTGCGCGATGGCGTAACCCAATGGCGGGATGCCTGGCTCGGTGGCGCGCTGTAATTCGTTCGGCGTGATGGGAACCGGCGGGTGCAAGGCGCCATAGGCATCGACCTGTTCCTTCACCGCCAAGGACAGATGCGACTGGCTGGCGGATCGCCCGTAACCCACCCCGCTCCACGCCCGCACGGCCACCGCCGGCGGCGTGCCTTCCGGTAGTGTCGATTCGAACGGCGCAGGCGCGCTCGCGGGCCGCACCTGCGCGAGCGCATCGTGGATGCCGCGGAACAGAAAATCATGCACGCTACGGCCTTCGCGGAAACGCACCTCGTGTTTGGTGGGATGCACGTTCACATCCACTTCCTGCGGCGGAACCTCGAGGTACAAAACAAAAGCGGGGTGGCGGCCGTGATACAGCACGTCTTGATACGCCTGACGGATGGCGTGGGCCACCAGCTTGTCGCGCACCACCCGGCCGTTGACGTAGAAATGTTGCATATCGGACTGGCTGCGGGAAAAGGTCGGCAAGCCGATCCAGCCGCGCAAGCGCAGTTCGCCGGCGTCGAAGGAAATCGCCACTGCGCTGTCGATGAAGGCCTGGCCGCACAGGGCGGCCACTCGCTTGGCGCGTTCCACCTCGTGAGCGGCGGCGCGCAAGCCATGCACCGGACGCTGGTTGTGGCTCAAGTTGAAGCTCACGTCGAAACGGCTCAAGGCGATGCGTTTCACCACCTCTTCGAGGTGATTGAACTCGGTGCGCTCGGCCCGCAGGAATTTGCGCCGGGCCGGCGTGTTGAAAAACAAATCGCGCACTTCCACCGTGGTGCCGGCCGGATGGGCGGCTGGCGTGGGCTCACTGAAATGATCGCCGTCACTGTCCACCCGCCACGCCTGTTCGCCGTCCGACAGCCGCGACGTCATGCTGAGACGCGACACCGAGCCGATACTCGGCAAAGCCTCGCCGCGGAAGCCGAGACTGCGCACCGCGACCAGATCCTCGAAGCTGCGTATCTTGCTGGTGGCATGCCGGCTGAGGGCCAGCGCGAGGTCATCGCGATGAATGCCGCCGCCGTCGTCGCGGACCCGGATCAGGCTTATCCCGCCCTCTTGTACCTCGATGTCGATGCGGCGCGCCCCGGCGTCGAGGCTGTTTTCCACCAACTCCTTGACGACCGACGACGGCCGCTCCACGACTTCGCCCGCGGCGATTTGATTAGCCAGGAGAGCGGGAAGCAGGTGAATACGCGTAGTGGGCATTAACGGTGGCCGGTATCCGAGGCGATAAGATGCCGGGCATTATAAAAGCAAAACGGGGCGAACGGTTAACCGCCCGCCCCGCCGAGCACTCATCTTAAATCAGGTGCCGTTGCTGGAAGGGATTCGCAATACGCCGCCCACCGGGAGGCGATCGCCGGATATTTTATTGCTTACCCGCAATTGGGCGATGCTGATGCCATAACGATCGGCGATGCCCGACAGGGTATCGCCCCGCGCGACGACATGCTGGCGCGAGGAATTCCACAGCGCCAGCTTGGTGCCGGGCGGCGCGTGGGTGCGGAAATACTCCTTCACGCCGTTGAGGATGGCGAGTGCAAGCTGACGTTGATGCGCGGCCGAACTCAGTTTACGTTCTTCCTCCGGGTTGGAGATAAAGGCGGTTTCCACCAGCATCGAGGGGATGTCCGGCGCTTTCAAGACCACGAAGCCCGCCTGCTCGACCCGATGGCGGTGCAATTGATTCACCTCTTTGAGATAACGCAAGACCTGGCTGCCGGCGGTAAGACTGGCTTCGATGGAAGCGGTTTGCGATAGGTCTAGCAACACGGATTTCAATACACCGTCTTTATCGTCCAGACTCACCCCGCCCACCAAGTCGGAAGCGTTTTCCTTTTCGGCCAGCCAGCGCGCCGCCTCGCTGCTGGCGCCGCGTCTGGAGAGCACATACACCGAGGACCCCTTGGCCGAACCCTCACTGACGGCATCGGCATGTATCGAGATCAGCAAATCGGCCTTACCGTCGCGGGCCTTGTTGACCCGGTCGCGCAGCCGTACGAAATAATCGCCGCCACGCACCATCACCGCCCGCATGCCGGGTTCGGCCCGAATCAAACTTTCGAGCTGGCGGGAGATGGCAAGGACGACGTCTTTTTCCTGGGTACCGCGCGGCCCGATGGCACCCGGATCGACACCGCCGTGGCCGGCATCGATGGCGATCACCAGATCGCGCAGCGCTTCATCGGCAGCGTTGGCGGCCGGGCTGGGTTCAGCGAGGTTTTCCACGGACGGCGGTGCGAGGTTGACACGCGGTTCAGCGCCGGACACTGGCACGACGGCCGGGACGGGAAGCGGGCTCGGCGCAGCCTGCGCCAGATTCACCCCGCTCGGCAATTCCAAGTCCACGACCAAGCGATAACCTTGTCCGTCGGAAGGCTGAAGAATGAAACTCTTGGGCTTGGGTTTGCCATTCACTTCCAACACGATCCGCAAGACGCCGCCGTCGCGAGGACCGGTGCGCAGGGCTTTGACCGCGCTGCCGGTGAAATCCACCCCGGCCAGCGAGGTGGCGAAACGGGCGTCGGTGATATCGATGACCACCCGGTTGGGGTTGGGCAGACTGAAAAGTTTATACGTGCTGGACGCGCTTAAATGGAACACGACACGGGTGGTATCGGAGGCGGCGGCGAGTCGCACCTCTTCCACCTGGGTCGCCGCCTGGCTTGCAGCGGATACCAATAACAGCAACAGCAATAGAGCCAATATTCTTTTCATCTCCGCGTCCCTGTAGCGCTCTCGGGCATCATATACCGAACCATGATGAGTTTCGCAAGTATTTTAAATTGAATCGGTTAGTTAGGTCACGATATTGTATGGCGGATACAATAGTCGCCGCTATCTGCCGTTCGACAACTAATATCGGCTTGCCTCAGCCGGGGCTTAAGCCCGCCGTATCAAGCTGGGAAACCAGTGAAACGCCGCGCGGGGTCTGGGCGGTGATCTCCACTCGCCGACCCGTGGTTTGGTGTCGCAGGGTAATGGTCAGATCAGCGGGCGGTAATCTATCGCCACCACGGGACGGCCATTCGATCAGCAGCAGCGAGTGGTCATCCAGACAATCCCGCAGGCCGAGATATTCCAATTCATCGGGATCGATCAGGCGATAGAGATCGAAGTGATAGATGCGGAACCCCGCGACATCATAGGGTTCGACCAACGTATAGGTGGGGCTTTTTACCGCGCCGCCATAACCCAAGCTGCGCAACCAACCACGGACCAGGGTGGTCTTGCCCGCGCCGAGCTCTCCGATCAGATAAATTACCGTACCCGGCACGCAGACCCGAGCCAACGCCGCGCCCAAGGCCAGGGTGGCCGCTTCGTCAGGGATCAGCCGCTCCATAAACCCGGGTTGACCCAATAACGTAATTCCGGCAACAAATCCGTCGCCAGCATGCCACGCTCGCCGTCGCGCGCGGCGGCATCGCCGGCCCGGGCATGAAGATGTACCCCCAACCGTGCTGCTTCCAGCAAACTCAGCCCTTGCGCGATGAGCCCGGCGATCACGCCGGTGAGCAGATCGCCCATGCCGCCCGTCGCCATGCCGGGATTGCCCGCGGCGCACACCGCCACCGGGCCGGCCGTGCCGGCGATCAGACTGCCCGCGCCTTTCAGCACCACGACGCCGTCATAACGTGCAACCAAGGCACGCACGGCGGCGAACCGGTCCGACTGGATCTCGGCCACGCTCATTTTCATCAAACGGGCGGCCTCGCCGGGATGGGGTGTCAGCACCCAGTTTTTCCGCCGTGTGGCGTCTTGCGCCAAGAGGTTCAAGGCATCGGCGTCCACCACCAAGGGCAGGCCGCTATCCAGCACGGTGTCGAACAGCCCCTTGCCCCACGCGGTGCTGCCCAAACCCGGCCCCACCGCCACCACGCTGGCGCGCTGTAATAGCGGCCGCAGGTCATGGCCGTCCGCTACGGCGTGGCACATGATTTCCGGCTGAACCGCCGCGCAGAACGCGGCATGGTGTGGATGGGTCGCGATGCTAACCAACCCGGCGCCGACCCGCGCCGCGGCCTGCGCCGCCATCCGCGCCGCGCCCGCCATGCCGACATCACCGCCGACGATCAGCACATGACCATGCCGACCTTTGTGCGCACCGCGGTCACGGCACGGCAGGCGGGCCGCCAGTTCGTCATCAGCGGTAAGCAAGGCGGTGGGGGCTAGCCGGTTGTAGATATCCGACGGTACAGCTAAATCATCAAAAACGATCTCACCGCAATACCCGGGCCCCTGCCCGGTGAACAGTCCCTGTTTGAGCCCGATGAAGCTCACGGTGACGCGAGCGCGCACCGCCGCGCCCAACACCGCGCCGGTGTCCGTGTGCAATCCGGACGGGATGTCCACCGCGATCACCGGCACCGTATTATTATTGATGGCGGTGATCGCCTCAAGGTAAATACCGCGCGGCTCCCGGTCCAGACCGATGCCGAACAACGCGTCCACCACGACGTCGGCCCGCCGCAGGAACTCCGCTGAAAACACCGCGGCGGTCAAACCCGCCGCAGTCATTGCCGCATAGGCGAGCTGCGCGTCACCTTTGAGGTGTGCCGCATCGCCGAGCACAGCCACGGTCACCGACATACCCGCGGCGTAGGCCAGCCGCGCTACCACGAAACCATCACCGCCGTTATTGCCCACGCCGCACACCACCGCGATTCGCCGCGCGCGCGGCCAGCGCCGACGCAGCTCGCGGAACACCCCCTCGCCGGCGCGGGTCATCAGCGTCAAACCAGGGATGCCGCACTGCTCGATCGCGAGACGATCGAGTTCGCGCACGAC
Source organism: Gammaproteobacteria bacterium (assembly GCA_023266095.1). GTDB lineage: Bacteria > Pseudomonadota > Gammaproteobacteria > DRLM01 > DRLM01 > CAKKSB01. The sequence goes on along the minus strand of JAHFRV010000082.1, from coordinate 2,508 downwards.
CTGCGCGGTATAAAGGGCCTGGGGTAAAGCTCGCATGGCAGCTATCATAACGACTATGCCAGACCCGCGACAGAGCACCACGCAAACACCGCCCGCCGATTGGGCCCACCTCACCCACGACATCAAACGCTGGGGCGAGGTGCTGGGTTTCCAGCAATTGGGCATCGCCGACACCGAGCTCAGCGCGCACGAAGACCATTTGCAAACATGGCTGGCGGCCGGACACCACGGCGAAATGGACTACATGGCCCGTCACGGCAGTAAACGCAGCCGCCCCGCTGAATTGGTACAGAACACCTTGCGGGTCATCTCCGCCCGCATGGATTATCTGCCGCCCGACAGCACGCACCCGGAAGGGGTATTGGCGCGCCCGGAGCTGGGCTACGTCTCCCGCTACGCGCTGGGGCGCGACTATCACAAAGTGCTGCGGCAACGGCTGCAACAGCTGGCAAGCAAAATAGAAAAGGCGGTAGGCGGCTTCGGTTACCGGGTCTTCGTCGATAGCGCACCGGTCTTGGAAAAGGCCATCGCCGAAAAGGCCGGGCTGGGTTGGATCGGCAAACACACCAACCTACTGAACCGCGGCGCCGGTTCGTGGTTTTTCCTCGGCGAAATCTACACCGACCTGCCCCTGCCGGTGGACAGCGCCGGCGACAACCACTGCGGCACCTGCCGAGCCTGCATCGACATCTGCCCGACCCGTGCCATCATCGGCCCCTATCAACTCGACGCGCGCCGCTGCATCTCTTATCTAACCATTGAACTGCGCGGCAGCATCCCCCTGGAATTCCGCGCTATGCTCGGCAACCGCATCTACGGTTGCGACGACTGCCAACTAGTGTGTCCTTGGAACCGCTTCGCGAAGTTGAGTGCTGAACATGACTTTCGGGCACGTCATCAACTCGACGCACCCAGCCTTATCGATTTATTCACATGGAGTGAAGAACAATTTCTCAAACGGACCGAAGGCAGCGCCATCCGCCGCATCGGCCATATCGGCTGGCTGCGCAATATCGCCGTGGCCCTCGGCAATGCCCCCACTAGTGGGGAATTGGTCCATGTCCTGCGGCAGCGCCTTTCACATCCTTCCCAACTGGTGCGTGAACACGTGATGTGGGCGCTCGAACGGCATGCTTAACCACTAATAAGCACTAATCTTAATTAAGATCATATTGTTATGCTTAATAGGGCGCGCAATTCCTATAACTTAAAAAAACCATATCCCATATCAAAGTAAATGCTTTCCTGGTTCCACGGCTTTCAATAGGGTGGGGGGCGCACGATGTCGATATTATTTACAATATCATTGCCTGCTTAAACGCCATTTAAATCGGCTTAACATTACTAATTATTTTTTAGATCAACGACTTAGAAATCAGCTGGCGTGAATACTCAGCAGAAACCCTAAGGTATGCTCAGATGCTGACCGTCGGGATTCTTTTCAGCGCCCGTTGATTGCCCCATGACTTGTCGCCCTAATAAATTACTCATTCATAAACTTAGAGAAAACTATTAATGCTGGCTCATGGATTGCAGTGCGCTCACTATCGCATGCGCGATAGTTAGGGATAAGTCGTAAAATTACCCGACTGCTAAACTGCTAATAATCGCCCGCAACGCAAATCGATTGCGGACGTAATGATAACAACTCAGGAGAGAATCATGGACAAAAAACTTATAGTTGTAGCAGTAACCTTAGCCTTAGGCCTTACTACACCGGCCTGGGCTGATTCCACATCCGACAACGGCGCCTCATCCGCCAGTGAAGATTCCGTCGCGGTGAGCGTTAATGACTCAGGCAATGGCAACAATCTGAGCGACAACAGCAATAATAGCGTCGCCGATAGCAGCAACAACAGCACGACCGACAGCTCCGACAGCTCCGACAGCTCCGACAACAGCAATAACAGCGTCGCCGATAGCAACAACGACAGCAGCAACAACAGCTCGACCGACAACTCCGACAATTCCGACAACAGCACCGACAACACCAACAACAGCACCACTGACAACACCGACAACAGCAATAACAGCGTCGCTGACAGCAACAACAGCAGCACCGACAACACCGACAACAGCACCAATACCGAGGACTCCAACAACGACGCCAGCGTCAATACCGCTGATTCCAACAACGATAACAGCGACAATTCCGACAGCTCCGACAACAGCGTCAATACCGCTGATTCCAACAACGACAATAGCGACAATAGCGTGGCGGCCGATGGTAACGCCGGCAACAGCGGCGTTCTGGTCACTGACTCCGGCAATGGCAACAACCTGAGCGACAACTCCGACAACAGCGACAATTCCGATAACTCGGACAATTCGGATAACAGCGACTCCAGCGTCAACACCGCGGACTCCAACAATAACGCCAGCGTCAACACCGCGGACTCCAACAACGACAACAGCGACAATTCGGATAATAGTGACAACTCCGACAATAGCGACAATAGCGTCGCTTCCGATGGCAATGCCAATAATAGCGGCGTCCTGGTCACCGAC
>JAHFRV010000025.1 GCA_023266095.1 Gammaproteobacteria bacterium | reverse complement strand
TAATCTGCATGAAGACCGGTTCCTGTTGGTAGGGTGTGGGTTTGGCGATTTGCAGCCTACCATGGTTCCGGTCTCTTCTAACTTGTAATTCAACCCCTTGCGCTTAAGTAAGTGCCATTCGTCTCCGAGTACATTTATCAAAAGATACTCGATGACAAGCAGACAGCGGACAACTTCCTGGCGCAACAGCGTGTTCATGCAACTAAACCACGTGGCCATTTAAGACGCACCGTAAAGCTGGACCCTGTTGCGGAGTACTTTCTCTACGACGTGACCTATCGAAATAGAGCGATCTTTCGGCCTGAGGTAAGCAACACGCGACGAAGCTTTGGCTATCGGTTTATGGCAGGCGGCCATATATCAGTGCATAACGCTTACAAAGCGTACAAGCTTTGTTTGACCGATAGCAACGCGAAATTCAAACATAACTTGCAGTTCGATATAGCCGCGTATTTCAACTGCCTGTATCACCACGACATAACACACTGGTTTGCCGCTAGGCAGGGTGTGTCCGAAATCGATAGCAACGCTCTGGGTAAGTTTTTCAGGGAGATCAACGCGGGTAGGAGTGTTGATTTTCTCCCTCATGGCATCTACCCGAGCAAGATGATAGGAAACGAGTTTCTCAAGGTCGTTGATCTGTCGGCACAATTGAAGTCATCACTTCTGGTCAGATTCATGGACGACTTCACCCTATTTGATGACGATCCTGATGTTCTAAGACAAGACTTCTTGCGGATACAACAACTGCTGGGGCAATTTGGTCTAAACGTTAATCCTAGCAAGACCTTCTATAACAAGAGCATTGGCAATGTCGAAGAAACACTTTCTGCCTTACACGAATCTCTTGTTGAAATCGTGGATGAGATTCATGAAGTCCATGGCGCCTCAGGTGTGGACTTTGTGCTTGTTGAGAATGAAGTAGCTACAAATCTCACCGACGATCAAGTTAGTGCCTTACTTGCACTTTTAAAGGACGACTCACTTGAGGAAGCCGATGCTGATTTAATCTTGGGCTTCCTTCGTTCCCACAGCGATAGCATTCTCGAACACCTACACATGCTTCTGCGTAGGTTTCCCAACCTTACGAAGCATATTCATTCAGTTTGTTCCACGGTGTCGGAAAAAACCGAACTAGCCGCGGTATTGTTGGAACACCTAACGAAAGAAACGTTCTTCCTGGAATACCAACTCTTTTGGCTGGCGTGCATTGTGGAGGATCATCTTATCGGCCACGGATGCTATGGCGATGTCCTGATGCGAATCTTTGAGCTTACACAGGACTTCAAGATTGCCCGCGCCAAGGTACTAGAAATTCCAGAGCAAAGCTTTGGCTTCAAAGAAATTCGAGACGAGTTTCTCAAGACAGGACAGTCAGACTGGCTGTCATGGTCATCTGCGATGGGTACCAGATCTCTTAAGGCAGCTGAGCGAAACTACGTGCTCGACTACTTTTCGAAAGGCTCGCCGCTCAACTACCTGATTGCTGGCTGCGCCAAGAAATTCTGAGATGGCAGCCATTACGCCCAACCAATCGGTCCACCGGACGCTGCGCGATAAAGCCGCGCAACGCCGGTGACCTCAATCGTTAGCCCCAAGTGAAAAGAACAATGCAGTTAAGCACAAATGCAATCCTCAACCTCAGCGCAATAGCCAACGGTTTATCCGTTTGCCCCACGCGGGCGTTGTTCATGCGTCGTGGCGCGTCACGCGCACTTCGCTGTAGGCTGGCAATGCGTGGGGCAAGCCGGGGTCGGGATACTGAAGCTACCAAGAAATAGAGAAGGTTTAAAGGAGCGTTAATGTGAAAACCCAACATCAAACGCAGGGAACCCTGAGGGCGGTAGCATGCACAAACGTCTCTGTCTAACTTTTCGTTCCAGCCGACCGCTTTCCGCTGCGCTCCAAGCGTCGGCTGAACTCTGGCGTTGGGCCTCCGTCAGGGTTAAGGTGGCCACCTGGAGGGAAATATGACTAAACGACTACGCACAATTCGATTTGCAGCTACGTTTGTCGTTCTTGCCAGCGCACCTTTATGGGCGCAGACGACACGGCAAGAACACGTGCATCAAATGTCGCACGGCGTGATGCCATTCGATACGGCAAAGACGGTGCATATCTTCAGAATGACAGAACAAGGAGGAGTCGAGCGAGTTATTGCAAAGGATGGGGGTGCGTTCGACCAGATAGCGCTCATTCAACAACATCTGCAACATGAGGCGGAGAGCTTTCAGAAAGGAAATTACGCGGATCCAGCGAAGCTTCATGGAGAAGATATGCCTGGTCTTAATGAGCTTCGGGAAGGGGCTTCACGTATCGGAGTTTCGTATGCTGCTCTTCCCGCCGGTGCGGAGATCGCCTTCAAGACCTCTGACATCCACCTGCTCACTGCCATACATAGATGGTTTGGGGCTCAGCTGTCAGAACATGGTGCGGACGCAAAGCCGGAATGAACAAGCAATGACCCAACCCGGCGCTCCAGCCGACCCGCGCAAAAAACCGCGCGGTCGGCTGAGCTTTCACGTTAGGGTGTAAATGAGAAGGCTTCGCTTGGCAATCTCTGCTTTATGTTTGGGGCTTTCGCTTTCACGCTGTGCAAATGTATGCGGCCGCAATGTTAAACATCGGGGCTTACGTTTGATATAACCAAGAACACTCATCTAGTTTTTTTCAAGGAAGGATATACGAAAATATGGCAGCAACAAAAAAAGATGCAATGGCACTTCTGGAAAATGTTATCCGGCCAACGCTGAAGGCAATTCATCTATGGTCGCCCGCAGCAGAAGAATTGTTACTTGGTACAGCGATTATGGAGAGCGACCTTACGTGGCGGCGGCAACGTCCTCATGGCCCAGCCAGGAGTCTGTGGCAAATGGAAGTTGCCACCCATAACGATATCTGGGAAAACTTTCTGAAGCATCACGCAATCTATCGGCATTCGGTTGAATTACTGTTGCCAGCGAAGGCAGACAAAATAACTGAGCTTGAGAAAAACGATAAGTATGGATGCGCTATGGCGAGGTTATATTATCGGCGAGTGAGCGATCCGCTTCCAGATGCGGGAGATGTTGTCGGAATGTCTAAATATTGGAAAGATTTTTATAACACAATCGGGGGTAAGGGTGATGATAAAAAATACGTAGAAAAGTGGAACCACGTAATGGAGGAGAAATGAAAACTCTATCTCTATTATTCTTATTTCTTATTTCATTATCATCTTATGCCAGTGATAAATCTTCAATCCAAAGAAATATGGTCATATCTAAGGATGACATTGCTTCTATTGACGAATTTAACGGCAGTACATATGAAGAGTTTATGTCCAGCTATGGACAATTTGAAATCCTGATCCCTAAGGAACGCTTTGTGTTTCGAGCGCCTAATTGCCGACAGAATATTAAACTTCGAATGTACGGAATTCTCTCCAAGGCAAAAAACAGGCAAAAGTTATTGGAATACCATTGGCAACTTTTACAAGAGTTTCGTACTGTTGCCAAGGGAGAAAAAGAAAGTTTAACAGTTCCAATTGATCCTAGTCCCTATATGAAGCTGGATAAAAATGGCGAGCCTATACTGCAATATTGCAATGCATTTATCCCATCTGATTTTTGGAAATATTCTCCTGGTAAAGATGAAAAAAATGCTCCAGAAAAATCCGTTGAAAAACAGAATAAACAAGGAACCAAGTAAAAAGCCTGAACAAAGAGAGCCGGGGGCAGGTCTAGAAAATCCGTACCCCAACCCGGCACTCAAGGGGACGCGCGTTGATGGTAGTTCTTCATAGTTACATCGGGGCGCGCGCCCCTTAGTTTTGACGTTGAGGCTGTAGAAAAACCCAAAAAACCCGCCAACGTTTTTGGCATAATCGGCTTACTGAAACGGAACGCTGAGGGGGCGGCATGGCGCGGTATAAACCAATCCACGAGGGACTGAAACTTCTGGCGGTGGATTTTGACCGGCAGGTGATTCCCGGTCGTTTTGAACATGCGCTCTGTCATCTCGTAGATCACGAGCTTGATCTCTCTTCCTTTCATATCCGCTACAAGAACGACGACAACGGTGCCTCTGCTTATCATCCTGGTGCGCTGATCAAAATCATCCTGCTGGCCTATAGCCGGGGCATCATCGGCAGTCGCAAGATCGAGGCGGCCTGTCGCGAGAACATTCTCTTCATCGCCGTCTCGGGCGACAGTCAACCTCATTTCACGACGCTTGCAGCCTTTGTCTCGGAGCTCGGTGATGGCGTGGCGAAGCTGTTTGCTCAGGTCTAGTTGATCTGTGATCGCCAAGGATTGATTGGGCGCGAGATGTTTGCAATTGATGGTGTCAAACTTCCCGCCAATGCCAGTAAGGCCAGGTCGGGGACGCGTAAGGATTTTCAGCGTCAGGCAGATAAGATGGACGCGGCGGCTCAGAAGAGTATCGACACGCATCGCCAGGCTGACACTGCGCCGACAGACGACGCCACGGCTCAACGTGAAGCCAAAAAGCGGGAACGCCTCAAACAGGAGGCGCAACAGGTACGCAGCTGGCTGGCGCGGAACAAGGCGGATCGTAAAGGATCACGCGGGGCGATCAGACTCACCCACCGCACCGACAACGAATCGGCCAAAATGGCCACGGGTAAAGGAGTGATCCAGGGATACACGGGGGTGGCCGCTGTGGATGAGAAGCACCCGATCATCGTTGATGCGCAGGCCCATGGCACTGGATCGGAGCAGGCGCGGCTGATTCCCCTTGTCACCGCCACTCCCTCCTTTCGCACCGAGAGCACCCCCCTTGCGGCTGATGCGGGTTACCACTCAGAAGCCAACCTCAAGGCACGGGCTGAAAAAGAAATCGATGCCTACATCCCCGACAACGGTTATCGCAAACGCGATGAACGCTACGCCGATCAAGCGATCCACAAGGCCAAGCCCGATCCGCTCTGGGACAAGCGCGAAACACATTCCAGCAAAACCAAGTGCTATACCACGGACGATTTCAAGATCGCTGACGACAACAGCCATGGCATCTGTCCGGCGGGCAAGCCGCTCTATCGCAATGGCGGCAACGGCACTATTAGGTGGTTACATCGCCATTAAATTCAGCGGCGCCCAACAGGACTGCCTGCCCTGTGAGCAGCGTTCCACGTGTCTGCGCAAGCCCGACAAAACCAGGACCCGGCAAGTCGCCTTCTTTCAAGGAAGGCGTGAAGGACCGAGCCACACCGATAGAATGAAGCTCAAGATCGACAGCGATACAGGGCGAGAGATGATCACCCGCCGATTCGCTACGGTTGAACCCGTGTTCGGTAACCTGCGCGGTAACAAACGGCTGACCCGGTTTACGCTACGAGGCCAAACCAAGGTCGATGTCCAGTGGAAACGCTACTGCATGGTCCACAACATCGAGAAACGGGCGCATCATAGTTATGCAGTGCAGTGAAAGAGGGGCGTAATCCACCTATTCGTGATCACAAAGGTCTTTAACGGAACAGTAAATATATTTGGAGTGAACGACCCTATGGACAAAAAATGGATCTGTGCAACGTGGAAATTCGAAAAATCACTCTCCTTGGTGACTAAGGAAAGTAAGAATCGGGTTTTTCTACACCGTCGTTAGCCGTCTTCATCGGAGAGATCAGAGGAATGCAACCCATCCTGTGTATTGCATCAGAGCTGGATGCAAGCGAAATTGCGGCTCTAGTCAATAAAGCTTACCGGCCGTCATTGCATCAGCGAGGTTGGACACACGAAGCCGATTTGGTTTCGGGCGAAAGAACATCACCAGAGCAAGTCCTATCGCTCTTTGGTCCACAATCGTTTATTTTGGTGCTGTGTCAGGATGCCATTATCGTTGCGTGCGTCCATATTCAGCGCAGTGAATCTAGCGCTTACATTGGAATGCTTGCCACTGAGCCTCGGTGTCAGTCTCGCGGCTTAGGCAAGAACATGCTCGCGTGCGCCGAGCAATACGCAATCAAACATTTCAAGGCCACCACTTTCAAGATATCCGTCTTGTCTTCCAGGCCAGAACTGATCTCGTTTTACGAGCGTCGAGGTTACGTGCGCACTGGGCATGTTGAGAGTTATCCGGTGTCCGCAGGGGTGGGACAGCCATTGGTCGCTGGTCTTCAAGTTAAAACCTTGGTGAAAATGGCTAACCCGGCGCTCCAGCGTACGCTCCTGTCGTCGCGCCGCTGAGCTTGGCCGTTAGCCACTTACATTATGAATATTCGCTCCACTAAATTGCAGAGTCTGGCCTTTGGAATGCTTGGCGTATTGGGTTTTAGCCTCACCCTGCCTGCGACCCGACTGGCTGTTGTTGACCTCGATCCGACCTTTGTGGGGCTGGGACGAGCAATTGTCGCTGCGGGGCTGGCCGCCATCACCCTTTGGGTCGCGAAGGCGCCAAAACCAGTTGGGCGGCAATGGCTCAGGTTGGGCGCTACGGCTCTGGGTGTTGTTGTTGGATTCCCGCTGTTATCTACCTGGGCAATGAAAAATGTTCCGGCTGCGCATGGAGCAGTCATCGTGGGGCTTCTTCCTCTCTCGACCGCCTTGTTTGGAGTTTGGCTCGCCAGTGAACGTCCGAGCCCCCTTTTTTGGATGTCAACGTTTATAGGTAGTGCTGCGATTGCCGCATTTTCATTCTCTTCCGGTGGGGGTTTGTTTCAAACCGCAGATTTTCTGCTCTTGGGCGCTGTTGTCGCAGCGGGATTCGGCTACGCTGAAGGCGCTCGCTTATCAAGAGAACTCGGCGCCTGGCAAACAATCAGTTGGGCACTGCTGCTTTCCGTGCCGGTGTTACTTCTCCCTGTTCTTATGACAGCGCCCAAGAGCATTTCTGCCGTGGGCTGGATGAGCCTTTTCGGGTTTGCCTATGTCAGTATCGTGAGCATGTACCTGGCATTTTTCGCTTGGTACAAAGGACTCGCTATGGGAGGAATCGCGCACGTTGGCCAACTTCAATTGCTTCAACCGTTTCTCACGCTTATAGGAGCGGTGATTATTCTGAATGAGGTTATCTATCCGTCTCAGGTGATCGTCGCAATCGTCGTGCTCATTTGCGTGATTATTGGTCGAAGATCCATGCCTGCGCCTGGAACTGCGGCTAATCGGGTAACCGGGGGTCTCTAACCCCCAGTCCCCACAACACCCTGCATGCGGCTCCGCACAGGGCGTTTCAGTTAGCATGGTGAAGCGCAATCCATCCATCACGTAACGCATAAAGCCCCTGGGATTTTAAATAGGCGTTTGATAACGCCTGCTGTATCCCGGGTGTCTTTGCACTACGCCATGGGCCTTTGCTGGTAATGCCACAGGCGATAGCGGCGTGAACATGAACACCGAGTCTCATCATGTTTCTTACCTTGGTGCGTGGCCGTCGCCACTGTCGCCAATAGGCCATTCTCACTCTGCGCCAAATCCAGTGGTCCAGATCGACACAGCGTTGATAGCCGCTGGCAATACCAAAGTAATTAATCCAGCCACGTAAGTATTGGCTGAGTCTGAAGAGCTGATATTTCATCGACACGCCCCAGTTGCGGTTGGTTATCCGAGCGGCGCACGCAGCCTTGCAGGCGCTTCGCGACCGACTGCAGCAGCTGGTCGCCGATCGCATGCCCGAGCGAATCGTTGACATGCTTGAAGCGGTCAAGGTCCAGATACATCGGGGCGACTCGCTTGCCATGACATTGCGCGAGCGCGATCGACGGCGCCAAGCGGTCAGTCAGCAGAGCACGGTTGGGCAAGCCGGTGAGAAAGTCGTGTTTGGCCATATGGGACAGCTGCGCGGCGGTTTGCTCGGCGGCCTCGGCCATCGCCTGGGCGTGAACCGTCGCGACAATGAGACGTTCGTTCGCTTCCCGCAACTGCGTCTCGATACGCGCGCTATGCTCGGTCTGGGCGTTGGCGACCTCTTCCTGGACGCGCAGGGCGGTATCTCGCAGGTCGGAGGCCTGCTCGGCGGCAAGGACCGCGGTCTCGCGCTCCGCGAGCGTCTTTGCGGTCGCTGGGGCCGGAGCTCGCCCGTTTTCCTTGCTCCTGGGCCACCACCGGATGGGGTGCTTACGGTGAGGGTGAGGGTGATCCTGCTTTTGCATCGCGGTTTCCTTCAAGTGGCCGTATCGGTGGGCCGCCGCATCGGTTGTCCGCCGAGTAGTCCGTCATAACCGAGCACCGGGTCGCCGATGACCATACCCTCATTGGTGATCTCGAACTGCCGAATCTCGTTGCTGTGGAGGCTGCCGCGCACTTTGACGACCGCCATGATACGCCTTAGGCGGCTCTCGATCTCGACATAGCGCTGGACGATGATCGCGTCGGTGAGAAACGCTGATCCGTAGGGACTGAACCGCAGATCGGTATAACGGTCTTCGAGTTCGGAGGTCATCAGCGTCGTGGCGCCGAGGCCGGATAACACGGCGACCATGCGAAACAGCGATTCGCGAAAATCCTCGCGGAAGGTCGGCGCTACCGCCAGCTCGAACCCGGACAACGAGTCGATTACCACCCGGGTGGCTTTCATGCGCTGAATGAGGTTGATCAGATGCTGAACGATCTCGTCGACCGACAGAACCAATGAACGGGTATTGATCAAGCCGATTTTCCTGGCGCGGACCAGATCGTCGATGGTGTGGGTCCACGATTGACTGGGCGTCTGCTCAAACGCGACGATCACCCCCGGTTCGCCCCGCTGCACGCCTTCGACCAGGAGGGCCGTGGCGAGGATGGTCTTGCCCGATCCGGACCGTCCCGCCACCAGCAACGAATACGCAAGCCTATTTTAAGGCGCTTCGTGGGTCTGTACGCTAGCGAACTTATGGGGATCGACCACCCATCACCGCGCTGTTCCGCGATGTGCTGTTCTACAGCGACGCGCTGGGACTGATCGGCAAGGAGATGTTCGCCATCGACGGCTGTAAATTGCCTTTCAATGTCTCCCAGGAATGGAGCGGCACGCGGGCCGACTTCGAACGCAAGAAAAACCAGCTGCAAGGCGCGGTGCGCCGCATGCTCAAGGCCCACCATGAGCGCGACCGGCGGGAGGCCAACGCGGATACGCCGCTCGTTGAAGAGTTCCCTTAGGTAAGAGCATGAATTGCAACCGCCATGGAAGGCGGGAATGCTGATATTGCAGGAACAAATATCGGCCACGGCACAACCGCCGGATTTACTGTACCGCGCGAATTCGTGGCCTTTGTGGTCCTGTGCCAACTCAGCCCTGCGGCTCAGCCTTGTATGCCCAAAGTGCTTCGCGGGTCAGGCCCTCCGGTTTCTGTTCGCCGGCTCGTTGTTTTCCCGCCCATGGGACGCACTGAAATCCAATAAGGGGCCCTTGGGTACGACGCCGCTGGGATTGATGGTGGGGTGGCTGCGGTAATAGTGGGTCTTGATGTGCGACATGTTCACGGTGTCGGCCACGCCAGGTAGTTGATACAAATCGCGCAGATAAGCCCATAAATTAGGGTAATCGGTGAGCCGCCGCAGATTGCATTTGAAGTGGGAGTAATACACCGTGTCGAAACGCAGCAGGGTGGTGAACAAACGCCAGTCGGCGGCGGTGGGGCACGCGCCCAATAAATAACGTTGCCGTGCCAGGCGCGCCTCTAATTTATCGAGAGTAAGGAACAAGGCATCGAAGGCTTCTTCATAGGCCGCTTGCCGCGTTGCGAAACCCGCCTTGTAGACGCCGTTGTTGACGTGCTCGTAGACCTCGGCATTGAGTACATCCATCTCCGCGCGCAGCTCGGCCGGGAAGAAATCCACGGTCGCGTCGCCGTAGGCGTCGAAGGCGCTATTGAGCATCTCGATGATCTCAGCGGATTCGTTGTTGACGATGCTGCGGGTTTCTTTGTCGAACAACACCGGCACGGTGACCCGTCCGCTGTAAGCGGATCGTACCGAGGTATAGAGCTGATGCAGATAATCAAAACCGTTGACGGTGTCGGGAATGCAGCCGGGCGCGGCGCTGAAGCGCCAGCCCTGTTCACCCATATGTGGATCGACGATGGACAGCGAGATGACGTCTTCGAGTTTTTTCAATTTGCGGAAAATCAGAGTACGGTGCGCCCACGGGCAGGCCAACGACACATACAAGTGATAACGCCCCGCGGCGGCAGGATAGTCCGAGCTGCCATCCGCCGTCACCCAGTCGCGGAACGCGCTGTCGGCGCGGATGAAACGTCCGTCGGTCTCATCGGTGGCATACCATTGGTTCCGCCATAGCCCGTTGACGAGTAGACCCATGTTGTTCACCTATTGTTTGCGGGCGCCGTCGTGTCGGAACGGCGCTGAGTTGAAGTACGGCTTTTCGACGTGGCCATAACTATCTTACGGAAGCCGTGCGTACGCGGCTACTCGGCGTTAGGTAAGTATTTTCGGCGGCAGACTGGCCAAATGTCTTTTTTCGCTACAATCGCCTGTAAAATACCGGCTGCCCGTCATGGGTTGCCGCATGGCCGGGCTCAAGCCGGCCGTTCAACGAGTAACGACATCCTTGGATCCACGACAGCGTTTTAAAGCCCTCCATGCCGAAATTGCTTGCTGCCTGCGCCGCGATCAGCACCGATTGATGCGGCAGTTGGATACGCTGCGCCGGCAGCAGGGTAATGTTGAGCAGGAAACCGCTTGGCAAACCCTTGCGGCGGAGATCGCCGCGTCACGGGAGCGGCGTGCACGGCGCGCGGCCGCCTTGCCGGTGCCGACCTTTCCCGAGGAACTGCCGGTCTCGCAAATGCGTGATGACATCGCGCGGGCGATCGCCGACCATCAAGTCGTGATCGTCTGCGGCGAGACCGGTTCGGGCAAGACCACCCAGTTGCCGAAGATTTGCCTGTCGCTGGGCCGGGGCGTCGCGGGTTTGATCGGCCACACCCAGCCGCGGCGCATCGCGGCGCGCAGTCTGGCGGCGCGCATCGCCGAGGAATTGCACACGCCGTTGGGACAGGTGGCGGGTTATCAGGTGCGCTTCAGCGATCAGGTCGGCGCGGATGCCTACATCAAGGTGATGACCGATGGGATTCTGCTGGCCGAGATTCAGGGCGACCGTTTCCTCGATCACTACGACACGCTGATCATCGACGAGGCCCACGAGCGCAGTCTCAACATCGATTTTCTGCTGGGTTATCTCAAGCAACTCCTGCCCAAGCGGCCCGATCTCAAGCTGATCATCACTTCGGCGACCATTGATCCGCAACGTTTCTCAAAACATTTCAACAATGCGCCCATCATCGAAGTCTCGGGCCGCACCTATCCGGTGGAACTGCGTTACCGGCCCTTGCTGAGCGAAGACGAAGACGGCCGCGACCGCGATATGCAGCAGGCGATACTGGAAGCGGTGGACGAGTTGGCGCGGCACGGTCCCGGCGATGTATTGATCTTTCTCAGCGGCGAGCGCGAGATCCGCGAGACGGCGGAGGCGCTGCGTAAACACCATCCGCCGCATACCGAGATCATTCCCTTGTACGCGCGGCTGTCCGCCGCCGACCAGAACAAAGTCTTTCAAGCGCACGGCGGCCGGCGTATCGTGCTCGCCACCAATGTGGCGGAGACCTCGCTCACCGTGCCCGGCATCAAATACGTCATCGATCCCGGCCTGGTGCGCATCAGCCGTTACAGCCATCGCGCCAAGGTGCAGCGGCTGCCCATCGAGCCGGTATCGCAGGCTTCGGCCAACCAGCGCACGGGACGCTGCGGGCGGGTCAGTGCGGGCGTGTGCATCCGGCTTTATTCCGAGGCCGATTTTAATCGGCGCCCGCTGTTCACCGATCCGGAAATTCTCCGCACTCATCTCGCCGCGGTGATCCTGCGAATGACCGCCTTGGGCTTCGGCGACGTGGCGGGTTTCCCGTTCATCGAAGCGCCGGACGGCCGCCAGGTCAACGCCGCTTATCAAACTTTACTGGAACTGGGCGCGGTGGATGAACGGCGCGTGCTCACCAAGATCGGCCGCGAACTGGCCGGCCTGCCGGTGGACCCGCGGCTCGGCCGCATGCTGCTCGCCGCGCGCGATTTTCATTGTCTCAGCGAAATGCTGGTGATCGTCGCCGCGCTGGCGGTGGCCGATCCGCGCGAACGGCCCATCGACAAACAGCAGGCGGCCGATGAGCGGCACGCGCGTTACGCCGATCCCCATTCGGATTTCATGGCCTATCTCAAATTGTGGACGCATTATCACCAGCAGGCGCGGCACTTGAGTAAAAATCAGCTACGCAAATATTGCCAGGAGAATTTTCTTTCCTATGTGCGGCTACGCGATTGGCATGACACCCACGGCCAATTGACCGGCGCCGTCAAACAACTGGGCGTGCGGCTCAATCAAGAGGCCGCCGACTACCAGGCCATTCATCGTGCCTTATTGTGCGGGCTGCTGGGTCAGGTCGGCATGAAGGGTGAGACTCAGGAATATCTGGGCGCGCGCGGCATCAAGTTTCATATCTTTCCCGGTTCGGCCCTGTTCAAGAAACCGCCCAAGTGGGTGGTGGCGGGGGAGCTGGCGGAGACCGCGCGCCTCTATGCCCGCAGCGTGGCGCGCATAGAACCCGACTGGCTGGAAAGCCTCGCGGCGCATTTGGTCAAACGCCATTATTCCGAACCGCGCTGGGAGAAAAAACCGGCGGCGGTGATGGCGGTGGAGCGGGTGACCTTGTACGGACTACCCATCGTCACCGGCCGCAAAGTGCAATACGGCCCCATCAATGCCGTGGAGGCACGCGAGCTATTCATCCGCCACGCGCTGGTGGAAGGCGAATACGAAACCCGCGCGCCGTTCTTCGCGCATAATCAAGCGCTGATTCATGACGTGGAAGAACTCGAACACAAGGTGCGTCGTCACGATATTCTGGTGGACCCGGAGCTGTTGTACGCCTTTTACGAGGAACGCCTGCCCGCCGGCTTGAGTGACGGCCGCCGCTTTGAACACTGGCGTAAAGAAGCGGAGCAACGCGAGCCGCGTTTGTTGTTTCTCAGCAAAGAGTATTTAATGCGCCGCCAGGCCGCGGAAGTCACCGAGGCGCAGTTCCCCGATCATCTGCTCTTCAACGGTGTGCGTTTGAATTTGGATTATCACTTCGAACCCGGCCATGACGCCGACGGCGTGACGGTCAGCGTGCCGTTGGCCTTGCTCAATCAATTGCCCGCGGCGCGTTTCGAATGTCTGGTGCCCGGATTACTGCGCGATAAAGTGATCGCCTTGATCAAAGCGCTGCCCAAATCCTTGCGCCGCAATTTCGTGCCCGCGCCGAATTTCGCCGATGCTTGTTTGCAGGCCATCGCGCCCGGACAAGATTCATTGTGCGAAGCGCTGGCCCGTCAACCGCAACGGATGACCGGTGTCGCAATCCCGGCCGACGCCTGGCAAACCGAGAACCTGCCGCCACATCTGCTGATGAATTTTAAAGTGGTGGCGGTGGATGGCCGCGTCGTCGCCGGCGGCCGGGATTTGACCTTCTTGCAACAAAGCCAAGGCGAACGTGCCGCGGCGAGTTTCGCCAGTCTGCCCACGGCGGATTTCGAACGCGAGGGGATTACCGCTTGGGATTTCGGCGATCTACCGCAGCGGGTGGAGTTCGAGCATCACGCTATGCAGCTGATCGGTTATCCCGCCCTGGTGGATGAAAAAAACGGACTGGCACTGCGCCTGCTCGATTCAGCGGAGAAAGCGGATAAAGAAATGCGCGCCGGGGTGTGCCGCCTGTTCAAATCGCAATTGAGCGATCGTTATAAATATCTCGAAAAAAATCTACCCGGTTTGCAGGCCATGTGTCTACATTATGCGGGGGTAGGCACCTGCGCGGCAGTGAAGGAAGACATCCTCGCAGCAATCACCCGTCGTGCCGCGCTGGGTGATGAGTCGCCGCCGCGCAGCGCCGCCGAGTTTCAGCGGCGCAAGGATGCCGGCGCGGCGCAGCTGATTGATGTCGCCAATGACGTGTGCGCCTGGGTGGGCGAAGCCTTGACCGTTTATCACGCCCTGGCCAAACGGCTCAAGGTTGCGGTGAAACCCGCCTGGCTGAAAGCAGCGAATGATGTTCAAAGCCAGCTGCGTCAGCTGGTGTATCCCGGTTTTGTCGCGGCGACGCCGTACGGCCAGCTGCGTCATCTCGCCCGATATCTGCAGGCGATAGAAACGCGCCTCAGCAAACTGGAACAACAACCCGGCCGCGATGGGCCTTTAGCGGCGCAGGTGGCGCCGCTGTGGGAGGCCTATCTTACGCGGGCCGAAAAACAGCGTGCGCTCGGCACGGCCGATCCCAGACTGAATGAATTCCGCTGGCTGTTGGAAGAGCTGCGAGTTTCATTATTCGCGCAAGAACTCAAGACGGCGGCACCGGTGTCGGCGCAGCGTCTGGCGAAACGCTGGGCGGAAATAAAAGGTTGAACGTCGACAGCGGCTTGCTGGTGCGTGGTAACTTTATTCAATGGAAAAGTGAGGGTAGCTGAGGCGTCCTTGTCGTGCCGGAGCGGCGGGCGTTGGCTGCAGACTATGGGTTGACGATTTTTGCAAGGGCTATGAAATTATGCAAGCCGCTTTAATATTGCACGTCCTGTCCGCCGTGGTGTGGGTGGGCGGGATGTTTTTCGCGTATATGGTGCTGCGACCGGTGGCGGCCGGTCTGTTGGACGCGCCGCAGCGGCTGGCTTTGTGGGCGCAGGTCTTCACGCAGTTTTTCACTTGGGTGTGGTTCGCGATAATCACGCTGCTGCTGACCGGGTATGGAATGTTGTTCGCGTTTTTCGGTGGGATGGCCGCCGCGCCGATTTATGTCCACCTCATGCAGGCCGTGGGCTTGCTGATGATGCTGATCTTCGCGCATGTCTATTTCGCCCCTTACCGGCGTTTGCGGCGGGCGGTGGCCGCGCAGGATTGGGCGGAAGGCGGAGGGCGCTTGGCACAGATCCGCCGACTGGTCGGCATCAATCTGATGCTGGGTTTACTGGTGGTGACGGTGGCCGCCGGGCGGTTTGTGATATAGCTCGTCAGGCGGACGCTAGGACCGCATAGCTGCATATTCGGCGCCTTGCCGGATGGAGATGGTCTTTCAGAACACCGGATAAGTGCCGATCTAATTGAGTAAGGCGATGCCTGGCGGTAGGCGTGTGTCGCCTTTTGTCTCCGGTATCCCCCCATGATGTTCATCCAGAGAGGTTTGCGGAGACGGGGGCTGGGGCCCGTGCCGGGTCGACCTCCGGCCGGGCTGGGCGATGTGATCTAAGTCTATGGGCATAAAAGGCGCCGACTATGTTTGCTAATCTAAGCTTGGTCGATCCGCAGCCGTGGGTCATGGGATTCCCGGCAAGCCGTGCGCGCGGCGGGTGGTTGTCATGGGTGTTGCTGATAGTGGCGGTTATCATGCTCTTGGCCGGGTGCAGCGGGGGCAAGGGAGCGGCAGCGCCAGCGTCCGGCGGTGGTAACGGCGGGGGCAATGATAATGGCGGTGGCGGCGGATCGGCGGGCGGCGATGCCATCCCCGAGCCGACCTACCTGTTTTTTGGCGGCGGTTTGACAGCCGTCGATCCCAGCAATCCCGCCTCGCCCATCAGTTTGGAAACCGGGTCGGTGACGGGGACGCGTACCGCGCTGGCCGGTCGACAGGACACGCCGACTCGGATATCGGGCTTATATGTTCGCAGCGTGATTTATGGGCGGGGTGGTAAGCTCTGGCAGGTCGATGCGCTGACGACGGCGACGCCCAGTCCACGGCAGATCTCGAACGAGACGGCGGCCAATCTCATTTGCAGCGCCTATGTCAGCGATGACCTCGCCGATCACGCCCACACGGCTTACGTGTATGAGTTGGGCGGCGCGGATAATCAATGCGCGACGGCCGGCGACAATCTCTGGAAGATGATCCGCCTCAGTATGAGCGAAACCGCCGCACCGCTCAACGCGGTGAAACCGGTGATCGATCTCGGCAGCGACGTGACCGGTGCGGTGACCGGGTGGTTGGGTCTCAGCGGCGGCGCGCTTTACAGATATGACGCCGACTTCGCCGCGCCGGTGTTGTTGACGCCCTACAACAGCCAAGTGCTGTTCTTGGTCGCGATCACCAACCAGCGGGTGATTATCCGCGTGGATGATGATTTGTACATATATGACGATAGCCTGGGTGCCTTGTCGTCTTCGCTGCATCATTTTTCCAGTGCATCGGCGGGCGCCTTTCAGAGTGACGGCACCTCGCTTTATTTCGCTGACGGCGGCAGCATTTATAAATTACCGCTCAGCGGCGGCAGCGCGGCCAGCCTGGTAGTGGCTGAAACCAATGTCAGCAACGCAGGCATCAGTTTGGCCTTGACCGATGGGTATTTGGTCTATTTCTGGCGCGACGCCACGACCGCGCTGAGCACACTCAATCGGCTGGCAAAGACCGGCGGCGCTGCGCAGCAGATATTCTCCGGCATTGAAGGGGTACGGGTGATGACCGCGGCGGATCTGATCTATTACACCGTCGGTTCAACCACCAGCGTGATGTCGTATGTCATGCGTGAGAACGGCGTCGCTCTCGCGCAATATGACGGGGCCTTGTGGTGGGGCCAGTCACTACCCTCCACTGTCGACGCCGCCGAAATGACCAGCCCCAATAAGATCTTTTTGATGGAAGGTTACACGGATGCCAGTTCGTTCTTCGCCAACGGCACGATCTCGGCCTACGACGCGGCCACCCATGTCCGCAGCGCGGTGTTGGGCACCATTCCCGCCAATATCACCGATATCCTCTTCAGCGGCATCGGCGATGCGGTGATGGGTTTGGCCACTACCACCGGTAATCCGCAAGGCAGCGATATCTTCATCGCCAACGCCAATGTCGATGGTTCTTTGCAGCGGATAACGGCCACCGGCGGCGTCAATGAGCAGCCCTTGTAATAAAAGAAGCTCTGAATAATTCCATCCTGGAATTCTCAGAGCTTCCTTAAATTATTTTTCTGGGAACTATAACAATCTCAGTCTATATCTTCGGCAATGGCATAATCACCGCATACGAGGCGGCCACACAGACACGCAAGCAACGGATGTCTTAATTCTCAATATCCTAGTCGATGGCTCCCTACATCGCATCACGGCGACCAATGGAGTCAGCGAGCAACCCATGCGGTAATGAAATCGGAATAAAACACGAGACTCTAAATTTGCCCATTCCCATTCGCGTCAATTTGCCGTGGCGTCGGGTGGCTCGCGCCTCGCCCGCATCGTGCTCAAAATTGCCGCAGCCCGCGGCACACGTTTCGTCGTTGTCGGAGAGTACGTAGTTGGCTGTTTTTTGCTTTTTACAGCCGGCCTTGATATCTTTTTTCAGAAGTTAATCGGTTTTAGAATAAAAAACGCGCCAGGACGGCAATAATGAAGGCCAGGCGCAAGCATGTCAGAGACTAAAAAATATCGTTGTTTCCGTTACCTAATCTATACTCTAGCTGCGCTAGGCGTACTGAGTTTGACGGTCGTTTTCGTATTACTGCGCTTGAGCGTGGTGACGGACCATCTATACTCCGCCCTCGTCAAGGATCCCGAACGGCATGCCCCCCCCGGCCAGGTCCTGGTCGCGCCGGCGGATGGCACAGTGCTCTATGTCAGGCGCGTGCGTGACGGGGTGATACCCGAGATTGTGAAGCGCGGGGTCGCGGTGCCGGTGGACTACCATTTGCGCGTCCAGCCGCAACGCCAGGTACGAGATGGCTATTTGATCGGCATTTACATGAACACCCATGGCGTGCATATCAATCGTGCGCCGCTGGCGGGGGAGCTGGTGCAGCAAACCGTTTATAACGGCCCGCACATGGACATGACCCGAGCAGAATCGCGGATCATTCTCGCGCAATTGATCCCGGGTTGGGTGTCGCTGAAAAAGTTTCTGGGGTTTGCCCCGTATAATATCGAAGACGATGCTGATTTCATCTTGAAGAGCGCGCGCGAGACCTTGGCTATCCGCGATGTGCGCGGTCAATATGTCTATGTCACTCGTATCGCCGACTATTACGTCGGGCGCATTCTAACCTGGGTGCGGGAGGGGCAGTCGCTCTCCACGGGCGATAAGCTAGGCATGATCACCTGGGGTTCTCAGACCGACGTGCTCATCGAAGCCAGTCCAACACTGCAAATCACCGTGGACGTCGGCGATCATGTCTATGCGGGGGAGAGTGTGCTTGCGACTTATTAGACTGGGACTGATAGTAACGCTACTGTATCTCGCGGCGGGAATCATCATCGTGATGAATTATCAGGAATTACGCTGGGCCTGGACGCAGCTTCCTCTCTATTTTAAGGCGCAAATCAGCGGTCATGGGCAGGAGAAGGTATTGCTGGAACGGGCGAAGCAAGCCTTGATAGACAAAGACCCCGAGGCCGCGCGCAACTACCTGAAGCAATCTTTGGCGATTGACCCCTATTCGCAGGAGGCACGTTATCTCTATGCGAACAGCTGCTATGTCCTCGGCGCACGGGCTGAATCCGAGGGCGTGCTGATGGGTTTGATCGATATGGATGCATTGTGGTATCCCGCGACTATCACCCTAGCCCAAATGTATTTAGCTGAGGGACAGTCGGCCTCGGCGCGCATGTTGCTCGAAGGGCAGCGCACGCGTTTGGAGGATTTTATGAAGCGTTATCAGGCCAGGACCGATGAGCAGGTAGAGGCGCGTTTTAACGAAAAGGCGGTTAATGTTTCTCGCCAATACGAGCATGCAATAGCACAACTGGATACGGTGCTGCGCACCTTGCCCGGTCAACCCCGTGATGAGGGAAAGGAATCACCTTGAAGATATATTTTTTTGGCGCCGCGCATGAGGTGACGGGATCGTGTTTTCTGGTCGAAGTGGCAGGACGCCGTGTCTTGGTGGAATGTGGCCTGGTTCAAGGTGCGCCCGCCGATGAGGAGCGTAACCGGGCCCCGTTCCCCTTCAATCCTGAAAGCATAGACGCCGTGGTGTTAACCCACGCTCATCTCGACCATTCCGGCCGTTTGCCCTTGCTGATTAAGGCCGGTTATCGCGGGCCGATCTACACCCAGCGCGCCAGCCGGGATCTGGCGCACATCATGCTCAAGGACGCGGGCTTCCTCAACGAGAAGGATGTCGAGTGGGAAAACCGCAAGCGCCAACGCAAACACCTGCCCCTGCTCGAACCCTTGTACACGGTGAAGGAGGCGCAGGCAGCACTGCATTTTTTCCGAGCGGTGGATTACGGCGAGCTCGTCGAGGTCGCCCAGGGCGTGCGGATTCGTTTGCTGGACGCCGGACACATCCTCGGTTCCGCCATCGTGGAGATGTGGCTGGTAGAAAATGGCATACAACGCAAACTGGTGTTCAGCGGTGACCTCGGTCACAAAGGCGCACCGATACTGCGCGATCCGGCTACACTATCGGAAGCCGACCTCGTCATCATGGAAAGTACTTACGGCGATCGCACTCATCGTAGCTGGGAAGACACCTGGGCGGAGCTGTACCAAGTCTTCAGCCAGGCCGCCCGGGCGCGCGGTAATATTTTGATTCCCGCCTTCGCGGTGGGGCGCACGCAAGAGCTGCTGTATGCCTTCAAGCGCAATTACCAGCGCTGGAATCTGGATAGATGGGCGATATTTCTCGACAGCCCCATGGCCATCGACGCCACCGCAACCTATAGCCGCCATGTCGCGCTCTACGACCAGGAAGCGACGGCGGAGCGGTGCCTCACCGGCGAATTGTTCGCCTTGCCAAATTTGCATCTCAGCCACACCAACCAGCAATCGATGCGCATCAACCGCATCGAGTCCGGCGCGATCATCATCGCCGGCAGCGGCATGTGCGAAGGCGGGCGTATCCGCCATCACCTCAAACACAATATCTGGCGTGAACAATGCCAGGTGCTGATCGTGGGCTTCCAGGCCCAAGGCACCTTGGGCCGCGCCTTGGTGGACGGCGCGCAGAACATCAAGCTGTGGGGTGAAAGCATGCGGGTCGCCGCGCGGGTGCATACCATCGGCGGATTCTCGGCGCATGCCGACTGCAATGGTTTGGCGGAATGGTATGATAATTTTGCGGGGCGGCCAGCGGTGGCCCTGGTGCACGGTGAAGTAAAAGCCATGGACGTGTTCGCGAGGCATTTGACCCGCGCGGGCGCCCAGCGGGTTTTTACCCCTGCGGCCGGCGCGCATATCGATCTCATCAATATGAGCAGCGAATAATAAATATAGAAACGAAGCACTTTGCACTCAGCATCGCCTATCGTTCGAAAAATGAAATCAAATTCCAAATGGGCGGATCACTATTGTTCGACTTAAAGGATAGCAGCGTCTGGGATAGTGGATATCCGCTGCTGTTTTGTCAGGCCAGACACTGAGGAGGCGCGGTTTTCGCGATATGGAGGAGCCGATGGGCCTCGTTATGAATCGCGGTATTACCCGCGTGATGTTCGCCGTACTGCTGTTGTTGTCAGGTTTCGCCGGTATCGCTTATGAAGTGCTCTATGCGCGCCTGCTGGGTAATCTTATAGGCGATCAGTGGCTGGTCAGCGCCTCGGTACTAATGACCTTTCTGCTGGGTATCGGGGTGGGCACCTGGTATGCGCATCGCTTGTGGCGCCATTTGTGGTTGATCGAACTGGCTATCGGTGTTTATGCCGCCGCCTTTGTCCTTGGAATAAATCATGTCGAAAGCTGGCTCTATGCCAGCGGTACGATGATCGGCCAGTCCTTGGCCGGCCAACTCATCCAATGCGTGTTGTTATTAAGCGTCCCCGCTTTTCTGGTGGGCGCCGCTTTACCGCTCTATGCCGGCTATCTTGACCGCCTGCGGCCGGACGGCGCTTTTAGCCGCGCCTATGGATTATATAGTTTGGGCGCCGCGCTGACAGTGTTGCTGATAGAGTTCGGTCTGCTGCGTTGGCTGGGATTGGAGCAGACCGTGTTGTTTACCGCCCTGCTCAACAGCCTCGTCGCTGTAATACTGCTGCTGGGATTCCCCGCTTTGCGCAGCCAGACGCCCGCCCCTGAGCGTTTTCATCCCTGCCCCAAGCGCAGCCTGCTGGCGCTGGCCTTGGTAAGCGTGGCGTCGGCGGTATGCCAGTTGTGGTTGCTCTCGGTGGTCGAATTCGTGATTGGTCCGTTCCGCGAGACCTTCGCGCTGGTACTGGCCATCGTCTTGTTCGGGATCGCCTTGGGTACCGGCGTGGTCAGGCGCTGGCGGTTAAGCTTCGCCGTCGTGTTGGGTATCAATCTGCTCGGCTTGATCTGGGCGATCGGACTGTTCGACCAACTTAGCGTCTTGTACGCGAGTGCTTATCCGCAACTACAGCACAGCCACTTGGCGGTGACGCTAGGCAAGCTGGCGTTCTTATTCTTGGTGGCGGGTCCCCTGGCGGTGAGCTTCGGCGCCACTGTGCCCGCCTTGATGTCGGATGCAGGCCATGTCGCCCGTGAATCTGGGCGGCTTTTGTTTGTGTCCTCATTGGGCAATGCTTTCGGCTTTTTATTGATGGTGCTGGTGCTGCACCCTTATCTCGATTTCGGCGTGATAGTCTTGGTGGCCTTCGGCTTCAGCGCCCTGGCCATGTTGATCTATTTGCGCGGGCGCGCCGTTGCTGTGCTGGGCGTGAGCGTGATGGCGGCTAGCGCGCTAGGATTGCATGTTACCCGCTGGGATGAACGTTTGTTGTACGTGGGTAGCACGGCGTTCACCTCTTCCGCCGATTTGCAGAAGAAGCGCGATAAATTACGTGAGCTTGAGATATTTAAAGGACAGCGCAATGTATTCGCCCTCAACAAGACGGCCGACGGTAACCAGTTTTTCTTTCTTAATGGTTATGTGAGTTTTAATCTTAATAGTCCCGCCGAACAACTGGTCGGCGCCTTCTCCGCCATGTTGGCGCCGCGCACCGATCGCGCCCTGGTGCTGGGTGCCGGCAGCGGCGCGAGCGCCGGCACCGTGGATCTCCTGTTTGAACACACCGACGCGGTGGAGATCAATCCCTTGGTGATTGCCAACCTCTCGCGCATGGCCGAGTACAATTTCAAAGTGCATGAATCTCCCCGTATGAATCTCATTCAGGATGATGGCATTCACTACATCAAGAACAGCGACAAAACCTATTCATTAATACTCAGCACCGTCACCAGCCCGCACTATTTCAGTTCCGCCAAGCTGTATACTCGGGATTTCTTTCAATTGGCGCGCCAGCGGCTGACGCCTGATGGGGTATATGCCACCTGGTTTGATTCGCGGGTGGGTGATCGCGGCGCGGACATCATTTTACGCACCGTGGGTGAAGTTTTTGAGCACTGCTGGATGGGTTATATCCAAGAGACTTATTATCTCCTGGTGTGCTCGCCGGTTCCGCTGAATATTCATCACCCGCGCGCGGCCATGGAGCAGCCTGTCCTCCGTGAGTACCTGCTAAAACGTTATGGCGTCCTGGCCGAGTGGTTGCCCTATGGAGTATTGACCACCGATGCCCTGTCCTTGCTGGACGATAAGACAGTACCGCTGAATACCTTGGATTACCCGGCGTTGGAGTTCGAGATTGCCAGTCTTAGTCATAAGGGCTTTCCAGCTTTTCAAAAACGCCTGCTGTCGCGCATGAATTTCAACGAAATGCGGAGTGTCTTATCGCCGGTCGCGCAGTGGGGGCCCTTACCCTTGGCCCTGCATGCCGAAATTATTCTCAGTCAGCAGAGCGTATATACGCAGCACTGGCTGAAGATACTCTCGAAAAGATCGCCGGACTTTGCGACGGACTATCAAACTTTGCGGTTTGACTACGCACGTTATTATGCCCAAACCGCGAATACCGCCGCGGCCTATCAAATTCTTGGCGAAGAATTGTTCATGAATCACCGCTATGAACCGGCGCTGGCGGTGTTTCAAGAAGCCTTGCGCCGTGACCCTGTGAATCCGCGTAGTCATTTTTATCTAGGGGCATGTTATGAGGCGCTGCGCGATTTAAATCAAGCGCTGATCGCCTACCGGCGCGAGCGTGAATTAAATCCCGAAAATGACCTGGCGTCGGAAGGAATAGCCCGCGTTCTGTTGGCGCAGGATCAACCCGCCGCGGCCCTGGCGGCCCTTGAAAAGATTAGCGCAGCGGGCATGGCCAGTGACAGCGTGCATTATTTACGCGCGGTAATCTTCATACGCCTCAAGCGGCCTGAGGAAGCGAGTGCCGCCGCTCTACGCATCTCGCCTGACTCGCCGTTGTATCAAGAGGCACAACGCCGTTTGAGTGGCGAGGCGTCCATCAAACCGGAATAGCCCGTCCTCGTCGAGTACCGTAAGGTCTACGAGGAGGTCGATGGCGGCGCCGACTCCGACCCTTCCCCCGATAAAGTGGCTCTCCTTCAGTCACTCCAGGAACGGCAACCGCCAGTTTTATGCGCTGCACGCCGACACGGGCGAGATCAAGAACCTCACCAACAGCTCCGAGGACGACTGGGAAGCCCGCTGGGATCCCGACGGGAAACACATCGTCTTCACGGGTATCCGCAAAGGGCAAAACGGGATTTTTATCCGAAATCTCGAGACCGGCGAAGAAACGACGGTCATGTCCAGCACGGAAGGTTACGTGGACTACCCGTCGTTCTCCAAGGGCGGGCGCATGGTCAGCTTCACCGGCGGAGAGCTGGAACGCCGTGAGGCTCACATCGGGAATTGGAACACGGGAGAAATCAAAATTCTCACGCGCAACCACAACTTCGTCAGTTGGACGAACTTCACGCCGGACGGCCGCTGGCCCTCCCCCCCCCCCCCCCCCCCGCGCCTCTAGCCAGCGGGCCTGAGCTATACCAGGAGGCGCCGGGCTTCGTGCTGGTCGACACCTGGGGTGACAAAGTCCGCCTCGCGGACTTCCGCGTCAAGATCGTGATCCCCATTTCTGGGCGGAATGGTGCGGGTCGTGCAAGGAAGAAGTGCGTCACTTCAAGCACATCCAGGAAAAGTACTCCTCCGACGAGGTCATCGTGCTCGGGCTCGCTTACGCCTCGGGTGACCTATCGTCTCCACCGGCGATCACTACAACGGTACAATCATTCCCGATCATTACACTCACCCGGAGTTCGAGGCGCCGAAGGCGTATTGGGTGCCGGCGATCTCACCGAGTGGTCTGATGTTTTATTCAGGCGATAGGTTCCCTGCCTGGAAAGGCAACGCGTTCCTGGGCGGCCTGTCATCAAGAGCGCTGGTTCGGGTTGAGATCAATGGTACTGATGCCCGCGAAGCGGAGCGATTCGACATGGGCGCGCGCATCCGTGAAGTTGAGCACGGACCGGACGGCGCGATCTGGATAATTGAGGATGAAAAAAATGGCAGCGGCGGCAGGTTGCTGAAGTTGACGCCGATTCAAAAAATGACCCGCTAAAGGCCGTTGTGCCGCGGGAGTTGACCAAGTAAGCCTCCGTAACCCGCTTAATTTTTATACGGGCTACGCCAGCGCTAAAACTCTCTCTCTAGTTTTTCTGACGCCACTCATCGATGAGACAAGCCACCAGGGCGGTCCAGCCGGTCTGATGACTGGCGCCCAGGCCCTGGCCGCTGTCGCCGTGAAAGTATTCATGGAATAAAAAATGATCCCGCCAGTGAGGATCATTTTGCAAGACGGCATTGTCCCCCTGCGAGGGACGCCGCCCCATTGCGTCGGGAGTAAACAACGTGATCACCCGGCCGGCCAAATTCGCGGCGAGGTCGCGCAGCGTATAGTCGCTGGGCGGCGCATGCAGGTCGAGTGATAGCGTGATGTGGAAATCCGGCCCCAGCGCCTTGTCCAATTTGCGCAGCGATTCGATGAGCAGAAAATTGATCGGCAGCCATACGGGTCCGCGCCAATTGGAATTGCCGCCTTTGATTTTCGAGATCGCCTCGCCCGGTTCGTAACTCACGCCGTGATGGTTGAATTGGAAAGGATGCGCCTGATGCCACTTGGAGAGGCTGCGCGCGCCGTAAGGCGAGAGAAATTCTTCGGGGTCGAACAGGCGCGTGAGCACGCGCCGCAGTTGTGTACGGTCCATGATGGAAAGCAGGTAAGTAGTACGGCCGTCGCGCTGCACGGGATGACAGCAATAACGCGCGAACTGCGGCCGGTTTTCCATGAACCAGGTCAAGTTGGCGCGGAAGGAGGGAAAGGGTTTCAGCCAGTCGTCCTCCAGCCGTTCCACCGCGAACAGCGGGATCAGCCCTACCACCGAGCGCACGCGGAACGTGGTGTGACGGCCGTCGGGGTGGCGCAGCACATCGTAGAAAAAACCGTCCTCGTCGTCCCACAGTTGATAGTCGCGGCCGTCCATGTGCTGCATGGCGGCGCCGATGTAGATAAAGTGCTCGAAGAATTTGGTGGCGAGTCCTTCGTAACTTTGATTCTCCAGCGCCAGCTCGAGGGCGATGCGCATCATGTTGAGACAAAACATCCCCATCCAGCCGGTGGCGTCGCATTGTTCCAGCACCGAACCGTCGGCCAGCGGTTCGCTGCGATCGACCACGGTGATATTGTCCAGGCCGAGAAAGCCGCCTTCGAAAACATTGTTGCCGTGACGGTCCACCTTGTTCACCCACCACGCGAAATTGATGAGCAGTTTGTGAAAGCAGCGTTCGAGAAAGCCGCGGTCGGCGCGGCCGTGTTGCCGCTTCTCCATGTTATAGACCCGCCACACCGCCCAGGCATGCACCGGTGGATTCACTTCGGAAAAATCCCATTCGTAAGCCGGAATCTGGCCGTTGGGGTGTTGAAACTGTTCGAACAACATCAGCCACAATTGTTCCTTGGCGAAGGCGGGATCGACCAAGGCCATGGGCAGGCTGATGAAGGCGGTGTCCCAGGCCGCGAACCACGGATACTCCCATTTATCCGGCATGGCGAGCACGCGCATGGAATTGAGGTGACGCCAATGGCGGTTGCGGATGTGTTCACGGGCGGCGGGCGGCGGTGTGCTCGGCAGATCACCGCTCAGCCATTTACGCACGTCGAATAAATAAACTTGTTTGCTCCACAACAAACCGGCCAGGGCCTGGCGCTGAATTTTTTTCTCTTCGGCCTCGGCGTGAGGCGGATGCAACGATTCGTAAAAGGCGTCGGCCTCGGCGCGGCGTTGCGCGATCACGGCGGCCACTTCCGCCAAGGGTGTGCGTAACGGTTGTGCGGTCAAACGCAGCAGCAGCGTCACGGTTGCACCGGGGGCGAGTTGATACACGTAATGCAAACCCGCCTTGCTGCCGCGCCGCGCCGGATTGCAACTGGCCTCGCCGTGGAGGAGGTGGCGGTGAAAGGCGTCTTTCACATAGGGGCTGGCATTGGGTGTGCCGTAGAGCCGTGCCTTATTGCATTCATTGTCGGTGAACAGAGGTGCGGCCCCGGCTTGTGCATAGAGATGGTAGATGCCCAGGTTATAGGGCGTGAGCAGACCGGGCAGGGGATCAATGGCGCGGCTGTCCGCGATCAAACACAGCGGCGCGCCAGCTTGAGGCGTGGGCGATGCTTCGAGTGAAATCTCAGGTACGCCGCCGCGCGGCTCGCGCCAGGCCCAGGTATTGCGATACCAGAGTTGCGGCAGCAGATGCAGCGGCGCGCTGTCGGGCCCGCGATTCAGCGCGGTGATGCGGATGCAGATGTCGTCCGGTGCAGCCTTGGCGTATTCCACTTCCACATCGAAGTAACGGTTGCCGTCGAAGAGTCCGCTGTCGAGCAATTCGTATTCCGGCCCGCGGCCGGCGCGGGCTTGATTCTCGCGCACCAGTTCGTGATAGGGGAAAGCGGCCTGCGGGTATTTATAGAGATAACGGCAATAGCTGTGGGTCGGGGTGTTGTCGAGGTAGAAATAATAGTCCTTCACGTCCTCGCCGTGATTGCCCTCCCACGGCGTGACGCCGAAGGCACGTTCTTTCAAGATCGCATCGCGGCCGTTCCACAGCGCGAGCGAAAATACCAACAATTGATAACGGTCGCAGAAACCCGCCAGCCCGTCCTCGCCCCAGCGATAGGCCTTGCTGCGCGCCTGATCGTGGGTGAGGTGCCGCCAGGCGTCGCCGTCGGCGCTGTAGTCCTCGCGCACCGTGCCCCAGGCGCGTTCGCTCACATACGGACCCCAGCGCCACCAGCGCGGTGGTTCGCCGGTGTTGTCGCGTAAGCGGCGGTGTTCGGCGGTGTCGGGTGAAGCCATGGCGTTACGACCTTGGATGTTTGTTTCACTAAGTGTTGCCCTGATCAAGCCTCACGCAACGCCCCGGCCACCCCGTCCGCGACGCGTCCACCCCTGCTTGGGAAGGCGTAACCACCCCGTCGGCTATCGCCGCCACCCCCCCTTGGGAAGGAGGGGAGATATTATTTCTTTCTCCCCTCCTTCCCAAGGAGGGGTGCCCCATAGGGGCGGGGTGGTGTAGACGTGGCATAGTCGATGAATTTCATGATTAAGTTTAGACCAAGCGGCAACGCCGCGCGCGCGGCACAAGGCGTGGGTGTTCGCTTCATAGGGGAAAAGAGGCGGGGAGAGGCGAAATCGATGACGTCCGTCATCGCTCGTTCGCGCGCTCCCTTGCCGGCGTGTTTTGATAAGCAGCGGGGTTGGGGAAAGATATTTTTTCAGCAGATAGCCTGATGGGTTGCGCGGAAGCGAAACCCGGGATTCGCTTGCTAGCCTACCAGCAGATTGTCCATGATTTTCCAGGAGGCTCTTTTGCGAATGTAATACAAACGCTGCCACGCGTCACTTCAACTTTAATGGTGCTATCGAAGTGGCGCTTGAGTTCCTCAAATTCTTCATCGCTTATCTTGTTTTCGCTACCGGTCATACCCTCTCCGGCGCTTGGTTTTCGCGTGATGCCGGATGGCGCCAGCAGGTAGCCTGGGTGAGCGGAAGCAAAACCCGGGGTTCGCGGTATCCGATCCCAAAGGCCCCGGGTTTCGCAAACAGCGCTCAACCCGGGCTACGCTTGCTAGCCTACCAGCAGATGGTCCATGATTTTCCAGGAGGCTCTTTTGCGAATGTAATACAAACGCTGCCACGCGTCACTTCAACTTTAATATTGCTATCGAATTGGCGCTTGAGCTTTTCGAATTCTTGGTCGCTTATCTTGTTTTCGCTACCGGTCATACCCTCTTCGGCGGTCGGTTTCCGCGTGACGCCGGGCGGCACCAGCTTGCCAGTGTCGACATCGACTATCGAGAGTTCGCCTTTATGGTTCAAGAGCAAAGCGAACTGCGTATTTTCTTGTTTGGCGATCTTGGCGAGTTTCGCGTAGTTGTTATCGTGATGTTTTTCCATGCCGCCGATATGGCTGCAGGCGCTGAGCGTCAATAAGCTGGCCGCGATAATCAAAAGGCGTTTCATCGAGGGTTCTCCTGTGGTTGGGGGTTGTTGGTAGCTGTTGCAATTATCCATTTGTTCGCGCGGGAATCGCCCCTTGCGCCATGGGTGTCAAAACCAGAATGCCAGCGAAGCGAAGAGGCTCATCTCAGGACGAAAGCGACCCAAGAGCGGAGTAGGCGTTTCGGTGCTCACGCTGGTGTCGTGGAAATTGAATTGTGTATCGAAAATATTCTGCACCGTCAGGGACGCTATCGTTTTATGGCTGGCGAGACGATACCCCAGGGTGAGATCCAGGGTGGTGAACTGGCCTTTGTCGGTGGTCAGTCCCGCCCCTGTTGCGAAGCCCGCGCGTTGAGAGACGAGATTGAGAGTCGTCTTGCCGAAGAAACCGCTGACTTGATGATAGTTCAGGCTCACGGGCAGGTAGTGCGAAGTGAGTTTGGCGGGGTTGCTTGAATCGTTTGTGCCAGGAATGATCTCGTTAGTTAAGTGCCCATAAAAATATTCGGTGGCGATGTTCCAGCTCGGGTTCAAGACCTGATAAAGATAGGCGCGATGCATGTCTTCATTGTGATTTATATCCGTGATGGCTGTAAGGCTGCCGCTCGGGCCAAAGGTAGAGAATAGTCTTTGTTCGCTGCTGTCACGGGTTGAGAGTTCGATGCCGGCGAATACTGTGGACGAAAACTGATGATCGAGACCGAGGCCATAACGCTTGGCCTTGGTGCCGATGATGTCATCGAAGAACTGATTGAAGCCGGCTATCTGGCTAGGTTCGATACTTTGATTGGCGTGGGTCAAGCGGCGCAGAGTGCGGAAGGCGGCGAGGCGCACGGTGGTTTGCTGGGTCGGGGTCCATAACAAACCGAATTTTGGATTGAATTGCTGGCGTTCTCGTGAAGGTGATGGAAGGCCGGTGGTCTGATCGAGTGTGTCAATCTCCACTTTGTCATAACTTAGGCCCAAGGTCAGGTGTATTTCCTTCTGAGGTGTAAAGGTATCGTAGAAGTAAAGATTGTTATCACTCCGATCGCCGTTGCTGTCCTCAAGGGGGAAGGGTAGTCCGAAAAAGTCAAGAGTTAACAGGGTGCGCTCACGTTGTTCGGCATGACCAGCGCCCACGGTCAAGTCGCTAGAGGCTAATTGCATCATGCCTTGCAGCTCGGCGTTATAGCCTTCCGTCAACGCTGTGAAATCGGTAGGAAAAGAAATGTCATGTCGCTCTTTCCGGTTATAAATCACCGAACCCAACAGCGTACGCCGCGGCGTGAAGCCATGCCGGAATCCCACCCGTGCGGATTCCTGATCGAAATTCTGCCTTAGGAAGGGATCGAAATTGGTCTCGCCGAAACGTTGGGCGACGTCGCCGCCTTCGATGTCGCGGCGGCGCCATTCGATTTGCGCGCTGGTGGCTGCGCTGAGGTCATATTGCAGGAAGGCGTTGTAGATGTTTTGGTCGAAGTCGTTGTTGTCGCGGTAGCCGTCGGTGGTGTAGTGCAGTTGGCCGAGGCTGGCGGATAGATTGCGGTAGTTGCCGAAGAGCACGGCCTCGTCGCTCCAGGTGGCGTTGTTGCCGCCGCTGAGCGTGGCCTGCACGCCCGCGCGGTCTTGGGCGAAGAGCGGGGTGAATTCGTTGTAGGCGGAGCGGGTCGGGCCTGAGCTTTCCAAGACGAACAGGCTGGTTTCGGCCGCGCTGGGGTTGACGGGGCGGGCGGTGCCGGGTTGCCAGAGTTGCGCCTGCAAGACTTCGCTGACGCGCGCTGCTTCATGACGCGGCAGCGCGGTGTAGGAGTCCGCTAAAAAGCGGTGCGCGGAATAATTGCCGGGATCGACGGCCAGGGATTTCCAGGCCTCGACCAGCGCCAGTTGTTGAAAGCCGAGGTCGCCGTAGATGCGCGCCAGGCTGGCGTTGCGCGCGGCGGCGTCGCTGTCGAGCAGCAGGCGCGAGCGGTAGACCGCGCGGTTGTCGTTGAGCGCGATGGAGGTTTGCAGATCCTGCAGGGCTTCAGCGGGGCGGTTCTCGCTTTGTTTGAGTATGGCGTCGTAAAACCACGGCGTGGGGTCGGCGGGGTCGAGCTGTTTGGCGGTGTCGAATTGCGCGGCGGCGCGCCCGTCACGGTTTTCCGTGTAATAGGCCTTGCCGAGATAACTGCGCACCAGGGCATTGTCGGGGTCGAGGCCGGCGGCCAATTCCAGGTGGCGGCGGCCGATAGCGACATTGCCTTCGCGCACCTCGATCAAACCGAGACCGAGCTGCGGCAAGGGGTCGCTGGGGTCGAGGCCGGCGGCGTTTTCAAATGAGCGCCGTGCCGTGCCGAGCTGCATATCGTTGAGCTGCGCGTAACCCAACACGCTTTGACTGCGCGCCAGACGCGGGCTGAGGCGCGCCGCCTCTTCGGCGGCGGCGAGGGCCGCGTCGCGTTCGCCGAACATCAGTTGCAATTCGGCGAGTCGCGCCCAGGCCAGTGCGTTGCGCGGGTCGAGTTCCACCGCCTTGCCCGCTTCGGCACGGGCGCGTTCCAGTTCGAAGCGCGCCTGCCAGGCGTAGGACAAGGCGAGACGCGGACCGGAGGCGGTGGGCACGGCGTCGACCGCGCGCGTCGCCAAGTCCAAGCCGCGGTCTTTTTCATTTTGAGTGAGGGCGACGATGGCCTGCAGGGCGAGGGCATCGCCGTTGCCGGGGGCGAGAGTCAGCGCGCGCGTGAGGTCGGCGTCGGCCTCTTGCACGCGGCCGACGCCGAGATGCAGGGAGGCGCGATAGGCGAAGAAACGGCTGTCATTACTGTCGGCGCCGACCCCTTCCAACGCGGCCAAGGCGCCGCTGAGATCGCCTTCTTTGACCTGAGCGAAGGAACGGGCCAGCGGTTCCTGTGCCTCAAAATCGGCGGCGTTGAATTGCACCACCGCCGGATAATGCAGCGCCCACTGTAAACCTTCGCGGGGTTTCACCAGCACGCGCAGATCGGGCGCGGCGGCCGTGCCGGCCACCGCGGACTGACCGCCGGTGAGCAGTAAGTTTCCTTGGCTGTTGGATGCGGTAACGTGGCCTTCATACACAGTCACCGTGCCGTCTTGGTCGGTGCTCTTGACCAGAAACTCGGTGCCCTCCACCCCGGCGTTGACGTAAGGGGTGGAGACATTGAGGCGGCGCGGCACGCGGCTGATGAAATAACCGACGCCGCGCACCAGCTCCACCCACAGGCTGCCTTCTTCCTTGGGCGCGGTGAAATTCATGGTGCTGTGCGCGCCGAGGCGCAACACGGTGTGATTGCTCAATACCAGCGCGGCGCGGCTGTTGGCGCCGACGCGGATACGGTCATCGGGACAGAAGATTTGATGGCTCGTACTGCTGCGCCAAGATTCACCGCCGCCTTCACTGATGTCGACTTGGCCTTCGGCGGAGGCGAGGTTCGCCACCGGCGCGGCGCAGCGCGGTGTGTCGGCGTGGGTGATGGACAGCGGCGCGCCGCTCAACAACGCGACGGCAACGCCAAGAGTCAGCCTGCGATGTCCCATGGGAATCGATCCTCCCTAATTATTTATTGATTTTATACGCCCGTCCGGGCCGGTGGTCTGTGAGCTATTGCTGGCAAGTATAGTGAATATTCCCAGGGGCGCCCAACTCATTTGTGATCCACGGTCAACACGCCGTGCCAATCGGCGGGCGGCGAGGCGAGATATTGTTCGCAACGCGCGGCGAAGTAGCGGCTGGGGCCGTCGTCGGGAAAGTCGCGGTGCAGGGCGATGAAGACAGCCTGGGCCTCGGCCCACTGTCCCTGTTCGAAATGGTGCAGCGCCGCGGCGAACTGTGCGATGAAGGCGTGTTGAGCGGGACTGACTTCGCCGGCGCGGCCGATCAATTCGTGGATCACCACGCTCTGTTGTTTGCCCGCGAGCAAGAACGCACCCAGCGGCCGGGTAATGAAACCCTCCACGCCGGCCAGCGTCTCGGCCGAGACCAGCAGCGAGGTGCCGAGGGTTTTGTTGAGGGATTGAATACGGTTGGCGGTGTTGACGATGTCGCCCACCGCGCGGTATTCGAAGTGATCCAGCGCGCCGACCTGACCCAGCACCATATCGCCGCAGTGCAGGCCGATGCGGGTGGGTAGCGGCGGTCGGTCCGCCTGCCGGCAAAATTCACTGACCGCCGCCTGGATGTCGAGCGCGGCGGCGAGGGCCTGGGCGCACAAGGACGCGTCGGGCCGCGGCGACGGCCAGATCGCCAGCATGGCGTCGCCCACCACATCGGAGATGATGCCCTGTCGTTCGCGCACCGGCTTGAAGAGGATTTGATAATAGTCGTTCATCAACACGCTCAAGGCCGCGGGTTGCAGGGTCTCGGCCAAACCGGTGTAACACGCCGCGTCGGTGGCGAGACAAATGCCGAAGGTATGTTCACTCGGGGCGTGCACCCCGTCGCGATGCGCGAGTAGCCGATCGACCACGTGTTTGGGCACGAACTGACCGAAGGTCTCGCGCAATTGCCGCCGCTGATGATGGCTCAGCCAGTAATGGCCGAACAGACCGAGGAACAAAGCCAGCGGCGTTTGGATGAACAGCGGGATCACCAGCGGCAGCCACACGTTGTAGACGCCGAACAGTTGCGCCGCAACCGTGTAATAAGCGCCGGCCAGGGCTAGCCCGGCGGCGATGGCGGCCGGCGCCGGCAGACGGCGGCAGACGAAGGTGACCAAGCCGCCGTAGACTATCACCAATAACAACATGGCGAGGGTGGCCGGCGGATGCAAGGCCTCGCGGTGGAGCAGATTGGCGAAGGCGGTGGCGGCGATCTCCACGCCGCTCAAATCCAGGCCGTCCTCTTGCGAGAACACCGTATAAAACCCGTCGCGTTGCAGCGGCTGGCGCTGTTCGGCGAAGCCGACGAACACCGCCTTGCCGGCGACGCGCGCGGCCAGCGCGGCGGGGTCGCCGTTGATGATCTCATCGTAGCGCAGCGTGTCGATGCTGCGCGGCGGTCCGTAAAAATTGATGAAGGGCTGCGGGTCGTTGCGATAGGCGTCGCGCAGCGCGGCGAGCGGCCGCGGCGCATCGGCGGCGGTCAGGGTTTCACCGAGCCGGTCGAGCAGGTCCGGCGTGGTGCGCAAACGGTCCAGCGCCGTGGTGCTGGCAGCGTCGAGCAGCGTGATGAAAGCCGCGCCCTCGGCGTTCCCCGCGCGGGCGAGAGCGGCGCGCAGCGCGGGCAAGCTGTATTGTTCCAGCGTCGCCAGCGGCAGGGTCGGCATGCCGCCGGCGGAATGTTGCAAGGTCCAGAAGCGGTTGACCCGCGCCGGTACCTTGGGCAGGGCGAAAGGCGCCACGCGCGCGGCGGCCTCGGCGAACAAGGGCGCGGGCGGAATCACCCGTTCGAGTCCGGCGATGGGAGGATCGTCGTCGCGGAGCCGCACCGCCTCGCGTTCGAGGTAAGCGAACAGCACCACATTGCCGGCGCGGCGCATGGCCGCGCTCAAGGCCGCGTCATCGGCGGGATCGCGCGCCTCCTTGAAGTGGATGTCGAAGCTCACCGTGGCGGCGCCGGCGGCATGGAGCTGATCGATCAGCCGTGCATGCAGACGGCGTGGCCAGCGGGCGGGATCGTTGGCCATGCCCAAGGCGGTGGCGGCCTTATGTTCGATCGGCACCACCACCACTTCGGCGGGCGCGGGACGGGCCCCGCGTTGTTTAAATAACAGGGCGAGTCCCGCCTCTTCTTCCAAATATTGGCCTTGCGGTAAAATCAGTGCGAGCGCGCCCAGCGCCGCCACCAGCAGGCTCAAACTGAGCGGCCGGAGCAGAGTGTCGATATTCCATAGGCGACGCGTTGCCGACATGGTGCGGGGGCAGTACCAAGTGGACGCGGATCGAACCGCGGGGTTACACTTGCCGCATTGTGCGCAGGGAGGCGTAGGTGCGCAAGTTATGCGCGTAGCGACTCATCTCAGTGCGGTGGACCCCATGTTAAAAAACATCCCTCTGTTTTCGGGTTTGAACGAGACCGAGCTGGCGGAGATCGCCAAGCACGCGGTGGTGCGCAGTTATCCGAAGCACACCGTGATCATCAATGAAGGGGACCACAGCGATTCCCTGTACGTGATCAAACAAGGTCGGGTAAAGATCTATTTGAGCGACGAGCAGGGCAAAGAAGTCGTGCTCAACAGCGAGGGACCCGGCGAATACTTCGGCGAACTGGCCTTACTCCACGAGGCGGCGCGTTCCGCCTCGGTGATGACTCTCGAACGCTGTACCTTTTGCATTCTCACCAAAGAGGTTTTCCACAAACTGCTGATCGACAATCCCCAAATCGCCATCAGCCTCATCAAAGACCTCGCCAACCGAGTGCGGAGCTTGACCGACAACGTCAAAAGCCTGGCTTTGCTCGATGTGTACGGCCGGGTGGCCAAGATCCTGTTGAGCATGGCCACGCCGCTGGGCGATAAGCTGGTGATCGAAGACAAACTCACCCAGCAAGACATCGCCGACCGAGTGGGGGCCTCGCGGGAAATGGTCTCGCGTATTCTTAAAGACCTCGCCACCGGCGGTTACATCCACATGGAACAACGCCACATCGTCATCAACGACCGTTTGCCGACGCGTTATTAAAAGCGTTCTCGCCGCGGGGAACGTACCGCGGCGTTTCCCCGCTGAACACTAAGAACTGCGTTGATAAAGCCTGGCGCGGCAGACCAAGCACCCGTCGGCTCAGGCCGCAACTCTCCTTGGAAAGACGGAACCACCCCGTCCGCTTCGCGTCCACCCCTCCTTGCATAAGGAGGGGAGATGGATGTTTTCTCCCCTCCTGATAAGGATTGTTACTAGGTCGCAATCGATAATGCGGCGGGGAACGGGGAGATGGATGTTTCTCCCCTCCTCTATGAGGAGGGGTGCCCCGACGGGGCGGGGTGGTGAAGGGATGTGGCTCAATGAATGGTTTAGTAATTCAGCCCGCTGGTTGGGCGCCGTCGTGAATAGTTGACATTTTCCCTGCTTGTAAATGCCGGGTTTCTTGCCGCGCACCGTGTTTCACTGGACATCAAGCGCGGTGGATCGACATGGTTCGTTGCCTTCGAATTCAGTGCAGCACAGTGCCGCCTATACCGCGCGAAAGATCATGCGCATTCTTTGCTAACCGTCACCGCCGCGGTGCATGGGCGGAAGGAGGAAACCATGAAAGATCGCACACAGCATTGGATGGGCGCGTTGCTGGTAACGGCACTGCTGACCGCGGGCCAGGCACAGGCCGCGGCGACAGTGGACGTCCTGTGGCGTGCGCCGCTCGCCGAGCCTCTGCAGGCGCGCATTTACCAAACCGTGATCGACTCCGGCACGCCGCCGCGGGTGATCGCCACCACGCCGGAAGAAGTGGTGGTGTTCGAACAGGGCAAGGCCAGCACCTTGTTCCGTCTCGAACACGGCGGCGCGCTGGGCAAGAGCGCGCTGCTGCCCGATTCCTTGACCGGGGACGCGGCGCGCGGCTTGGTGGGTGTGCTCAGTCACAATCATCACGCCGTGGAGAGTTTCGAGTTGCGGGACATCGGCGGCCGGACGCTGGCGAAGCTGGACGATGCCCGCCATGTTTTTTTCCGCCTCTCGCCCGACGGCAAGAGCGTGGTCGGCGTCGATCCGGGCAATACCCACACCGCGCTGACCGCTAGGCAGGTGATCTATCGTTTCTTCGATCGCGCCGGCAACAGCGATAAGCAACGCGAGGTCATTTCGGTGCGGCCGCAACTGAGCCACGATTCCGCCTTCAGTCCCGACGGCGGCCTGTTCTTCATCAACAGCCAGGACAGCGGTTTGACCGCCTACGATCCGGCCACCGCCGCGGCGCGCTGGGCGATAGACCGGCCGGTGAAAATGTTCGCCGCGGCCAATCAGGCCAGCGGCATGGTGTTGATCGCCGACGCCAAGGCGCGCAATAACGTGGCTTTGTATCAGCAGGGCAAACTGGTGTGGGAGACCGGTCTCGCCGCCGTCGGCGACGAAGGCAATGTACGCAATATCGCGCTCTCGCCCAACGGCCAATATGGGGCGGTGACGGGGCATAACATGGTGTTTACATTTTCACCGCAAAGCGGCAAACCCGCGGGTACATTCAAGGTGGCCTCGGGCGCCGCGATCAACAGCGTAGCGGTGAACGATCTCGGCGTCATCGCCGTGGGTGCGCAGGCCGCGGAGCTCAAAAGCGGCGAGTTGTGGTTCCTCGACGCCGTCACGGCGCAACCGCTCGCGCCCATGCAGCGCACCGAGCATGCCCGCTCCAATGCCTGGATACCGATGGTGCAATTCGACGCCAGCGGCCATTACGCCTTGGTACGCACCTTGGAGCAAATCAGTCTCTACAGCATCCAGGTCACGCGCCAGGCCAAGTAATTCGCCAGCGCGAACTCAGAGGAGGATAAACCATGTTGAAACTACCTACCTATACGATCACGGCGGGTCTGTTCGCGGTGGCGGGGGCAAGCCTGTTGTTACCGGGCTGCCATTTTCCCAATACGGCGTGGCCCATCGAGCCCACTAATCAAACTCACCCCATCGGTAACAGCGGCGGTGAATTTCAGCAATACAGCGGCGGGCCGTATTTTCACACCGGCATCGATATCGTCGACGATGATCCCGCCCCCGCCGGACCGTTCGTGCGCAGCACGCGGGCGGGCACGGTGAGTTTGAGTCTGCCGGGCGCGGGGTCTTTGTACAACGGCGCCGTCGTCGCGCACGGCGACAGCGAGCACAGCGAATACAAATACTGGCACTTGGATTTCAATTCCATTCCGCAGTCGGTGCGCGATCACGAAACCAACGGCACGGTGATGCCCGCTAACTCAGCCGTCGCGCGCCTGGTGTTCTGGACGGCCTGCGATTACCACCACTTGCACTTCGAGGCCTGCGACGACGGCGGCTGCGAAGACCCGGTGTGGGATCTCGAACCGCGTAACGACGTCAACGGCCCCGCGGTGACAGATTTGCAATTCACCAACAACGGCTCCAGCTCGGTGATTCCGCCGGGCTTCCCTTACACCAATGTCAGCGGCCAGGTGGACATCATCGCCCGCGCCTCGGATCGCCAATTCGTCACCGCGACGCAGAATCACCGCACCGGCGTGATGTACATTCGATATCAGGTTAAAACCCTGCCCGCCGGCACGGTGGTGAAGACCGGCAAGACCATCAACTTCACCAAGATTCCACCGTCGAATAAGACCACGGTGTTGTATCGCAACGCGGCGCCCTTCGATTCCAGCAGCGCCTATTGCGGCACCGAGAGCTATTACTACGCGGTGAGCAACGTGGACGACAACAATGCCAATAATTTCGATGAGAACTTTGCTTGGGATACCACCGCCCTGCCCAACGGCACCTATTGGGTGGAAGTGAAGGCTTGGGATGCCTCGAGTAATAGCGCGGCGATCATAAAACAGGTACGCATCGTCAATTGAGGGAGCGCATGTTCGCCTGCAACGGGGCCGGTTCGGCCCCGTTTTTATGAGGGGTCGCACCTGACCTAATGTGTATTTAACGCGAATATTGAGCTCCTGACCGCCGCCTTCATCCGCCCGGCGGCGCGCCCCAATCCAGAGCAATCGTCCTCAAAACGGCACCGGCCCTTATCGACGGTGCATAAACCCCCTCCTCCACTACCAGCTGGGTTAAAATACGCC
Organism: Gammaproteobacteria bacterium; assembly: GCA_023266095.1. Classification (GTDB taxonomy): domain Bacteria; phylum Pseudomonadota; class Gammaproteobacteria; order DRLM01; family DRLM01; genus CAKKSB01. Next base: position 5,616 of record JAHFRV010000025.1, on the reverse strand, counting down.
GCATTAAAACTAACGAGTGGAGGGGTTATGGGGCAGCCGACAGCGGTGCGGACAATACGACAGCCATGGGCGATCTTGTTATGGACGGCGATTTCCATCCTCGGTGCGTCGGCGGTGGGCGGCATCGCGCTGTCGCGCGGTGAGACCATCAACAGCCTGTGGTTCATCGTCGCGGCGGTGTGCGTCTATGCCATCGGTTACCGCTTTTACAGCGCCTTCATCGCCGCCAAGGTGCTGGTGCTCGATCCGACGCGCGCGACGCCGGCCGAGCGCTTCAACGACGGCCGCGACTTCGTCCCCACCAATAAATGGGTGGTGTTCGGCCACCACTTCGCGGCCATCGCCGGGCCCGGCCCGCTGATCGGACCGACCCTCGCCGCGCAGTTCGGCTATCTGCCCGGCACGTTGTGGATCCTGATCGGCGCGGTGCTCGGTGGCTGCGTGCAAGACTTCGTCACGCTGTTTTTCTCGACGCGTCGCAACGGCCGCTCGCTCGGCCAGATGGCGCGCGACGAGCTCGGCCCCATCGGTGGCATCGCCGCGTTGATCGGGGTGATGATGATCATGGTCATCCTCATCGCCGTGCTCGGCCTGGTGGTGGTCAACGCGATGAAGCACAGCCCGTGGGCCACCTCGACCGTCGCCGCCACCATCCCCATCGCCATACTGATCGGCCTCTATATGCGCAATGTCCGCCCGGGCCGCGTGTTGGAAGGCACGTTGATCGGCGTCACATTGCTGCTGCTGGCGGTCGCGGGCGGCGGCTGGATCGACCACCATCCGACGCTGCGCGTCTGGTTCGACTACGACGGCCCCACGCTGGCGCTGATGATCATCGCCTACGGCTTCGTCGCGGCGGTGGCGCCGGTGTGGCTGCTGCTCGCACCGCGCGATTATCTCTCGACCTTCATGAAAATCGGCACGGTGATCGCGCTGGCGGTCGCCATCGTGATCCTGCGCCCCGACGTGCAAATGCCGGCGCTCACCCAATTCATCGACGGCACCGGCCCGATCTTCGGCGGCACGCTGTTCCCGTTCGTGTTCATCACCATCGCCTGCGGCGCGATCTCGGGTTTCCATTCATTGATCGCCTCGGGCACCACGCCCAAGCTGCTGGCCAATGAGCGCGACATCCGCTTCATCGGCTACGGCGCGATGATGATGGAATCCTTCGTCGCCATCATGGCCATGATCGCCGCCACCGTGCTCGACCCCGGCGTGTATTTCGCGATCAACAGCCCGACCGGCGTGGTCGGCGCGACGGCCGCCGAGGCCGTCGCCAAAATCAGCAGCTGGGGCTTTCCGGTCACCGTCGAACAGATGGAGCTGCTCGCCAAAGAGATGGGTGAGGAGAGTCTGTTCGCGCGCACCGGCGGCGCGCCCTCGCTGGCGGTGGGCATGGCCAGCATCTTTTCGCGGGCCTTCGGCGAGGGTATGCTCGCCATGTGGTATCACTTCGCGATCATGTTCGAGGCCTTGTTCATTCTCACCACGCTCGACGCCGGCACCCGGGTCGGCCGCTTCATGCTGCAAGACCTGCTCGGCAATGTGGTGCCCGCGCTGGGCCGCACCAGCTGGTATCCCAGCGTGTTGTTCACCAGCGCCTGTGTGGTCTCGGCCTGGGGCTATTTCCTCTACATGGGCACCATCGATCCGCTCGGCGGCATCAACAGCCTGTGGCCGCTGTTCGGCATCTCCAACCAGATGCTCGCGGCCATCGCGTTGTGCGTGGGCACCACCATCCTCGTCAAATCCGGCAAGCTGCGCTACGCGTGGGTCACGGGACTGCCGCTCACTTGGTTGGTGATCATCACCACCAGCGCGGCCTGGGAAAAACTCTTCAGTCCCGAAGTCCGCATCGGCTTTCTCTCGCATGCCCGCGACCTCGCCGACAAACTCGCCGCCGGCGCGCTGCCGCCCGACAAACTTGCCTCCGCGCCGCACTTGATCTTCAACGACCGGCTCGACGCCGCGCTGACCGCCTTCTTTTTGATCGCCACCTGGGTGCTGGTGCTCGACATGCTGCGTGTCTGTTACTGCGCCGTGCGCGGCCACAAACACCCGCCGCTCAGCGAAGCGCCGCATGTGCCGAGCCGGCTCGTTGAAGACTGGGTGAGGGATTGATGCGATGAACAACGTGTATTGGTGGCACAAACTATGGTCGGGCCTGCGCCAAGTCAGCGGTGATGACGCCTATGAGCGTTATCTCGCGCACTGGCAGGAGCGGCATGCCCACGAAGACCGACAGCCACTCGATCGCAAGCGCTTCTTCAAGGCCGAGCAGGCGCGCAAGTGGAACGGCGTGCGGCGCTGCTGTTGAAGATGGATCCCGTCGTGCGGGCATTGTCCCGATAATTGTCTTAAATTCTTCCTGGGATCACAGAATTAGATTGACGCTGATGGAGGAGCGAGCTATATAATCTAAGTGAGCTTTATTCAACGCGAAGCGTTGACCTCATATATTCATCTCCATGAATGCTTCATAGTGCATGAGTCGCTAAAGGCAGCGACTACCCCGCAGTGCAATTCCGGTTTTACCTCTTTGGAATTTCCGAATAGCTGCACCAGCATTAATAATTTCAAACCAAGAGAAAAAAGCGCAACGAGGGCGATTGATATACTTGTGGCGATCGCCTAATGAAATCAAAGTCGTAATACTGTAAAGGAGTAAATGATATGGAAGGCGTACTGGTAATCGTGGTTTTAGTCCTGCTGGTCATCTTTTTGGCAAAACGCGTGTAAAAAGAATTTTTGGTCCCGTTGCCGACGCTGTCGGGGGCGGGGCCAGAACCAACGATAAAATACGGCGCGGCGCGTTTTCCGAGTGGAATCTTCATGCAGCTTGAGGTCGATCGTCTTTGCAAAATTTATAAAGGGACGAGAGGTCTGCGGGCCACGGATTTTACCGTCGAAAAAGGCGAGTTGATCGCAGTGGTGGGGCATAACGGCGCGGGCAAGTCGACGCTGTTGAAGATGATCGCAGGCTGGTTGGTGCCGGATAACGGACGGGTGCGGGTCGACGGGATCGATCTCGGCGACAGGCGGGCCCTGGTTAGAAAAATCGGCTTCGTCCCGGAAACGCCGAACCTCTTCGATTTCTTTTCCGTGGAATACAATCTCGTGCTTTTTGGCCGCCTGTTTCAAGTCGCCTCTTCGCGTATCGAAGAGACGCTGCAGGAATTCAATCTACTGCCATTTCGGCATAGCAAAGTGCAAACCTTGTCGAAAGGTTTGAAACAGCGAGTCAGCATCGCCCGTTCCTTGTTGGCGGATGCGCCTCTCCTGCTCCTGGACGAACCGACTTCGGGACTCGATTTTGAAATGACCAGGGAAATTTACCTGTCGCTCGGTAAAATCCACGCGTCGGGCAAGACCATTCTTTTTACTTCTCATCGACCCGAAGAAATTAAAAGCCTCGCCACCCGGATCATGGTGCTGCATCAAGGCTCGCTGGTTTTCGACGGTCAACCTTCGGAATATTTCACGTCGAACATTCATCAGACTCTTTATTCATGATCAGAAATATCGCGATATTAATCGCCAATGACCTGGCCATCGCCTTCAAAAACAAAACGCTTTATTTAGTCTTATTTATTCCGCTTTTTGTCTTCGTGGTATTGCAGCTGGTGGACGGCAACCGGCTGGACGCGCAAAAAATAAAAATCGGGCTGATCGAACACGCGCAATATACGCCGGCGTTGCTGCAAAGCCTGCGGTCGGCCGACCGCGTCTTTACGATTTCCTGGTTTACCGATCAAGCGGACGCGCAACGCTGGCTCAAGGAAAAAAACGGCGATGGTGTTTTAATACCGTCCGCCGGGCAAGCCGACAGCTTCACTTTAATCGTGCTGGCGAAGGCTTCCTTTCAAACCCTGGCCATCGTCGAAGGTGTTTCCGAGCTGCAGCGGATGCTGGAGGGAAAAAGTAAAAGCTGGATTTCGGAGATACGTTCCCTGCAGGAGGACGGAATACAGCAGCAAATGCTGCCGACCTGGATTTTAATGCTGGTGCTGCTGGTCGGATTCATCGTCCTGCCGGCGCAAGTGGCCGAAGAAAAAGAAAAGAAACTCCTGCTCGGCTTGTTGCAGACTCCGATAAGCGAGGTGGAATGGCTGCTCGCCAAGGTCGCCTTGGGAATGATTTTAATCGCCGTTGCGGCGGCGCTCCTGCAATTGATGGCGGGCGTTGATTTTGACCTCGTAAGCGGCTGGAGCTATTTCGCCTTCCTGATGATCGGCGGTTTCTGTTTCAGCGCTTTCGGAATTCTAGTGGGTTTTTTATGCCAGACTCAAGCGAGTGCGCGAACCCTGGGAGTGCTGTTTTACCTGCCGCACCTGCTTCCTTCGGCACTTTCGGATTTCTCCCAGGAATTAACCAAAGTCGCGCCGTTAATTCCCTCATATCCCTTTTACGAACCGGTTAAATCGATTTTGTTGGAAGGCGCCGGCCTCTTTGAATTTCCTGTGCAATGGCTGGCCCTGTTCGGAATCGGTGTCTTCACATTATTCGTATCGCACCGCCTGATGAAAAAACGCTGGCTGATGTAACGGCGGCTGTTGAAAGCCGCTATGCTGTATCCGTCGGGCGCGATGCCCAATTTCGGTACACGGTTTAAGTGATACGGCTGGCTTTTCCAAAATGAAAGGTTATGCTTTTCTATAGCAGGTCGTCGATTATCCGTTGCCATGCAGTGCTTGGCCCGCAGTGCCGTCTCGGTGATTCTAGGTGTAGGTTCTTTAGCCGGGCGGCATGCAGCGCCGGCCTCTCACGGCATTCAAAGTTCTGACGTAGCGCATGCTGGTGAGTTGCCTGCCGCGCAACTCGTGGATACCTGATCCGGTTGACCGTCCCCGGCCTGTTGAACCAGTCGGCCCCCATGCTAACCCGTATTCATCCTCGGTTGACACTCACCGGTCATCGGCACCCCGCTTGCAGATATTTGCATTAATAGAAGGACCGCGACATGAATCCACAAACCCGTAAGCGACTGCGCATCGCGGCTTGGCCGTTGGGCATCCTCGCCGCGCTGGCCGTCGGCATCGTGCTGTGCGAATTAATCGGCTGGCCTTTTCTGAAGAACCCTTTGCAGAACAGCCTCGCGCAGCGGCTGCAACGGCCGGTCGAGTTCGGTGATGAATTCAGACTCAAGCTATTCGGTTCGATACGGCTCGACGCCAGCGCCTTGCGCATCGGCCCGCCGGCCGATCTTGCCGCGGATTCGCCGTTGGGCGGTGATCTGGTCAACGCGCGTAACGCCCACCTGGAGATTCCGTATTCTACGGTCTGGCAGATCATTCGAAAACAGGATCGTCAACGGGCGCCACGGATCACGTCGTTGCGTTTTAACGAGCTTGACGCGGCGCTCAAACGCACGGCCGACGGCCGCGCGAATTGGGTATTCACGATACCTGCGCCGGAGGAGGCCAAACAGCCCACACCGTTGCCGATCGTCGACGAACTGGTGGTCGAACGCGGACGTCTGGTGTTCGATGACGCCATTCTTAAGATTGCGCTCGACGCCAAGGTCAGCACCCATGAAGGCGCGCGGGCCGGCGGGATGAATAAACAGCGTGGCCTGCTCGTCGAAGGCCGGGGCCAACGCGAAGAACGGCCCTT